>NZ_JAYXBQ010000066.1:0-49116 GCF_039668335.1 Mycobacterium sp. SM3041 | reverse complement strand
GGTGTGAATCCGCTACAAGAGCAACCGCTATCTGAGCGGCGCTCGCCGTCTGCGGCGCCGCCATCCCGGGTATTGCCACTCAGAGGGGTCGGGTTGGCTTTGAGTCCGTAAAGATCCAGCGCGTCCCACTGCAAGGCACGCTAAGCACCCGAGGCAGGGCGTGTCCGGCAGGAGCAACGGCGTGTTGTTCCTGCTCAGCGACTTGGACGCCATCGCGTTTATCTAGCGTCAGGCGGGGGAATGGAAAGGTGGCCAATCAGACTCGCCGACGATACACTCGCCGTTCTCGGCAACTGCGATGACGCGCCAACTGACCGGCGTGTACGCGGCTCGTTCGAGTCGGGCATTGACGCGGCGTCGGTGATGCTCTGAATTCCGGACCGCGCGATACTGGGCAGAGGCTTCGTGGACCTTGTACCAGGCTCGGAGATCGTTGTGCTTCTCGACATACTCACGTGCTTCTTGTCCGACCGCACCGTCAATCTGAGCACCGAACCACGTAATGAACTCGCGCACCCTTTGCGAGAAGAACGCAACTAGTGGCAGCAAGTCAATGATGTCGCCGTCATGTTCGGTGATGAAGGCACGCGAGGTCGCATTCCAGCCACTCCATTCGAGCAGCTTGTCTCGCGCTATTCCCACGGAGTTCGCCATCTGCATCGGACCCCCGCTGCCGCCGAGTGATCTGAATTGAGTAGCCACCGTCATGACGGGTGTGGCGTAGTGCAGCGAGTAATCACGCAGCTTGGTAAGAAAGACAATCCGCGCATCGCCAAGCAGCTCCAGACGCTTCGGATCCCAAACCGTGGTCTCCCATTTGGTCCGCTTCGGATCACTCCGGCCGCACTTTTCACATGAGCCGGCCTCTTCGACCGGGTCTGGCCACAGCCTGCGATGCACCACGCGCTGTGCATCACGCAGTCCAGCCAGCGCAGCCAGATAGTTGAGCAGAAGGCGGGCCGCCTCCTCGTCAAACTCTTCCGGCAGTTCGGTCGCAACCGTTGGCTGACCAACGAACTGGCCGAGGTGCGCACAAAGCTCCTCAGTGTTTCGGCTGAATAGCTTCGCCGCGCGGTTCAGCGACTCAGCCCATTCGTGGTAGACCTTGCCGGGCAACTGTTCGAGATGCGCACGACGCCTTTGGAATTCGGTCGCAAAGTCGGCAAACGCGGCCACCGGTCACGCCGCCAAAAGTTGGGTGTGCCTTTTGTGGCGGTAGACACCGTTGTTGACCTCGGTGTAGACGCGCTTGGGGACGGTGTCGATTTCGTCGCGCAGGTGCTCCGGGTACAGCTGCGGCGCACCTTCGCGGTGATACGCCGTCCATTCGGTGGACAGGTCCAGCGTCAGTTGCGGGAAGTCGTTGGTCGCGACCGCGCCGGTGGGTACGTCGACGATCGCCGGCACCGTGATGCCCTTGGGATAGTTCGGGTCGCGCTTGAAGTACGCGTCCTGCAGCCGCGGGATTTTCAGCACCGGGTCGACGCCGCCGGGGTCGAGGTCGAACGTCCAGCTGCGCTGATCGTGCGTCGGACCGCAAAAGCCAATGGAGAGAACGTCTTCCAGCCCCAGCAGCCGGCGGACGATGATCGCCCGGTTGGCCCAGGGACAGGCCCGGGCAACGATCAGCCGGTACCGGCCGGGTTCCACGGGGTACCCGTCACGACCGTCGGCCGTGATCCGGGTGCTGATGTAGTTGGTGTCGCGGGTGTACTCAGAACCTGGCTTGACGTAGGTCACGTCCCCAGTCTGCCCGCGAACAGTTGGCTTGGGTACGAGAAATCAGCCGGCTCTCGAACACAAGCCAACGTTCGGCGCGTGGATCAGGCGTCGAGTTCGCGCGCGACGGCCTTGACCACCTCGGACACCTTGCGGGCCGTCTTGCGATCGGGGTAACGGCCCCGGCGCAGCTCGGACTGCACGACGTCCTCGAGGAGGGTGATCATGTCCGACACCATGCCGTGCAGCTCGTCGGGCGTGTGCTTGTGCTCGGGGGCGGCCGCCTCGCGACGGGTGCGCGACAGGCTCGGCGGCGGGTCGATCAGCTTGAGGCTCAGCGCCTGCGGGCCGCGGCGTCCGGCAGCGACGCCGAACTCGACGCGCTGGCCGGCCTTGAGACCTTCAACCCCGGCGGGCAGCGCCGAAGACCGGACGTAGACGTCCTCGCCCTCTTCCTGAGAGAGGAAGCCGAAGCCCTTCTCCGTGTCGTACCACTTAACCCGGCCGCTTGGCACTGGTCTCACCTGCTCGTTCTCAACATACGGTTACATAACGAAAGCGCCCCACCTCCGCAGGACGCGTTGTCGTTGATTCTACTCGGCCACCTCTGATCGCAGCATCCCCATTACTCAGTAGACTGAGAGTTCTACTTGCGGGAGGTGACATGCGCCTGGTCCTGAACATCATCTGGCTGGTTTTCGGTGGCTTCTGGCTGGCGCTCGGCTACTTCCTCGCCGCACTGATCTGCTTCATTCTCATCGTCACCATCCCGTTCGGCGTCGCCGCGGCCCGCATCGGCGTGTATGCGCTGTGGCCGTTCGGTCAGACGGTCGTCGACAAGCCCGGCCCGCGCCCAGGCGCCCTGGTCGGCAATGTGATCTGGCTGGTGTTGTGCGGCTGGTGGCTGGTGCTCGGCCACATCGCCACTGCCATCGCACAGGCCCTGACGATCGTGGGTATCCCGCTGGCGCTGGCCAACCTCAAACTGATCCCGGTGTCGCTGCTGCCGCTCGGCAAGCAGATCGTCCCCGTCGACCAGACCCACCCCGCTCCAACCTGGCAGACATGACACTCACACCCCTCGGCCTCCCCACCGTCGCGCGGCCTGTCGGTCCGGCCCCGGCAACCGGGCCGCTGATCGACACGTACGGCCGTGTCGCCGCCGATCTGCGGGTGTCGGTCACCGACCGCTGCAATCTGCGCTGTACCTATTGCATGCCGGCCGAGGGCCTGAACTGGCTGCCCGGCGCCGACCTGCTCACTCTCGACGAGCTCACCCGGCTGATCCGGGTGGCCGTGATGCGCCTCGGCATCACGGGCGTGCGGTTCACCGGCGGTGAGCCACTCCTGGTTCCGTATCTCGAGGACGTCGTCGCGGCGGCGGCCGCGTTGCAACCACGTCCGGCCATCGCCGTGACGACCAACGGCATCGGATTGGCCAAGCGCGCGGCCGCGCTCAAGAAAGCCGGCCTCAATCGCGTCAACGTCTCCCTCGACACCCTCGATCCGGACCGATTCGCCGCCATCACCCGGCGCAGGCGGCTCTCCGACGTCCTCGACGGCCTCGCCGCAGCCAAGGCCGCCGGTCTGAGTCCCGTCAAGGTCAACGCCGTGCTCGATCCGGCAACAGGGCTCGACGATGCCCCGGCGCTGTTGCGCTTCTGTCTCGAGCACGGCTACCAGCTGCGGATCATCGAGCAGATGCCGCTCGATGCCGGGCACCACTGGCAGCGCGGTTCGGTCCTGCAGGCCGACCAGATTCTCGGGGCACTGCGCCGCGAATTCAGCTTGCGCCCGGACCCGGCGCCGCGGGGCTCGGCACCCGCCGAGCTCTGGCAGGTCCACGACGACGGCACGGTGCTGGGCACCGTCGGCGTCATCGCGTCCGTCTCCGCCGCGTTCTGCGGCACCTGCGACCGCACCCGGCTGACGGCCGACGGTCAGGTGCGCAGCTGCCTGTTCTCACAGCAGGAGACGGATCTACGGGCGTTGCTGCGAGGCGGCGCTGACGACGATGCGCTCGAGGCCGCCTGGCGGGCCGCGATGTGGGCCAAGCCGGCGGGTCATGGAATAAACGATCCGGGTTTTGTCCAGCCGGACCGCCCGATGAGTGCGATCGGCGGCTGAGGGTGGCTGAATTGGTGGTGACGGTGCGCTATTTCGCCGCCGCGAAGGCCGCAACCGGAATCGAGACCGAAACGTTGCAGCTCAATGAGGGTGTAACCGTCCGTGATCTGGTGAACTCCATTGGTACCCGTGGGGCAGATGTGGCAAAAGTGCTCTCACGCTGCTCATTCCTGCGCGACGGCGTCGCCGTCCGCGATCTGGACACCGCGCTGGCGACGGCCGAGACGCTCGATGTCCTACCCCCCTTCGCCGGCGGCTAATTGTGAAATGCCTCACATAACGAATCGGTAACGACCTGGCTGTGGCGCCTCTGACCCGCAACAACACCTGCGAAAACGCCGAATCAGCCAGCGGCTTTAAAGTCCTCTCATAATTTGCTCGGGCCCGAAACGCCCAAAATCCGTCGAGGTGACGGAACCCAACTGACCCGATACCGTCGTCTCTCAAGCCAGAGCGACCCTTTGGCACCCGCACTTGAAACGCCTAGCTCCATCCATCAGGTGCGGCCGACGACAACCCGTGGATGGAGGCGGGGGACCCAACCGGTCCACCGAGGAAATCAGGACCAGGAGCTTCGGCTCCTTGGGGTGAAGCCTGCTCTGCAGGCCGGGCAACCTCTCCAGCCCGAACCCGACAGCTGACCTCGCAGGCGTTGACGAGAGGACTGCTTTTTTCATGAGTGGACGCCACCGTAAACCGACCACGTCCAGTGTCTCTGTCGCCAAGATCGCCTTCACCGGCGCGGTTCTTGGTGGCGGCACCATCGCCCTCGCCGCACAGGCTTCCGCCGCGACCGACGGCGAATGGGACAAGGTAGCCCGCTGCGAATCCGGCGGGAACTGGGCCATCAACACCGGCAACGGCTACCAGGGCGGGCTGCAGTTCTCGCCCAGCACCTGGAGCGCCCACGGCGGTGGCGAGTACGCGCCCGCCGCCAACATGGCCAGCAAGGACCAGCAGATCGCCGTCGCCGAGCGCGTCCTGGCCAGCCAGGGCCGCGGTGCGTGGCCGGTCTGCGGCACGGGCCTGTCCGGTGCCACCCCGCGCAACGTCGTGAAGAACAACCCGGCGCCGGCCCCGGCCGCCGCCCCGCTGGACAACCCCGAGCTCAACGCCGCGGCCGACCCGGCCCCGGTGCAGGAGGCCGCCGCTCCGCTGGACGCGCCCGCCCCTGAGGCCCCCGAGGGTCCGGCGATCGTCAACGTCGCGAACGAAATCCCCGCCCCTGAGGCCCCCGCCCTGGACGTGCCCGAGGCTCCCGCTCCCGCCCCCGAGGCTCCGGCCCCGGCCCCCGAGGCGCCCGTCGTCGAAGCACCTGCCCCGGAAGCCCCCGTCGAGGCCCCGGCGCCCGTGATCCAGGCCGCCAACTGGGACACCACCGACGCGCCCGCCGAGCCCGGCGTCTGGGCCCTGCACGCCAAGCAGGACCTGCCGGTCGAGCCGGCCCCGGTCGTCGACGCCCCGGCCCCGGCTCCGGCCCCTGTTGCCGACGCCGCGGCTCCCGCGCCGGCCGCCCCGGCCGCGCTGCAGACCCCGCCGAACGGCACGCCGCACCTCGCCAGCCCGACCAACCTGCCCCCGGGCTCGACCATGGACGCGCCCGAGACGGGCGACAGCGCCAACATGAGCTACCTCAAGCAGCTGTGGCACGCGGTCCAGAACAACGACATCTCGGGTCGTGACGCCCTGCTCGCCGTCGCCTCGACGCGCACCGGCGCCCCCGGCGGCAGCATCCCGGCCCCGCCGAACGCTCCGGCGCCCGGCCCGGCCCCGATCGTCGACGCCCCGCCGGCTCCGTAATACAGACAAAGAGAATCGCCCCGGTCATCGACCGGGGCGATTTCTTTTCGTTGGTCAGCGTGTGACGCCGGAGAAGTACGTGAGTTCAATCAGTGGGCGACCAGCGGGCGGATATTGCACTCAGGGACTGCCGACGCCCGAAATACGTACCTGGCGTCAATCACGGCGGCTGCGCGCGGCGGTGATTGACGCTATGTACTTCCGTGCCCGTCTTCGGGCGAGCCGAGCGGGAACACGATCTCAGGCCGAGCCGACCCATTCGTCGGTGCCATCGGTGAAGAACTGGTGCTTCCAGACCGGCAGCCGCTCCTTGACGGTGTCGACCAGGAGCGCACAGGTGCGGAATGCCGCCGCGCGGTGATCGGCCGATACCGCCGCGACGAGAGCGGCGTCGCCGATGTTGAGCACGCCGATCCGGTGGCTGACCGCGATGGCCCGCACGCCTTCGGAGGCGGCGGCGACGTCGGCGGCGACCTCAGCCAGGACGTCGGCGGCCGACGGGTGCGCCGAGTACTCCAGCCGCGTCACCCCGCGACCGCCGTCATGGTTGCGCACGACACCGGCGAAGCTCACGACGGCACCGGCGGAGCTGTGGTCGACCAGCGCCTCGTGGGACGCGACATCGATCGGCGATTCACTGAGGTCGGCGCGGAGCACGATCACCCGGCATGGTCCTTTCCGCTGAGCTGGTCGAGCGCGTGGTCCAGCACTCCGGCCAGCACGCCCAGCCCGTCCTTCACTCCCCCGGACGAGCCCGGCAGGTTCACGATCAGCGTCCGGCCGGCGACGCCGCACACACCACGCGACAGCACCGAGGTCGGGACGTGCGGCAGCCCCGACTGCCGGATCGCGTCGGCCAGCCCGGGGATTTGGTAGTCGAGGACCTCGAGCGTGGCCTGCGGGGTGGCGTCGGTCGGCGAGATTCCCGTGCCGCCGGAGGTGAGGACGACGTCCACGTCGTCGGCGATCGCGCGGCGCAGTTCGGCGCCCACCGGGGCGCCGTCGGTGACGACGACGGGCGCGGGCACGTCGAACCCGCGCTCAGTGAGCCAGGCGACGATGAGCGGGCCGGTGCGGTCCGCGTAGACCCCGGCGGCGGCGCGGGTGGAGGCGATGACGACGCGGGCGGAGCGGGTCATGCCCGTTCCCAGAGACCGGTCTTGCCGCCCTCCTTGCGCAGCACCCGAATGTCGTCGATGCGCGCGGCCGGGTCGACGGCCTTGATCATGTCGTACAGCGTCAGCGCCGCGACGCTGACGGCGGTGAGGGCTTCCATCTCGACGCCGGTGCGGTCCGTGGTGCGCACGGTGGCGGTGATGCCGATGGCGTCACCGCTCGCACTGGTCTCGAAGGCCACCTCGACCTTGGTGAGCGCCAGCTGGTGGCACAGCGGGATCAGGTCGCTGGTGCGCTTGGCGGCCATGATGCCGGCGACGCGGGCGGTCGCGAGCGCGTCACCTTTGGGCAGTCCACCGCTGGTGATGAGGTCGACGACGTCGGTGTGGGTGTGCAGGACGCCCGCCGCGACCGCGGTACGCCGGGTGGCGTCCTTGGCGGACACGTCGACCATGTGGGCCGCACCCGTTTCGTCCAGGTGCGAGAGCTCCACGGCTACTTGTTGACGACGGTGACCGGGTGCATGTACGGCAGCTTCTCGGCCGGCAGCGGGAACTCCAGGTCGCCGAACGGCGAGAGCGCGCCGGTACGGTCGGTTGCCAGCTCGCTCACGGCGTGGTCGTCGCCGGACACCTCGGGCCAGCCATTGTCGACGTACTGGTTCTTCTTCTTGTCAGCCACGGAGACATTGTGGCAGGCGCTGCGCCCGCTGGCGAGGCCGGGCGCCGGAGGACGCGCGGAGGACAAAGTCACCTGCTTTACGCTGGTCAGCAATGATCGACGAATCCCCGGGTGTGCCGCTGGGCTCCTGGCTGGCCGACATGTCGGACGCGCAGCTGGTGCAGCTGCTCAGCGTCCGGCCCGACCTCACCCAACCGCCGCCGGCAACCCTGTCGGCGCTGGCGGCCCGCGCCCAGTCGCGGCAATCGGTCAAGGCCGCGACCGACGATCTCGATTTTCTTCAGCTGGCCGTACTGGATGCGCTGCTGACGTTGCAGGCCACCACCATCGCCGTGCCGACCGGGGCGCTGTTCAAACTGCTGGCCGGGCGCGCCAACAAGAAGGTCGTCACCTCGGCGCTCGACGAGCTGCGCACCCGCGGGCTGGTGTGGGGCGGCGACACGGTGCGGGTGGTCTCGGAGGCGGCGTCGGTGCTGCCCTGGTATCCCGGACAGGTCACCGTCGAGGACCCCGACGCCGACGGCATCGCCGCGAAGCTGGCCGCGATCGACACACCACAGCGGGAACTGCTGGAGCGGCTGGCCGACGGATCCCCGATCGGCCGGACGAAGGACGCGGCCCCCGGGACCGCACCCGACCGTCCGGTGCCGCAGCTGATCGCGGCCGGGCTGCTGCGCCGCATCGACGACGAGACGGTGATCCTGCCGCGGCTCGTCGGGCAGGTGCTGCGGGGCCAGGCACCGGGGCCGACGACGCTGACACCACCGGCACCGTCGACACCCGTGCTCGCGGAGCAGGACGTCGACGCGGCTGCGGCCGGTTCGGCCATCGACCTGCTCCGTGAGGTGGAGCTGGTCCTCGAAACCCTTTCGGCGACACCGGTTCCCGAGCTGCGCAGCGGGGGCCTCGGGGTCCGCGACGCCAAGCGGCTGACGAAGGTCACCGGCATCGACGAAGGCCGGCTGTCCCTGATCCTGGAACTGTGCGCGGCGGCGACGCTGATCGCGTCGGGCATCCCGGACTCGGACGACCACGACGACGGTCCCTGCTGGGCGCCGACCGTGGCCGCGGACCGGTTCATCGAATCGAGCGCCGCGACGCGCTGGCATCTGCTGGCCACCACCTGGCTGGGCCTGCCGTGCCGTCCCGGCCTGGTGGGCAAGCGCGGCCCCGACGGCAAGCCCTATGCCGCCCTGACCAATGCGCTGTATTCGTCGGCCGCGCCGCTGGACCGCCGGCTGCTGCTGACGGTGCTCGCCGAGCTGCCGCCGGGCGGCACCATGGACACCGCCACCGCCTCGGCGGCGATGCTGTGGCGCCGGCCGCGCTGGACCGCCCGGCTGCAACCCGAGCCCACCGACGAACTGCTCACCGAGGCGCACGCTTTGGGCATGGTCGGCCGCGGCGCCATCGCCGGGCCCATCCGGCTGCTCCTGGCCGGCGCACCCGAGGAAGAGGTCGTCGCCGCGATGGCGGCGGCACTGCCCGACCCGATCGACCACTTCCTGCTGCAGGCCGACCTGACGGTCGTCGTCCCGGGGCCGCTGGAACGCGACCTCGCCGACCAGCTTGCGACCGTCGCCGACATCGAATCTGCCGGCGCGGCAACGGTTTACCGCATCAGCGAGCAGTCCATCCGCCGCGCCCTCGATACCGGACGGACCGCCAGCGAGATCCACACCCTGTTCGCCCGGCACTCCAAAACGCCGGTGCCGCAGGGCCTCACCTACCTGATCGACGACGTGGCCCGCCGGCACGGGCAGCTGCGGGTCGGCATGGCGTCGTCGTTCATCCGGTGTGAGGACCCGGCGTTGCTGGCGCAGGCGCTGGCCTCGCCCACGCTCGAGCAGCTGAGCCTGCGGGCCCTGGCCCCCACTGTCGCGGTGTCCCCCGCCCCGATCGCCGATGTGCTGGCCGGCCTGCGCACTGCGGGCTTTGCCCCGGCCGCCGAGGATTGGTCGGGCACCATCGTCGACCTGCGCCCACTCGGTGCCCGCGTCTCCACGCCCATTCACCGGCGCACGTTCCGGCACCCGCAGGCGCCCAACGAGAAGACGCTCGGCGCCATCGTCGCCGTCCTGCGGCAGACCGGCCGCGGCGGCAACGGCGAGCGACTCGACCCGGCGGCCGCCATCTCACTGCTGACCGACGCCGCGCTGACGCAGTCGTCGGTGGTCATCGGGTACGTCGACGCCGCGGGAGTGGCCACGCAGCGGGTGGTGGCGCCGGTCAACGTCCGCGGCGGCCAGCTGACGGCCTACGACCCGGCCGCCGGGCGGGTCCGCGAATTCGCGATCCACCGGGTGACCTCGGTGGTTGCGCCGGAATAACGCGCGCCGTGGTCCCGTTGCTCTCGCGGGTGGGCGGCCCGGCTCGCGGGGAAATGGACAACTCGCGCGCGTCTGGATAATGGATCGGATGGCTTGCGAGCAATTGATGGAGTGGATGGCGCATGACTGACGGACCCCTGATCGTCCAGTCGGACAAGACCGTGCTGCTCGAGGTCGACCACGAGCAGGCCGGGGCGGCGCGGGCGGCGATCGCGCCGTTCGCCGAGCTGGAGCGTGCGCCCGAGCACGTGCACACCTACCGGATCACGCCGCTGGCGCTGTGGAACGCGCGCGCCGCGGGCCACGATGCCGAGCAGGTCGTCGATGCGCTGGTCAGCTTCTCCCGGTATGCGGTGCCGCAGCCGCTACTGGTCGACATCGTCGACACCATGGGCCGCTACGGGCGCCTGCAGCTGGTGAAGCACCCGGCGCACGGGCTGACGCTGGTAAGCCTGGACCGGGCCGTGCTCGCCGAGGTGCTGCGCAACAAGAAGATCACCCCGATGCTCGGGGCCCAGATCGACGACGACACTGTCATCGTCCACCCGTCCGAGCGCGGCCGGGTCAAGCAGATGCTGCTCAAGATCGGCTGGCCCGCAGAGGATTTGGCAGGCTACGTCAACGGCGAGGCGCACCCGATCGCGCTGGAGCAGGACGGCTGGAAACTGCGTGACTACCAAGAGTTGGCCGCGGATTCGTTCTGGTCGGGCGGCTCGGGGGTCGTGGTCCTGCCGTGTGGCGCGGGCAAGACGATGGTCGGTGCGGCCGCCATGGCGAAGGCCGGCGCGACGACGCTGATCCTGGTCACCAACACCGTCGCGGGCCGGCAGTGGAAGCGCGAGCTGATCGCGCGCACGTCGCTGACCGAGGAGGAGATCGGCGAGTACTCCGGCGAGCGCAAGGAGATTCGGCCCGTCACCATCGCGACGTATCAGGTGATCACGCGCCGCACGAAGGGCGAGTACAAGCACCTCGAGCTGTTCGACAGCCGCGACTGGGGTCTGATCATCTACGACGAGGTGCACCTGCTGCCCGCGCCGGTGTTCCGGATGACGGCAGATCTGCAGTCCCGGCGCCGACTCGGCCTGACCGCCACCTTGATTCGCGAAGACGGCCGTGAGGGCGACGTGTTCTCGCTGATCGGCCCGAAGCGGTACGACGCCCCGTGGAAGGACATCGAGGCGCAGGGCTGGATCGCGCCGGCCGAGTGCGTCGAGGTCCGGGTCACCATGACCGAGAACGAGCGGATGACGTACGCGACGGCCGAGCCCGAGGAGCGCTACAAGCTGTGCTCGACGGCGCACACCAAGATCGCGGTGGTGAAGTCGATCCTGGCCCGGCATCCCGACGAGCCGACCCTGGTGATCGGCGCGTATCTGGACCAGCTGGAGGAACTCGGGCAGGAGTTGGACGCCCCGGTGATCCAGGGCTCGACCAAGAACGCCGAGCGTGAGGCCCTGTTCGACCAGTTCCGGTCGGGCGAGATCCGCACGCTGGTGGTGTCGAAGGTGGCCAACTTCTCCATCGACCTGCCGGAAGCGTCTGTGGCCGTTCAGGTTTCGGGCACGTTCGGGTCACGGCAGGAGGAGGCCCAGCGCCTGGGCCGGCTGCTGCGCCCCAAGGCTGACGGCGGCGGCGCGGTTTTCTACTCGGTGGTCTCGCGCGACAGCCTCGACGCCGAGTACGCCGCACACCGTCAGCGCTTCCTCGCCGAACAGGGCTACGGCTACGTCATCAAGGACGCCGACGACCTGCTGGGACCGGCTATCTAGCCAGTCCCAGCAATCAGGTGCGGCCGTGACCGCCGGGGACTACGCTCGTCGCAGTTCGCCCCACCCGCGGAGGTCACGGATGACGTACGACTACGACTGGCTGGTCATCGGATCCGGTTTCGGCGGCAGCGTCTCGGCGCTGCGGCTGGCCGAAAAGGGTTATCGCGTAGCGATTCTCGAATGCGGCCGCCGCTTCGAGGACGCCGACTTCGCGAACGAGACCAAGGACGCCAAGAACTACTACTGGGCACCGCAGGTCGGGATGCGCGGCATCCTCCGGCTGACACTGTTCAAGGACATCTTCATCGGCTCCGGCTGCGGCGTCGGCGGCGGCAGCCTGGGGTACGCGAACACGCTCTACCGGGCGTTCCCGAATTTCTACGAGAGCCCGCAGTGGAAAGGGCTGGCCGACTGGGAGTCCGAACTCGCGCCGCACTACGACGAGGCGGAGCGCATGCTCGGTGTCGTCGAGTACGACGACGACGGACCGGCGGACCTGCTGTTGAAGGAGTACGGCGAGGCGATCGGCGTCGGCGACACGTACCGGCGGGCACATGTCGGGGTGTTCCTGGGGCAGCCGGGAAAGACGGTGCCGGACCCGTACTTCGGTGGCGACGGCCCCGACCGCACGGGGTGCATCAAGTGTGGTTCGTGCATGGTCGGCTGCCGCCACGGCGCCAAGAACACCTTGCGGAAGAACTATCTGTGGTTCGCCGAGAAACTCGGCGTGCAGATTTTCAGCGAGCGCGCGGTGACCGACATCAAGCCGCTCGACGCCGACGGTTCGGCGGGATACGAAGTGACACACCAGAAGAGCGGCGCGTGGGGCAAGCGCACTGCCGAGAAGCTGCGCGCCCGTGGCGTCGTCGTCGCAGCCGGCGCGCTGGGCACCAACCGCCTCCTGCAGCGCTGCAAGCTCAGCGGTTCACTGCCCAACATCTCCGATCGGCTCGGCTATGTGGTGCGTACCAACAGTGAATCGATCATGGCGGTGATGGCGCCCAAGGACTACCCCGACGACTTCACGCACTCGATCGCGATCACCTCGAGCATCTACACCGACCCGTCCACGCACATCGAGGTCGTCACCTACGGCAAGGGCGGCGACACCCAGTCGCTGCTGTTCAATCTGATGATCGAGGCGGGCAAGCGGGGCACCCGGCCGCTGCACTTCCTGGCCGCCGCCGCGAAGAACCCGAAAGCGGCGCTGGCGGCCTGGAAGATCAAGGACACGTCGCGGCGCGTGATCATCCTGCTGGTCATGCAGTCCATCGACAACGCGATGCGCCTCAAGGTGAAGATGCGCCTCCCCAACGGCAACGTCGCCCTGACGACCGAGCAGGACCCCGACAACCCCAATCCCGACTTCGTGCCGGCCGCCTACGACGCGGCAAAATGGTTTGCCCGCCGCATGGGCGGCGTCGCGTATTCCGGTGTGACAGAAGGCATTTTCGCGATCCCGTCGACAGCGCACATCCTCGGCGGCGCGGTGATCGGCGAGTCCCCCGAGACCGGTGTCGTCGACAGCCGCAACCACGTCTTCGGCTACGAGAACCTGCTGGTCACCGACGGTGCGGCCGTCCCGGCGAATGTGGGCGCCAATCCGAGCCTGACGATCACCGCGCTCGCCGAGCGCGCGATGACGTTCATCCCGGCTAACGCGCCGGCTGTTTGACGACGGTCAGCAGCACCACCGAGTCGGCGAGCGCCTTCAGGCTGTGCCGGGTGGACGGGATGATGAGATGGTCGCCGGCCATGCCGTCCCAACTGGCCTGTTCGGCGACGAGGCGCACCCGGCCCTGCAGCACCTGAAGCGTGGCCTCGCCGGGGCTCTCGTGCTCGCCCAACTCGTTGCCGTCGGCGAGAGCGATCAGCGTCTGCCGCAATGCATGCTCGTGGCCGCCGAAGACCGTGTGAGCGCTGCGCCCGCCATTTCCATCGCGCGCGATGTCCAGATGCCGGCGGGCCAGCGCGGTCAGCGAGATTTTCTCCATGCCTCAAATATCCGCTTCAGCAATGCCCGCCGGAACCGTTTGACGGTTTAAATCACGCGCAGCGAATCCCCCTCGCCCGGGAAGCGACGACGCAGTGCGTCGAGCATCCGCTGCACCTCCAGCACCCTCCGGCGCAGGGCCAGCAGAGCGTCCGTCGGGGACTCCACTGCCGCCTGCGCGGTGGCTTGCGCGCGCCGCGATCGCCGCTCCAACACCGTCATCTGGTCTTCCAGATCAGCGATCTCGTCGAGCAGCAGTGCCGCGAACAGGCGCGATTGAGCCAGGTCCGCGCGGTGGGCGGGCCGGGCCTCGGCATCGAACCGCGACCGCCCACCCACGGCGCCGGGGCGCACCGTGCGCCGGGTGGCCGTGGCATTGGAAGGGATCGGCACCGGGGCGGCTCGGCGTCCGGTTTCGCGCATCGTCGGCAACATGGCGCAATGATCACCGAGACTGCACCTTTGCGCTACCAGCCGTTCATCTTCCGGACCGCAATCGGACACCTTCGAGGAAAGGCTCAGCGGAGCGCGGTGGGCCGCCCGAAGCGGGCCGGCACGCCCGGTGAGAACAACGCGCGCAACGGCGGTCCCACCGGCACCACACCGCTGGCGGGCACCAGATCGTCGGTCAGCTCGACCACCTCGGCCTGGCGCAGCGGCCAGGTGGGATGTTCGTTGGGCACCCACCAGGTCCGGCCGGCCTTGCGGGTGTGCGCGCCCCACCGCGCGGTCAGCCACACCTCCAACGGCGTGGGGTCGACGGGTGCGCCGATGGCCAGCTCCGCCAGGGTCCGCAGGCCGCGCTCCGGCCACCGGCGCGTGCCCGCGTAGGTGATCCGGTCAGCGGTGCGGGTGACGCGCAATTTGGCCCAGGTGTACGGCACGCCCATACCGAGCCGCGTCGCCCCGACGACCGCGAGCCGCGTCGTCTCCAGCGACCGGAACAGCACCCCGTGCCGGCCGGCGGCGTCCACCGAATAGAGCCGCACGTTCGTTTCGGCGAAGGTCCCGAAGTACGGCAGCGGCACACCGCCGGCCACCGCCGACCGGTGCATGACGAACGGCACCAAGCCGACGTATGTCAGCCCGTCGGAGAAGATGTCCGGCGCGGTGCCGGGCGGGTACAGGTGCGCGACGCTCGCCGGATCGACGGGCCAGTGCAGGAACGTGAGGTCACCCCAGAACTGTTCGACCCACACCGGCGGCCGCAGCGGCGGTGCGTCGACCAGAAACCCGTCCATGCTCGCTAGTCACTGAGTGCGGGGATGACGTCGCGCTCGAACGCCTCGATGCTCGACCTGTCGTAGGCGGCCTCCGGGAAGTACACGATGGCGTACTCGCTGCCGAGATCCTTGATCTTCCGCAGCGTCTCGATGACCTGTTCGGTTGTGCCGCAAGCGGAGTCGGGCGAGGTCAGGTTCTTGACCATCGCGTCGACAGCAGCTTCGTGCGCGACGGTGACCTGGCGGTCGCGAATCCGGGCGATGCGCGCGGCGACGTCGGCCTCGGACTCCCCGATCACCACGTTGAAGTTGGCCGAGCGGACGATGCCGTCGTAGTCGGTGCCGACCTCGCGGCAATGCTGTTGCAGGACTTCGGATTTGTGCGCGAAGCCGTCAGGCTCGGAGGTGAAGTTGGTGTACTGCGCGTACTTCGCGGCGATCTTCAGCGTCACCTTCTCACCGCCGCCCGCGATCCACAGCGGAATACCCTTGTCCTGCAACGGCTTGGGTTGCACGATGGCGCCGTCGACCTGGTAGCGCCTGCCGTCGAAGCTCACCACGCCGTCACGCCAGGCGGTGCGCATGATCTGCACGCCTTCGTCGAGCCGGGCGAGTCGCACACCGGCCGACGGGAAGCCGTAACCGTAAGCGCGCCATTCGTGTTCGTACCAGCCGCCACCGATGCCCATCTGCACCCGGCCGCCGGAGATGATGTCGGTGGTCGCCGCCACCTTCGCCAGATACGCCGGGTTGCGGTAGCTGATCGCCGTACACATCTGGCCCAGCTTGATCCGCGAGGTCGTGGCGGCGTACGCCGCCATCAGCGTCCAGGCCTCGTGCGTGGCCTCTGCCGTCGGCATCGGCACGGTGTGGAAATGGTCGTAGACCCACAGCGAATCCCAGGGTCCGGCGTCGGCGTGCGCGGCCAGGTCACGCATCACCTGCCATTGGTCCTGTGGGGCGATCCCCACCAGATCGAGTCGCCAACCTTGCGGGATGAACAATCCGAAGCGCATGGTCCCGACTTTATGCAATACGTGCGGGCCGCTCCACGAAACGGCGTCGGGAACCCTCACGGCCCGGGCTTAGGCTGAAGACCATGGCACCCGAATTGCGCGTCGATCCGCAGGTTCTGACGGCCGCGGCGAGCACCATGGCGTCGTGCGGCTCCGCGGTCGGCGGAGCCAAGCCGGGAGAATCGCTGAATTCGGCCGCGGCCGGCATGTCGGGGCTCGCCTCCGGCGCCGCCTGTCAGCGCGTCGGCCCGGTGCTGAACACCGACTGCGAGAACCTCGGCAAGGCCGTCACCGGCTTCGCCGACTCGCTGCGCACCGCGGCCACCAACTACCAGAGCACCGACGCCGCGGCGGGCAACGCCATCGGCACGACGATGCCGGGACGCTGATCAGCCCGGCAGGCGGTTGTTGATCCGCAGGCCCGCGAACAGCGCGAGCACCAGCACGAAGAACCCGACGCGCGTCCAGCTGCCGCTGGCATCGCCGCGGATGGTCTGGTAGCCGATCTGCTCCTGCAGGTTGGCGTACACACGGGTCAACTGATCGAGGGTCTCGGCGCGGAACGATTCGCCGCCGGTGACCTTCGCGATCTTCTGCAGCGACAGGTCATCGGTCGGGACCGGCACTTCCTGACCCTCGTAGGTGATGACACCCGACGGTGTACCGAACGAGATGGTCGAGATCACGACGTCCTGGTCCTTGGCCGCGCGGGCCGCCGTCAGTGCGCCGCGCGGGTCGTTCGGGTCCGCCGGCACGGTTTCCTTACCGTCCGACATCAGCACAATGTGTGCGGGCGGCGGACCGTCACCGCCGCCCATGACCGCGTCGAGCGTGGCGATGGCCTGCAAGGCCGTGAAGATGCCCTCGCCGGTCGCGGTGCGCGGCGACGGCTCCAGGGTGTCGATGGTCCGCGCCACGACGTCGTGGTCGCTGGTCGGCGCGACCAGCATCGTTGCGCTGGACGAGAATTGGACGAGGCCGACGCTGATCCCGGTCGTCAGGCCTTTGACGAACGTCTTGCCGGCGCTTTTCGCCGCCTCGATGCGGCTGGGCTTGACGTCGGTGGCGATCATCGATTCGGAGACGTCGATGACGAGCATGACGACGGCGCGGTTACGCGGAATCCGGATGTCGTGGGTCGGTCCGGCCATGGCGGTGGTCAGCAGGACCAGGGAGATCACCAGCAGCACCGCCGGCAGGTGCCGCCAGCGCGAGCGCGTCTTGGGACGGGCCGCGACGACCTGCTCCAGCAGTTCGGTGTTGGCGAACCGCAGCACCCGCTTGCGACGGGCCTTGCGCAGCAGCAGGTAGATCGCGACGGCGCCGACGACGGCGATCAGGTACAGGAAGAACCAGGCACTCGAGAACCCGGACAGCGTCAGTGGCCCGATAAAGGGGATCTCCAACAGGCACTCTCCGTTGCGTTCGGCGTCGTCGCTCGGACCGATATGGGGCAATCGTACCGACGCCGACGAGTGCGGTACCGGATGCGGCCGGCGCCGGACGCGATCGGTCCGTCAGTCCGGCAGTCCGAGCGCGGCCATCGCGCCGTCGACCGCCGCTCGCCGCAGCTGGTCGGCCGGCACGTCCGGGAACTGCAGGCAGCAGTCCTGCAGGCCGCCGAACGCGATGACGGCCCGGGTGGCTTGTTCGAGGGTGGGCCGACGTCCGAAGACCAGCTTGCCCAGCCGCTCGCGCCACGCCAGCATGCTGTCGATCAGTCCCAGGTCGGCCAGCGTGGTCAGGTCGGTGACGATGAGCATGAGGTCGGCGCGGTGCCGGTAGTGGAAGTCGAAGTAGCCCTGCAACAGCTCGCGTGGGGTGGCCCGGGCCGAGCCGCGCAGGCGTTCGCGGGCAGCGACGAATTCCTCGCCCTCCTCGACCAGCGGCTGCAGGATGCTGCGCACGAGGTCCTCACGCGAGCTGAAGTGGTAGTAGAGCGCGGGTTTACTGATGCCGAGCCGATCGGCGATGTCCTGCAGGCTGGTCCGCTGCACGCCCTTCTGACTGAATAGCTCGCGCGCCACATCCTGGATGCGCACACGGGTCTCGGACGGGGTTCTCGCCACGTAGCCACCCTAACTTACTTAACGGGCGGTAAGCTGACCCGACATCCACTTACCGACCGTTAAGTAAATGCGGAGGAATCCATGAAAGTGCTCATCTCGGGCGCCAGCATCGCCGGCCCGGTCCTGGCCTACTGGCTGTCCCGCAACGGATTCGATGTGACGGTCGTCGAACGTGCACCGGCCCTGCGCAAGACCGGTGGCCATGCCGTCGACCTCTTCCGGCCGGCCATGGAAATCTCCGAACGGATGGGCGTACTGGGGCGCATCGAGGCCCGGGCCACCGGGACGACCGCGCTCACCGTCAACCGTCCGCCGCGTACCCGGTGGACGCACATCGACTACGTCAAACTCATCGCGGCCATGTCCGACCGCCACGTCGAGATCATGCGCGACGACCTCAGTCAGGCGTACTACGACGCCGTCCGCGACGACGCCGAGTTCCGCTTCGGCGACCAGATCACGTCCATCACCGACGCCGGCGAGGTGACGTTCGAGCACGGTGCCCCCGAGCGCTACGACCTGGTGGTCGGCGCCGACGGGCTGCACTCGGGGGTCCGGCAACTGGTCTTCGGCGACGAGGTTCGGGAACGGTTCCTCGGCGGCTATCTGGCCGTGGTGTCGGTGCCGAAAGTGCTTGCGCCCAAAGGTGAGATGAGCGGCTACCTGGCGCCGCGGAAGATGGCCATGGTGTACAGCGCCGACCACCTCGATGATGCCCGGGCGGTGTTCCTGTTTCGCACCGATGAGCCGCTGGACTACCACTACCGCGACATCGCAGCTCAGCAGCGCCACCTGCGGGCGGCGTTCGCCGGCCTGGTTCCCGAGGTCGACCATTGGCTGCGCGAGGTGGACCACACCCCGGCGTTCTACTTCGACGCCATCACCCAACTGGAGATGAGCACCTGGTCGCGGGGACGGGTCACGTTGGTCGGTGACGCGGGGTATTGCCCCGGCCCTGCTGTCGGCGGGAGCACGAGCCTGGCGGTGTACGGCGCATACGTCTTGGCCCACGCGTTGTCCGCGGCTCGCGGCGATCACACTGCCGCGTTCGCCGCCTACGAGCGCACCATGGCCGCGCCGGTGGCCGGCAGCCGCACCATGGCGCGCGTCAACGCCAGGACCATCGTGCCCGGATCTGATTGGGGCGCACGAACACTCGTCGGCGTCGCGCGGACCATCTCGGTGTTGCCGCGGGGCCTGACCGGGCGCCTGGCCCGGCTCAACGCGAAGGGCGTCCGGCTGTACGACACCATGCCGCTGCCCGACTGACGTCTGCGCGTGTGGCCGAAGCCGCTGCGCTGTCACCCTTTTTCGCTACGTTGGGTTCATGGCCCTTTCCAAGGATGAACGCGAACAATTTCTGGCCGAACCACACATCGGGGCACTGTCGGTCAACGCCGGCCCGGACCGCGGTCCCCTGACGTTGCCGATCTGGTACCAATACAGCCCCGGCGGCAAGCTCTGGCTGCTCACCGGGCTCGGCTCCCGTAAACACAAGCTGATCGAGGCGGCCGGGCACGTGTCGCTGATGGCCGAGCGGCTGGAGCCGACGGTCCGCTACGTCGCGGTCGACGGCCCGGTGCTCAGCATCGAGACCGGCACCGATGAACAGCTGGTCGAGATGGCCGAGCGGTACCTCGGCAAGGAGAAGGCCCCGGCCTACCTCGAGATCGCCCGGCGCGAGCACGGCCCCAGCGTGACCGTCACCGTCGACCCGAAGCACTGGCTGTCGGCCGACCTCGGGGCGCTGTGATGCCATGTCCTCCCGACAGCGACTGTTCCGGGTCTTCTACCGGCTCGGATTCACCCCGTGGGACGGGCATCCACTAGCCACCAGTCTGCGCGAGCTGGTCGAGGGTGACGGTGCGCTGACGCCGGGCACCGCGCTCGACATCGGCTGCGGCACCGGCGACAACGCCCTGTATCTGGCCGGGCTCGGCTGGGACGTCACCGGCATCGACTACGTCGCGACGGCGGTCCAGAAGGCGCGGGCCAAAGCCGCCAAGCGGGACGCCACGGCGCCGGGCGCGGTGCGGTTCGACCAGGCCGATGCCACCCGGCTCACCGGGCAGGGCATCGGCGCCGATTTCACGCTGATCGTCGACAACGGGTGCCTGCACGGCATGAGCGCGGACGACCGCGACGCCTACGTCGGCGAGGTGACGGCGGTCGCCGCCGCGGACGCGCGCCTGCTGATCGTCGCGTTCGTGCCGGGCGCCTCGTTCGGGGTGCCCGGGATCGATCCGGCCGAGGTGGAGCGGCGCTTCGCGCTCGGGTGGACGCTGCTCGACAGCGGTGACGAGCCGGGCCTGGATCGGGGCGGCAAGAACCCGGCGCGGTACTACTTGTTCAAGCGGCGCCGCACCTGAGGTTTCGCGGCCAGACTTTGCCGGCATCGGGCCGTCAGTCGCCGGGCGTAGCGTGGCCACATGGGCGAACTTTCTGACGATGTGATCGCGTTTCTGTCCGAGGGCACGCGCACCGCGGTGCTCGGCTGGGTGGCGGCCGACGGCCGGCCGCTGGCCGCACCCGTGTGGTTCGTGGTGGACGGCGGCGAGCTGGTGTTCAACACCGGCAAGGACACCGCCAAGGGTCGGGCGTTGGCCCGCGACCCACGCGTGGTGCTGTGCGTCGACGACACGTCCCCGCCCTATGCGTTCGTCCAGATTCAGGGCGTCGCGGCGATCAGTGAGGACCCCGACGAGCTGCTCGACATCGCCACGCGTACCGGCGGCCGCTACATGGGCGCCGACCGCGCCGAGGAATACGGCCGCCGCAACGGTGTCCCCGGCGAGCTGGTGGTCCGGGTCAAACCGACGAAAGTCATTGCCGCATTTGACGTGGCGGATTGAGGACGCCATGACCGACCTGTCTGAATTCGCCGAACTGTCCGCCCGTGATCACGGGCCGGTTGTGCTGAACACGCTGCGTGGTGACGGCAGCGTCCAGTCGTCGGTGGTCAATGCCGGCGTGTTGCCACATCCGACGACCGGGGAGCCGGTCGTGGCGCTCGTCGCCATCGGATCAACCCGCAAGCTGCGCAATCTGCGGGCCGACCCGCGCACTTCGGTCGTCGCGCACGCGGGGTGGCAGTGGCTGACGGTCGAAGGCACGGCGGAGGTCATCGGGCCTGACGACACCGATGCCGAGACACTGAGGGTGTTGTTGCGCAACGTCTTCACCGCCGCCGGCGGCACCCACGACGACTGGGACACCTACGACCGCGTCATGCGGGACGAGGGCCGCGCCGCGGTGCTCATCTCACCGACGCGGGTGTACTCGAACCCCGCGCGCTGACCTCGAAACCTGCCGGGGTGGCATGACACGACTCGGTTCGGTTGCCTTGCTGTCAGGTTTCTAAACTGCCGGCATGGGCCGGCCACAGATCAGCACCGCCACCGTTCGCCGCGGCCTCTCGGCCGCCCGGGTCAAACTCACGGCGCCGGAGGCCATGCGGCCCGTGCTCAACCTCATGAAGGGTGCCGATCCGGCGAGGGACGTCAGTGCGGCCCGGCTGGGACTGTCCCTGCTGTGGCTGGCCGACGACGTCATCGCCGCGGTGAACCGCAAGCTCGAACGCGTCAACATCTCGGAAGCCAAGCTCGATGTCCTGATGATCTTCGCGGCACAGCTCGCCCAACCAGAAGACGAATGGACTGTCCGCCAGACCCCCAGCGGGATCGCCGAGTACTTCGGCATCACCAAGGCCAGCGCCACCGGTCTCATCGACTGGCTGGAGAACCGGAAGCTGGTCGCCCGCACCCGGCATGCCACCGACCGCCGCAGCACACCGGTCCGCATCACACCCGAAGGGGAAAAGCTTGTCGCCGAAGCGCTTCCGATCTTCGAGCAGGCGTGCGGCGGGCTCATCGAAGTGCTGAGCGAGCGCGAGCGCCGGGACCTGCAGCGCATCCTCGACAAACTGTGGATCCACGTGAAGGCACCCCAGGCGACAGACTCCGGCGCCTGACCAGCCACCACCGCGCATCGGCGTCACCCACCAACGCAAAAACCCCCAAATCCCTTGGGATTTGGGGGTTTTTGGTGGTGCTAGAGGCTAGCTCTCCAGCGACGCCGGCGGCAGGAAGCGGTCGCCGTACTTGGCGGCCAGTTCCTTGGCCCGGGCCACGAAGGCCTCCTTGCCGACACCGAGCTCGCCCTGGTAGCCGACGATGAACTGCGCCGAACCACCGGTGTACGGCGGGAAGCCGATACCCATGATCGAGCCGATGTTCGCGTCAGCGGTCGAGGTCAGCACGCCCTCGTCGATGCACTTCTGGGTCTCGAGTGCCTCGGCGAACAGCATGCGGTCGATCATGTCCTGCAGCGGCAGTTCGGTCGAACCCGAGTTGAAGGCTTCCTTCAGACCCGGCCACAGCTGGGTGCGCTTGCCGTCGACGTACTCGTAGAAGCCCGCGCCCTTCAGACGCGACGGGCGACCGAGCTCGATCATCTTCTCGACGACAGCCTCGGCCGGGTGCGCCACGTGGGTGCCACCGGCAGCCTCGACGCCTTCCTTGGTGGCGACAGCGATCTTGTGCATGAGCTCCAGGTTGAGCTCATCCGAAAGCTGCAGCGGCGCAGCCGGGTAACCGGCCTGCGAACCGGCCTGCTCGATGGACGCGGGCGCGACGCCCTCGCCCAGCATGGCCAGCGCCTCGTTGACGAAGGTGCCGATCACGCGCGAGGTGAAGAAGCCGCGGCTGTCGTTGACGACGATCGGGGTCTTCTTGATGGCGAGGGTGTAGTCGAACACCCGGGCCAGCGCCTCGTCGGAGGTCTTCTCACCCTTGATGATCTCCACCAGCGGCATCTTGTCGACCGGCGAGAAGAAGTGGATACCGATGAAGTCCTCCTGGCGCTTCACGCCGGTCGCCAGACCGGTGATCGGCAGGGTGGAGGTGTTCGAGCCGAGCAGCGCGTTGGGCTCGACGATGTCCTCGATCTCCTGGAACACCTTGTGCTTGAGTTCCTGGTTCTCGAACACGGCCTCGATGACGAAGTCGACGCCCTTGAGGTCCTGCGGGTCCGCGGTCGGGGTGATGCGGGCCAGCAGCGCGTCGGACTTCTCCTGCGTGGTCTTGCCACGCTCGAGCGCCTTGGCCTCGAGCTTCTCGGAGTAGTTCTTGCCCTTGTCAGCGGCTTCCTGCGTGACGTCCTTGAGGACGACCTCGTAGCCCGCCTTGGCCGACACGTAGGCGATACCGGCGCCCATCATGCCCGCGCCCAGCACACCGATCTTCTTGATCTCCTGCTTGGCGATGCCCTCGGGACGCGAGGCGCCACCGTTGATGGCCTGCAGGTCCAGGAAGAACGCCTGGATCATGTTCTTGGCGGTCTGGCCGGTGACGAGCTGGGTGAAGTAGCGGCTCTCGATGCGCGACGCCGTGTCGAAGTCGACCTGCGCACCCTCGACGGCGGCATCCAGGATGGCGCGCGGCGCGGGCATCGGAGCACCCTTGAGCTGCTTCTTCAGCAGCGCCGGGAACGACGGCAGGATGCCGGCCAGGCCCGGGCTCGACGGGGTGCCACCGGGCATCTTGTAGCCCTTGACGTCCCACGGCTGCACGCCGCCCTCGGGGTTGGCCTTGATCCACGCCTTGGCGGCGGGCACCAGTTCCTCGACGGTGTCGACGAGCTCGTCGACCAGGCCGGTGGCCTGCGCCTTGGCCGGGGTGAAGCGGGTGCCCTGGCTCAGGACCTCCATGAAGGCCTTCTGGATGCCGAACATGCGCACGGTGCGGGCGACGCCGCCACCGCCGGGCAGCAGGCCCAGGGTGACCTCGGGCAGGCCGATCTGGCTGCCGCGGACGTCCGCCGCGATGCGGTGATGGCACGCGAGGGCGATCTCCAGGCCGCCGCCGAGGGCGGCGCCGTTGATGGCGGCCACGACGGGCTTGCCCAGGGTCTCCAGGGCGCGCAGGTCGGCCTTGATGTCCTCGACCATGGCGAACGCCTCGCCGGCGTCGTCGGGGCCGATCTTCATCATGCCCTTGAGGTCACCGCCGGCGAAGAAGGTCTTCTTCGCGCTGGTGATGACGACACCGGTGATGGAGTCCTTCTCGGCGAGCAGGCTCTGCACCGCGTAGTGCATCGACTCCTTGTAGTGCTCGTTCATGACGTTGGCCGAACCCGTGGGGTCGTCCATGGTCAGGGTGACGATGCCGTCGGCATCCTTGTCCCACTGAATTGTCTTCTCAGCCATGTTCTTTCAATCTCCCTAGACGCGCTCGATGATGGTGGCCACGCCCATGCCGCCGCCGATACACAGCGTGATGAGGGCACGCTTGGCGCCGCGGCGCTCGAGCTCGTCGACCATGGTTCCGGTGATCATGGCGCCGGTGGCGCCCAGCGGGTGGCCCATCGCGATGGCGCCACCGTTGACGTTCAGCTTCTCGTCCGGGATGTTCAGGTCCTTCTGGAACTTGAGCACCACCGAAGCGAAGGCCTCGTTGATTTCGAACAGGTCGATGTCGTCGACCGTCAGGCCGGCGCGGTCCAGGACCTTCTTGGTGGCCGGGGTCGGGCCGGTCAGCATGATGACCGGGTCGGCACCGCTGGTGGCGGTGGCCACGATGCGGGCGCGCGGGGTCAGGTTCTGCGACTTGCCGGCGGCCTCGCTACCGATCAGCACCAGCGCGGCACCGTCGACGATGCCCGAGCTGTTGCCACCGTGGTGGACGTGGTCGATCTTCTCGACGTAGTGGTACTTCTGCAGCGCCACGTCGTCGAAGCCGCCCATGGCGCCCAGACCCGCGAACGCGGAGTTCAGCTTGGCCAGGCTCTCCAGGGTGGTGCCCGGACGCATGTGCTCGTCGTGGTCCAGGATGGTCAGGCCGTTCTGGTCCTTGACCGGGATGACCGACTTGGCGAAGTAGCCGCCGGACCAGGCCGCGGCGGCCTTCTCCTGCGAGCGCACGGCGTAGGCGTCGACGTCCTCGCGCGAGAAGCCCTCGATGGTGGCGATCAGGTCGGCGCCGATGCCCTGCGGGACGAAGCCGATGCGGTAGTTGGTCTCGGGGTCACCGGCCCACGCGCCGCCGTCCGAACCCATCGGGACGCGGCTCATGGACTCGACGCCACCGGCGTACACGAGGTCGTCCCAGCCGGAACGGACCTTCTGGGCGGCCAGGTTCACGGCCTCGAGGCCGGAGGCGCAGAAGCGGTTGAGCTGGAAACCACCGGTGGTCTCGGGCAGCTTGGCCACGAGCGCGGCGGTGCGGGCGATGTCGCCGCCCTGGTCACCGACGGGCGAGACGACGCCCATGATGACGTCGCTGATCAGGTTCTCGTCCAGATCGGGATTGCGACGACGCATTTCGTCGATCAGGCCGACGATCAGGTTGACCGGCTTGACCTCGTTCAGTGCACCGTTGCGCTGCTTGCCACGGGGCGTGCGAATGGCCTCATAGATGAAGGCTTCTTCGGACATGTGTTTGCTCCAGGTCCTATTGAGATGGGGTTGTGGGTGGATCTACCCGCAAGTAGACGGTCCCCTGCCCGGAAGCGTAACAGGCCCTCCCAACCAGGTGGTTGGGAGAGTGACCAGACCAACGCAAAAGGCCACCTACCGCACGTCCGCGTGAACCTGACGTGCAATAAGTGGCCCTTGGCCAAAGAGTGGCCGCTGCGCCTGGAGTTAGGCGACAGCCTCGGTGAGGAACGGATAGTCGGTGTAGCCGACGCGACCCGACGCGTAGAACGTCGCCACATCCGGCTCGTTGAGCTCGGCCCCCAGGACCAGCCGGTCGACCAGGTCGGGATTGGCCAGGAAGGACCGCCCGACCGCGGCGGCACTGATGGCACCCAGGTCGACGAAGCTGTTGAGCTGGCAGAAATCGGTGCCAGAGCCCCGGCCCGTGTTGAGCACGAACGTCCCCGACCACAGCGCGCGGATCGCACCGAACAGGTCGGCGGTGGGATCGATGACGACATGCAGGTAGGCAATACCGAGCGGGTCAATCCGGTTCAGCAGGGCCTCGTACGTGCTGAACGCGTCGTTCTCATGCATGTCGCCGGCGGGGTTTCCGGGGGATATCCGCAACCCGACCCGGCCGGCGCCGATCTCGGCAACGACGGCTTCGACGACCTCGGCGGTCAGCCGGGCCCGGTTCTCCGGCGATCCGCCGTACGCATCGGTGCGCTGGTTGACCACATCGGACGCGAACTCGTGCAACAGGTAACCGTTGGCGCCGTGAATCTCCACGCCGTCCATCCCGGCGTCGACCGCGCGGCGTGCGGCGGCACGGAAGTCGGCGACGATGCCGGGGAGCTCCTCGATGTCGAGTGCCCGCGGGATCTCCAACGGCTTCTTGCCTGTGGGAGTGTGCGTGACCATGTCGGCGGCGATGGCCGACGGCGCGACCGGCTGGGCCCCGCTGATCTCCGAATGCGCCATGCGGCCGACGTGCCACAGCTGCACGAACATCTTTCCGCCGGCATCGTGTACGGCCTGCGCGATCCCGGCCCACTTCGCCTGGTGCCCGTCGGTGTACATGCCGGGGGTGTTCATGTAGGCGCCGTTGGCGCTGCGCGAGACGGCCGTGGCCTCGGAGATGATGATCCCGGCGCCGGCGCGCTGCGAGTAGTACTCGGCCGCCAGGTCCGACGGTGTGCCGTCGGCGTCGGCCCGCGACCGGGTCAGCGGTGCCATGAACAGGCGGTTGGTGGCCGACGTGTCTCCGACCTGAACGGGCTTGAGCAGCGCGGCGTCGGGGGACAGACGGAAGGGTGCGGCAGTCACGGAGTAGGCAACCGCCGCACGGCGCCGGTTCATTCCCGACTGTGGTCAACAGCGCCGAATGTTGGCTTGTGTTCGGCTGTTTCGTGGTGACTCGTCGAACACGAGCCGACACTCGGCGGAATCAGGCGACGGACTTCACGAACTCGGCGACCTCGCCGACCGCACGACGGGCGTCGGGGTTCGAGAAGGCGAAGGCCTGGAAGACGTGGACGGCGCGGTCGAAGACCTGCAGCCGCACCGGCACGCCCGCCGCCGCGAGGCGCTCGGCCAGCAGCTCCGAGTCGGGGCGCAGCGCCTCTTCCGAACCCACCTGCAGCAGGAACGGGCCGAGGCCGCGCAGGTCGGCATCGACCGGGGACGGGGTCGCTTCGCGCCCGCCGTTGCGCAGCAGGAAGACCTCATTGATCATCCGGAGGAAGTCGACCGGGAACATCGCGTCCGGAACACGGGCCGCGGCTTCGTATTTCGGCGTCATGTCGCTGTCGGTGGCAGCCGAGAGGAGCACGCACCCGGCGGGCGGCGCCATGCCGAGGTCGCGCACCGTCACGGCCGTCATCGCCGCGATGAAGCCGCCGGCCGAGTCACCGGCCAGGACGATGTTCTCGGGCTTCACGCCCTGCGCCAGCACGTGGCGGTAGGCGTCGACGCCGTCCTCGACCGCGTCCTCGACGAGGTTGCGCGGGCAGAGCCGGTAGCCCACGCTCAGGGCCCGCGCGCGGCTGTCCCGGGCGATGTGGCTCACCAGCGGCCGGTGGCTGTTGATGCCGAGCGCGATGAACGCCGAGCCGTGGAAGTAGATGATGACGCGGCCGTCGACCGGCGGGGTGGTCTCGTTCCAGACCCATTCGGCCGGGCAGTTCGGCAGCTCGACCTTTTCGGTGCGCGACCCGCGCACCGCGGGCATCCAGTTGGTCACCCGCTCGGAACCGTCGTACGCGCGGTTCAGCAGGGCCTGCGGGAAGCGCCAGTTGATGGCCAGCATGAGCTTGGTCAGCAGGAACAGCAGCGGCTTCACGGCCCGCAGCAGGTAGGACTCGGCGACCGAGTGCCAGTTGGCCTTGCCCATCCACTCCGGGCCGGCGTACGTGCCGGTTTTCGGCACCGCGTTCTCGGCCGGATCGTCGATCCGTTCGGCGCTGGTCATAGGGCCTCCTTTTGCGACATCGCTCTGCCGAGACTAGATCAGCTCCCCTGACACCGACTCTGGCTCGACATGCTGAGATCGCGCCGGCACGGCACGATAGGCAGGTGTCGGACCCCCACCATCGCATCCCGGCGGATGCGCTCCAGCGCATCGACACCCTGTTGTCCCGCGTCGACGCCGACCTCGCGGCGCGGTTTCCGGGAAGCTCTGCCGCCGTCCAGCCGATACACACCGTCTACGTCAGCGCGGCCGACGCGACTCCCGATACGCCGGCGCAGTGGGGTCGGGCCGCGCTCGAACTGCTGGACCGGCACGCGGCGGTCTTCGCCGAACTCGGCGACCAGGCCACGGTGTCGCTGGTGCGCGACCAGCTCACCGCCGCGCCGATTGCCGACCTGCGCCTGGATTTCGAGGACGGCTACGGCCACCGCGGCGACGACGTAGAGGATCGCGACGCGGCGCGGGCGGCGGCGACCCTGCCCGCACTCGGGTTGAGCCACAGCGGGATTCGCATCAAGGGACTGACGACCGCAGAGCGCCGCCGGGCCCTGCGCACCCTCGAATTGGTGCTCGACGCCGGTGCAATCGACGGCTTCGTCTTCACCGTGCCGAAACTGCGTGCGGCCGAACAGGTCACCGCGGCGGTCTGGCTGTGCGAGGCATTGGAGACCGCACACGGTCTGCCAGAGCACACGCTGCGCTTCGAGCTGCAGATCGAGAGCCCGCAGGCGGTCCTCGGCCCCGACGGGACCGCGACCGTCGCCCGCGCCATCCAGCTCGCCGATGGACGGTGCAGCGGATTGCATTACGGTACATACGATTACAGCGCCGCCTGCGGTATCGCACCGCAGCACCAGGCGCTCGATCACCCGGTGGCCGACCACGCCAAGGCGGTGATGCAGACCGCCGCCGCGCAAACCGGCGTCTGGGTCGCCGACGGCTCGACGCAGGTGGCCCCGGTCGGCTCCGAAGAGCAAGTGGTGCAGGCGATCCGGCGCCACCATCGGCTCGTCACCCGGTCCCTCGAGCGCGGTTTCTACCAGGGGTGGGACATGCACCCCGGTCACCTGGTGACCCGGTGGCTGGCCACCTTCACGTTCTTTCGGGCCGCCATGTCCGCCGCGGCGCCCCGGCTGCAGGCCTACCTCGACCGCAGCGGCGGCCCGATCGTCGATGAACCCGCGACCGCCGAGGCGCTGGCGGCGGTGGTGCTGCGCGGGCTGGACTGCGGCGCGTTCGGCGCTGACGACGTACTCGCGTTCGCGCCCGGCGCTACCGTCGACGTGCTACGAAACCTCAAGAACCGGAAGCTGCCATGACTGAATCACTGCCCGACTTCACCTGGCTGCCCGACCTCGCGCTGCGGAGCCTCGGCGGGGCGGTGATCTGGGCCAACGACGACTTGTTCGCCGAGAAGGAGAACCTCATCTCCCCTGGCCCGTCGGTGTATCGGCCGGCCTCGTTCGGTCACAAGGGGCAGGTGTACGACGGTTGGGAGACGCGGCGTCGTCGCGACGAAGGCCACGACACCGCGATCGTGCGGCTCGGTGTGCCGGGCGTCATCCGCGGCGTGGTGGTCGACACCGCGTGGTTCAAGGGCAACTATCCGCCGGCCGTCTCCGTCGATGCCATCGAGGTCGACGGCTACCCCACCGCCGAACAGCTGGCCGTCGACCCCGGCTGGGTACCGCTCATCGAGCGCTCGCGCGTGTACGGCGACACCCGTAACAACTTCGAGGTCTCCTCGGAACAGCGCTGGACGCATGTACGGCTCAACATCTACCCGGACGGCGGGGTGGCGCGGCTGCGGGTGCACGGAGAAGGCCGCCCCGACAAGCGATTCCTCGGTGTCGGCCCGTTGGACCTGGCGGCGCTGGAGAACGGCGGTCTGGTGCTCGACGCCTCGAATCGCTTCTACAGCTCACCGCAGAATCTGATCTTCCCTGGACAGGCCCAGGTGATGGGTGACGGCTGGGAAACCGCCCGGCGCCGTGACGATTCCAACGACTGGGTGCGCATCCGGCTCGCCGGACCGGGCCGGGTGCGGCTCGCCGAGATCGACACGTCCTACTTCATCGGAAACAGCCCCGGAGCAGCGGCATTGACGGCACTGCGCGCCGACGGACAGTGGGTCGACCTGTTGCCCCGCACCGATCTGTTGCCCGACACCCGGCACCGCTTCATCATCGAGGCCGACGACGTGGTGTCCGAGGCCCGGCTGGACATCTATCCGGACGGCGGGTTGGCGCGCCTGCGGCTGTTCGGGGAACTCGCGTGAGCTACCCGCGCGACCTGGTCGGCTATGGCCGCACCCCGCCAGACCCGCAGTGGCCCGGGGGCGCGGCCATTGCTGTGCAGTTCGTCCTCAATTACGAAGAGGGCAGCGAGAACAACGTGCTCGACGGCGATCCGGCCTCGGAGACGTTCCTGTCCGAGATGACCCCGGCCGACGCGTTCCCCAACCGGCACATGAGCATGGAATCGCTCTACGAGTACGGCTCGCGCGCCGGATTGTGGCGGATACTCAGGATTTTCGAGCGCCGGGACATCCCGTTGACCATCTTCGCGGTGGCGCGGGCCCTGCAGCGCAATCCGGAGGCGCTGGCCGCTTTCGGCGAACTTGGGCACGAGATCGCCTGCCACGGCCTGCGGTGGAAGTCCTATCAGCTCGTCGACCGCGACACCGAGCGCGCGCACATGGCCGAGGCAGTGCGGATCCTGACCGAGCTCACCGGCGCCGCGCCGCTCGGCTGGTACACCGGCCGGGACTCACCGCACACGCGGGAGCTGGTGGTCGAGCACGGCGGCTTCGTCTACGACTCGGACTCCTATGCCGACGATCTGCCGTACTGGGTGCGGGTCGCCGACACCGACCACCTCGTGGTGCCGTACACGCTCGACACCAACGACATGCGATTCGCTTCTCCGGCAGGCTTTTCCAACGGCGAGGAGTTCTTCGCTCATCTGCGTGACGCCTTCGACGTGCTCTACGCCGAGGGGCTGGGCGGTAGCCCCAAGATGCTCTCGATCGGCTTGCACTGCCGGCTGGTCGGCCGGCCGGCCCGCAGTGCCGCGCTGGAACGATTCCTCGACCACGTGCAGTCCCACGACCGGGTATGGCTCGCCCGGCGCATCGAGATCGCCGAGCATTGGCGCGCCGTGCACCCGGCCGGCTAGACCTCGCGCCGGACGGTGTATTCCTTGGCCGGCGGTGTCGCGAACTCGCCACGCTTGCCGGTGCGCAGCCCCATCCGCACCAGTGCCTGCACCGTCAACGTCGCGGCGCTCACCCCGTCGACCACCGGCACCCCGAGCTCGGCGGTGATCGCCGCGCACATCTCGGCCATGCCCGCGCACCCCAGCACGATGGCATCGGAGCCGTCGGCGTCCAACGCCTCCCGGCACGCCTCGGTGATGACCTTGCGTGCCGTCGGATCGGTTTCCAGGTCCAGCACCGGAATGTCGCAGGCGTGGATGCCGAGGCAGAAGCGTTGCATGCCATAGCGTTCCGCGAGATCGGCGGCCCGGCCCATGGTGCGTGACAGCGTCGTCACCACCGAGAAGCCCCGGCCCAGGTGGCTGGCGGTCTGCATGGCGGCCTCGGCGATGCCGACGACCGGGCCGGTTGCGAGCTCCCGCACCGCGTCCAGTCCCGGATCACCGAAGCACGCGATGACGTAGCCGTCGGCCCCGGCGTCCTCACCGCGCCGGATCGCCTCGAGCAGACCCGGCACGCTCATCGCCTCGTCGTAGTGGCTTTCGATGGAGGGCGGACCGAATTCGGATGTCACGGCAACGATCTCGACACCGGGACCGGCCACTGCCTGAGCGCAGCGGCCGATCCCGGCGGTCATCGATGTGGTGGTGTTGGGGTTGATGACCCAAATCCGGCTCATCCCAAGGACTCCCCCACGGTCACGCCACCGACTCGGCGACGAACCGGTCGCGGACGGCCAGGACCCGGTAGAGGCCGAGTGCGACACCGCAACCGATGAACCAGCTGTACTGGGCAGCGGTGTGCATGCCGTACACGGTGCCCGCCAGGAGCACGGGAAGCGCCGCGAGCACCGCGCCAGACACGGTGGCGATGACCGCGACCTTGTTGTATCCGCCCGTGTACCAGTACTTTCCGGACTCGGACATCGTGAACAGGTCGTCGACGACCACCTTCTGCTTGCGCACCAGGTAGTAGTCGGCGAGCAGCACGCCGAACAGTGGGCCGATGAAGGCGCCCAGGATCTCCAGCGTGTAGTGGATGACCTCCGGGTTGTTGTAGAGGTTCCACGGGGTGATGAGCACCGAGCCAACCGCGGCGATCATGCCGCCGGCACGCCAGCTGATGCGCTGCGGGCTGACGTTGGAGAAGTCGAACGCCGGGCTGATGAAGTTGGCGACGATGTTGATGCCGATGGTGGCGATGGTGAAGGTCAAGGCACCCAACACGATTGCGAAGGTGCTGTCGATGCGGGCCACGGTCTGCACGGGATCGGTGAGCAGTTCGCCGAACACCGGCAGCGTCAGTGACGCGGTGACCACCACCAGCACCGAGAACACCAGGAAGTTGACCGGCAGCCCGAGGAAATTGCCCTTCTTGACGGCGGCGAACGACTTGCCGTAGCGGGAGAAGTCACCGAAGTTGAGCATCGGACCGGAGAAGTAGGACACCACCAACGCGATGGCGCCGAGCATCACCGGCACCGAGTCGAGGCCGGTGTACTTGACCGCGCCGAGGTTGAGATCGATTGCGCCCCAGCCCGCCTTGTAGATGAGGTAGCCACACAGCAGGAACATGACGACGTAGACGGCGGGGCCGCAGAAGTCGATGAACCTGCGGATCGCCTCCATGCCGCGCCAGAAGACGCAGGCCTGCAACACCCACAGCGACAGGAAACTGGCCCAGCCCAGCAGCGGCAACCCGAGGAAGCCGTGGGTGCCCAGGTCGGCATAGGGGGCCAGCCCCGGAAACAGCTTGAGCAGCACGACATCCAGGGCGGCCGATGCCAGGTAGGTCTGGATGCCGTACCAGGCCACCGCGATCAGCCCGCGGATGATGGCCGGGATGTTGGCACCCAGCACGCCGAACGCGGTGCGACAGATCACCGGATACGGCACACCGGCGGCCTGGCTCGGCTTGGCGACCAGGTTGCACAGGAAGTACACGAGGGTGATGCCGATCAGCAGCGCCACCAGCACCTGCCAACTGGCCAGGCCCAGCGCGAAGAGGCTGCCCGCGGTGACGTAGCCGCCGACGCTGTGCACGTCGGACATCCAGAACGCGAAGATGTTGTAGGAACCCCAGCTCTGCTTGCCCAGCGGAGCGAGGTCCTCGTTGGTCAATCGCGGGTCGTAATCCGGTTTGATGACGCCGCCGCCGACCGGGTGGCCGGCGGCCTCGACGATGTCACCTGCGCCGATCACCGCGCCCGGTGGGGTGGTGTCCTTGGGAACGAGGGTGTCAGTCATGCTCGAAAACGCTAGAAATGCAACGTTTCCCTGCTGTTTCCCCGGAGATATGGGGCAATTGCGGAAAAGATATATGTTCGCCGCTACGCCAGCAGCCCGGTGTCCGTCGGCAGTTTCGCGATCACCGCGTTGAGCCGGACGGCGTGGTCTTCCGCGACGGCGATCAGGCGCTCCGCATCGCCGGCGACGAAGGCGTCGACCATAGCGCAATGATCGGCATGCAGGTCGGCCCGGTCCTCACGGCTGACATGCAGCATCGACTGCACGGGTTCGGTGACGTTCCACGCCGCCTCCAGCATGTGCAGCAGCCGATACATGCGTGACGGTCGGGTGAGCGCGGCATGCAACTCCCGGCTCTGCCGGTGGTAGGCGCCGGCGTCGTCGTCGCGGATGGCCTGCTCCAGACTGACATTGACCGCGACCGCCGCCGCGCGGTCGGCATCGGTTGCGTTGGCCACGGCGACCCCCAGCGACGCCGACTCCAAAGCCTCACGCACGATGTACATTTCGCGTAGTTCCTGCGGCGTCAACAGGGCCACGGTGTAGCCGAAGTTGAGCCGGTGCTCCACCAGCCCTTCTCCGATGAGCGTTTTCAGCGCCTCCCGCACCGGGATCTGGCTGACGCCGAAGACATCCGCGACCTCGGCCAACGGGATCGGCGTCCCCGGCGGCACCCCGCCGTCGAGCACCGCGCGGCGCAGTTCGTTCAGCACGCCCTGCTGTGACGGCGCGGCCCGATCCGCCACCAGCTGTCCGAGCAGGACAGAACGCCGGTGGGGCCGCATCCCCGCAGCGTAGGTCGGTGTTGTTGCCGAACCCGTTTCGGTGACGTTTCGGCTGAGTAAGCCGAGTCAGTTGTTCAGGACGGCGTGCGCGGCGTTGTAGCCCGGGATGAAGTTGACGGCCGGGCCGCCGTGACAGCCGGCGCCGCCCAGGTAGAGGCCCGCGACCGGCAGTTCCTGATCGAGGTAGCCGCGCGGCCCGGGCCGGTTGGGTCCCATCTGCTCGGGGTGGATCAGGCCGTGGCAGAAGTCGCCGCCGGGAGCGCCGAACATGCGGTCCATGTGCCGCGGTGTGAAGGTGGTGTGGCGCAGGATCAGCTTCTCGAAGTTGGGTGCCACGCGGGTGATCTTGTCGATGACCCGTTGTCCCATTTCTCGTTTCATCGAGCCGTAGTCGCCGCCGCCTTCTACCGGGAACCACAGCGCGTAGGCCGACGATGCGTGCTTGCCGGGCGGGGCCAGCTCGGGGTCCTGGACCGACGGGATCTGCCAGGCGATGGACGGGTCGGCCGGCACTATTCCACAGCGCGCGGCGTCATATTGCTGCTGCAGTTCCTCGGGTGTGCTGAAAAGGCCGATGGTGCCCTGTAATTCGGGGTTGTTCAGAATCTCGTACGGCTCGGCGAACTCGGGAATGCCGTCGAGGGCAAAGTGCATCTGCAGGTAGCTGCCGCGGTGGTCGACGCGCGTGTAGCGGGCCCGGACGTCGTCAGGCGCGGCGGCACCGAGCAGGCGGTCCACGGTCACCGATGGTGCGAGTGACGAGACCACCACGGGCGCAGCGATTTCCGTGCCGTCCTCCAGCCGGACGCCGGTGACCCGCCCGTCGTCGACGGTGACGGCGGCGACGGCACTGCGCAGCCGGACCTCGCCGCCGTGCGCCACGAACGTGTCCTCGAGGTGCTTGGTCAGCGCGCCGATGCCGCCCTTGAGCTTTCGCATCAGCGACGCACCGTCGGTCGGCACCGCGAGGCCGAAGGCCAGCGCGGCGGCACTGCCGGGGGTGGCCGGTCCGCGGTAGGTGGAGTTGCACGCCAGCACCGACAGCATGCCGCGGATGGCGCCGTGCTTGTCCTTGTCGGGCAGGTAGCGGTCCAGGACGTCGGTCACCGAGCCGAAGAGCATGTCGGTGATGGCCGACCGCTCGAATTCGTTTGTGGCACAGGCATACATCTCGTCGTACGTCTTGGGCGGCAGTCCGGCGTCGAACCGGCCGAGGGCCCGGGCGGGTGCCATGCTCCAGGCCATCAGCCCGGCCATGCCGTTGACGGCCTCGGCGCCGTGCACCTCGTTCATGTGCGTGAGCAGCTTCATGGGATCGGAGTAGAAGAGGAACGGCTCGTCGCCGATCCCCCGCATGTTCACCGACATGACTTCCAGTTCGACACTCGGCACCTCGTCGAGGCCCAGCTCCTGGCTGACCTTGAGCGACGTCGGGAACTGCTCCGAGCCGGCGATCTCGAACTTGAAGCCGTCGAAGAGCTCCACGGTCGAGGCCATGCCGCCCGCGTAGAGCTTGGCTTCCAGACAGAGCGTGCGCAGGCCCGCTTTCTGGAGCAGCACCGCCGAAGCCAGCCCGTTGTGCCCTGCTCCCACCACGATTGCGTCGAATTGCGCCATTTCCGCAGAGTCGCACCCGCGCATAGTTTTGTCAATAGTGACAAAACTTGCCGACGGAGGTCAGACGGGCCCGGCGGCCAGCTGATCCAGTGCCTGGTGACACATGCGCGCCAGATCCGCCAGCGACCGCTCGGCGCCCAGCATCCACACCTCCATGGCCCCGAACACCGCGGCGGCGATGGTCCGCGACGTCACCGCGATGCGCAGCAGGTCATCCGACCCGCCGCGCCGCGCCAGATGCTCGGCGATGGCATCGGCGAAGTCCGCCTCGACCTGCCGGATGTGGCTGACGATCCGGTCGGCGTCGAGTTCCTGCTCGCGCAGCGCAGCGATCTTGGTGACGGCGCCGAAGTCGTACGGAAAGGCGAAGATCGCGGCCTGAACAGCCGCCAGCACCGGCTCGTCCGCGGGTCGCCCGGCGAGCGCGGTCCGAAACCAGTGCAGACCGGCGTCGTAGTCGGCGAACAGCAGCTCGTGCTTGGACGTGAAGTGCCGGTAGAACGTGCGCAGCGAGACACCGGCGTCGGCGGCGATCTCCTCGGCCGTGGTGCCCTCGACACCCTGCGCCAGAAATCGGACCAACGCCGCCTGTTGCAGCGCCTCACGCGTGCGTTCACTACGTACGGTCTGCGGCGGCCGGGGCATCCCAGTACGGTACCGCAGAATGTTTTGTCATGATTGACAAAACATTTCGCGGCGAGCAGACTCCGCTGACATGGTCTCGCTCATCGTCCACGCCGTCCTCGGACTGATCACGATCGCGTTCATCGTCAAGCTCAATCCTGCCGTCTTCCGCAAGCCCGCCGACGGACCCGCGTTCTCGGCACTCGAGTCGGCCTACTACGTGATCGGCATCGCCTCGATAGCGCTCGGCTACTACTTCAACACCAAGTTCGTCATGGAATACCAACCGCCAGGCGGCAATCCGATCACCGGTCCAGGCAGCTGGTCGGACTACATCCGGCTGATGTTCGTCAACCCCGCGGCGTCCTCGGCCGGCCAGGACTACACCATCATCAACGTCATCCTGCTGCCGCTGTTCACCATCGCCGACGGGCTGCGACGCGGCATCCGGCACCCGTGGCTGTTCTTCGTCAGCAGCCTGTTCACCAGTTGCGCATTCGCGCTGGCGTTCTACTTCGCCGTCATCGCGCGGCAGCAGCGGCACGAGCGCACCGTCGACCACGTCAGGAGTTCTGCGACAATCCAGGGGTGACGCCACCGGGGATGGCCGCCCGCCTGCGGCCCTACGCCTCCACGATCTTCGCCGAGATGTCGGCGCTGGCCGCCCGGGTCGGCGCCGTCAACCTCGGCCAGGGTTTTCCCGACGAGGACGGCCCGGCGCCCATGCTGACGGTGGCGCAGCAGGCCATCGCGGACGGCGTCAACCAGTACCCGCCCGGCCCGGGCATCCCCGCGCTGCGCCAGGCCATCGCCGCCCAGCGCAAGCGGCACTACGGCATCGACTACGACCCGGACACCGAGGTACTGGTCACCGTCGGCGGCACCGAGGCCATCGCGTCGGCAGTGATCGGGCTGGTCGAACCGGGCTCTGAAGTGCTGATCATCGCGCCCTTCTACGACTCCTACTCCCCCGTGATCGCCATGGCCGGCTGCCGCCGCGTCGTCGTTCCGCTGGCGCCCGACGGCCACGGCTTCGCCATCGACATCGACCGGCTTCGCGCCGCGATCACGCCCCGGACCCGCGCCCTGATCCTGAACTCACCGCACAACCCGACCGGCATGGTCGCCAGCGACGACGAGCTGAAGGCCATCGCCGCGCTCGCCATCGAGCACGACCTCCTGGTCATCACCGACGAGGTCTACGAGCAGCTGACGTTCGACGGTCATCAGCACCGGCCGCTGGCGGGGTACCCCGGCATGGCCGCGCGCACCGTCACCATCTCCAGCGCCGCCAAGATGTTCAACTGCACCGGCTGGAAGATCGGCTGGGCGTGCGGGCCCGCCGACCTGATCGCCGGGGTCCGCGCCGCCAAGCAATATCTGACGTACGTCGGCGGCGCGCCGTTCCAGCCGGCCGTCGCGCACGCGCTGGACCACGAGGACGCCTGGGTCGCGGCGCTGCGAAAGTCCTACCGCGGCAAGCGGGACCGGTTGGCCGGTGCCCTGACCGACATCGGCTTCGACGTGCACGACAGCTTCGGCACCTACTTCCTGTGCGCCGATCCCCGGCCGCTGGGGTACGACGACAGCACCGCATTCTGCGCCGCGCTACCCGAGCGCGTCGGCGTCGCGGCCATCCCCATGTCGGCATTCCTCGATCCCGACTCGCCTGACTCCGCCGGCTGGAATCACCTGGTGCGCTTCGCCTTCTGCAAACGCGACGACACCCTCGACGAGGCCATCAGCCGCCTCCGCACCCTGTGATTTGTGCACGATTTTCCGCGGTCGGCGCGGAAAATCGTGCACAAATCCCTAGGTGTCCTGGGTGAGGAGCCCGGTGTCGGTGGGCAGGGTGCCGATCGCGGCGTCGACGCTGTCGTTGTGCCGCTGCGCAATGGCACTGAGGCGCTCGGTGTCCCGGGCCAGGAACGCCTCGAGCATCTCCTCGTGATCGCCGTTGAGCTTGGCTCGGTCGTCCGGCGTCACATGCATCATGGCCTGCACGGGTTCGATCATGTTCCAGGACATTTCGAGGATGTGCAGCAGCCGGTGCATGCCGGACGGGCGCACCAGCGCCATGTGGAAGTTGCGGCTCTCCCGCTGGAACGCCGCGCCGTCGGAGTCCCGAATCGCTTGCGCCATCCGGTCATTGGCTTCGATCGCCAATGTCCGCTCGTGATCGGACGCCTTCTGCGCGGCCATCGCAAGCGCCGCACCCTCCAACGCCGCGCGCACGACGTACATCTCGTGCAGTTCCTGCTTCGTCATCCGGGCGACGGTGTACCCCGAGTTGGGCCGGTGCGTCACCAGGCCCTCGCTGATGAGCGTCTTGAGTGCCTCGCGGACGGGGATGTGGCTCACGCCGAACAGTTCGGCGACCTCGGTCAGCGGCACCGGGGTTCCCGGGGGCGCGTCACCGCGCAGGATCACCCGGCGCAGCTCGGTCACCACGGTCTGCTGCGGCCCGCCGTTCCGCACCACCACCAGCTTCTCCAACAACGGAGAAGGTGGGCGGTCGGTCATACGAACCCCCTGTCGACAGACTGTGGACTACCCGTAGAGGCGAGTCACCCGGGCCCGCAGCCGGTCGACCGCAGCATCGAGCACCAGTTTGCGGGCTCGGCGCAACAGGAACTCGGGAATGGGAGCGACGAGGTCCACGATGATGTCGAATCGCACCCGGGTCCGGTCGCCCTCGCGAGTCAGTTTGTACTCGGCATGTTGCCCACGCTGCTGGAAGGTGTCGGCCGCGTCCCACACCACCCAGTCATCACCCCAGTGGTACTCCAGGAGCTCCTTGTCGGTGATGCCCATGATCTTCACGGTCGCTTTGACATGGTGCGGACGACCGTCGGGATACCGATCCAGTACCTGTAGTTCCCGGTGCAAGCTGCGCCATTGCGACGCCTCGTCCATGTCGGCCAGCGCATCCATGATGGCTTCGGGCGAGGCGTCGATCACCAGCTCTCGGGACGCCATAACTGCCATAAGGGCAAATTTAGTCCTCTCCACCGGCCTCGGGTAGAGAATGCGTCAGCTAACTTCCAAAACTGTTACCAACCGACCTCGTCGATCGGGGTGGTCTGCTGCGGCGGGGCACCGACGGGGCCCGACGGAGTCCGCGAGAAGCGCGGCGCGGGGGCGGCCTGGTCCACACCGTCGACGGTGACGATCGTCGACCTGGCCCGGAGGTGCTCGCCGGCGGCGGCCTCGGTCCAGGTGAGCACGGGAGTGACGCAGGCGTCGGTCCCGGCGAATGTCTCGGTCCACTCGACGCGGGTCCGGCTCGCGAACCGGGCAGCAAAGATGTCGCGCATCTCGTCGTAGCGCGCGAGGTCGAACTGGTTCGGCACCTCGGCGGGATCCAGGCCCAGGCCCACAAGTAGCTGAGCGAAGAACTGCGGCTCGATGGAGCCCACCGCCATGTAGCCGCCGTCGGAGGTCTCGTAGACGCGGTAGTACGGGGCGCCGCCGTCCAGGAGGAACGACTCGCGCTGGTCCTTCATCACGCCGGTGGACTTCATGGTCCACATCATCTGGGCCAGCATGCTGACACCGTCGACCATCGCCGCGTCGACGACCTGGCCCCGGCCGGACTGTTCGCGTTCGTACAGCGCGGTGACGATGCCGATGAGCGTCAGCATCGAACCGCCGCCGAAGTCGGCGACCAGGTTCAGCGGCGCCACCGGCGGCCGGTCGCGGTAGCCGATGGCCGACAGCGCACCGGTCTGCGACAGGTAGTTGATGTCATGGCCCGCGGTCTGAGCGAGCGGTCCGTCCTGCCCCCAGCCGGTGATCCGGGCGAAGATCAGGCGGGGGTTGACGGCCTCGCATTCGGCCGGCCCGATGCCGAGGCGCTCGCAGGTGCCGGGACGGAAACAGTCAAGCAGCACATCGGCTTTCGCGGCCAGGGCCAGCAGCGCGGCCGGGTCGGACTTGACGTCGAGGTCGACGATCCGCTTGCCGCGGTGCAGCAGGTCGACGTTCTCGGCCGGCATCGTCAGCCCGCCGGGACGCCGCACCCGCACCACGTCGGCGCCGAGGTCCGCCAGCATCATGGCGGTGTGCGGCCCGGGGCCGATTCCGCCGAGTTCGATCACCTTGACTCCGGCCAATGGCCCCGCATTCGTCATCCCGCGACGTTAGCCCATGGGCCGGAGCGGCTGAATCCCGGTGTGCGTCAGCCCTTCTTGTTCTTGGCCATGAACTTCTTCAGCCCCTCGGTGGCGGTCTCGGCGCCACCGCTGACGCTGCGCTTGAGCAGGAAGCCCGGGATGGGCACCACCGGGTCGACGGTGATCTCGAACTTCACCTTGGTCTTGTTGCCGGCCGGGGTCAGCGTGTACTTGGCTTCCTGCTTCTTCAGCGACGACGACCTGATCAGCACCCAGCTGCCCGTCAGGTCGGTCCAGGTGTATTCAAGGATCTGGTCGTCGGCCATACCGGCGGCCTTGATGGTCATCTTGGCCTGCTTCGGCCGGCCGTTCTCGTAGGTGTCGAGGACCTCGGCCTTGGTGTACTGCGGCGACCACACGGGTGTCTGCGCAAGATCTGCGATGACATCCATGATCTCTTCAGGGGTTGCCTCGATGGTCACTTCGTGCGACGCGCTGACTGCCATGGCGCGACCATAGACCACGGGACCACGCGCCGTGCCCAGATGGTGCAACCAGCGGGACGACCCGCTAGTGGATGTCCGCCTGGATCTTCGCGGCGATGTCGGCGGCCGCCGTCACCGGCGCCTTGGGCGTGCAGGCTTCGACATCGATGATCAGGTTCTCGACGCGCTGCAGAACGTGTTGGCACCAACGTGTTTCGGGCCCGGTGCCGCGCATGATGGGCATCGCGAGTTTGGTGTCGGTGCGCTCCAGGTCGCCGGACAGCCACTTCGGTAACGGCTTGTCGTTGAGCCGGATGTTCACGTGGTGGTTGGTGCACTTGGCCCACCGCTCGGCCGACCGGTTGAAGAAGTTCCGGGCCGCATCGGTTGTCGGGTAGTAAACGACCGACTGCGCCGCCAGGTAGTCCCATTGGTCGCTGTCGGGCACCTGCAACGTCTGCTGCCGCACGGCCTTCCAATCCTGGCCGCTCTTGAGGTCGTTGCCGTCCTTGGAGTAGATGACGGACTCGTCGATCTGCCACACACCGAGGCAGTTCAGGTTCGGCAGCAGGTTGCGGTGGTCGTCCATCCCGTCTTTCGGCGGACGGCCCACCATGCCGGTGACCCCCATCGTCTTGTTCATCTCATCGGGTGTCAGCAGCAGGCTGTCGATGCCCGACTCGGCCACCGTCGTCGGCTTGGCTGGTGTCGGTGTGCCGGCCTTGCCGCCGCACGCCGCCAAGGCCAGGCACAGCACGGCGACGCCGAAGGCGTGTCGCTTCACGTGTTCCTTATATATCCGCGCGATATATCCGCGCGCTCAGGCGTGCGTGCCGGCCGCGGCGCAGCCGCGCTGGACGGCCTCGGCATTGGTGTTGACCTCGGTGGCGGTGCTGTCGAGGCTGCCGCCGGTCATGCCGATACCCATCTTCACCAACAGCTTGGCGGCGCCGACCGACCAGGACCGCATCGGGTTGGCGATCTCCGGGGACAGACCGGGCGTGTTGGCGGCGTCCATCGCGACCGCGGCGGACTGCCGCAGCGTGGTCCGGCCGGCCACGTTGCTCTGGTGGACGTAGGGATCGTTGGCGTCGAGGCTGTCGGCGAAGCCCTCGTAACCGGAGGCTGCACTGTCGAGCGCGGAGGCGAACTGCGAGCACGCCTGCACCGCGGCCGGGTCCGCGTTCGACGAGGTGACACCCGTCGACTGCACGCCGGCGCCGGCATCGATCGGGCCGATCGGGGCAGCTTCATCGTCGGCCGCAGCGGTGGGCAGGTACATCGCCCCGGCGCCGAAGACGGCAGCCGATGCGACAACCAGACGTACCCAGGTGCGTGAAGACTTCACCGTTTCCTCCAAGTCATTCGGTGCGACCGCCGCATCCACCGGGCATGGACACCCGGCAATGACGGACGCTCGGCGTTCGACCCTCCCACGGTCAGGCGTGTAGATGGCCAGTTGGTGAACACAAGACAAACCGGTGATTTCCAATCTCCGTCGGTTGTATTGTACTGCCGGTCGAATGACCCAGATCACACTCGCTGAACTGGGCATTCAATATGCTGCCACCACGACAAATGAATTCACCAATACACGCATATTCCTGTGTTGCCCACTGGTTGATAACGCAGGGGCAAGTTTTTGCAGTCCGTTAACCGTCCGGCAACCCGGCCAGTAGATGCTCCGCAGCGACACAAATTCAGCAACGCACAGCGATCCGCAGCAACGCTGATTACCCGATACGAGAGGCGCGCTCATCACCATGTCGAACCGTTATGCCATGTTGGCAGCCCTTTGCGTGGTGCTCCCGGTCGGCACCGCGCCGCTGGCACTCGCTGACCCGCCAGCCGACCCGGCTGTGCAGCCGGCCGGCAACCCGGCCCCGCCGCCTCCGGGCGAGGGCGCCGTGCCGTCGGGCCCCGCCGGCATCCTGGACACCCCGGACGGCTGGCACATCGAGGTCACCGGCAGCAACGAGACCCAGCTGCCCGTCGCCCCCCTGACCACCGCGATCTCCTCGCGTGAGTACTGGGTCGCCGGTACCTTCACCGGCAAGATCACCGGTAGCGGCAAGACCAAACTGGCTGGTGGAACGCTGGAAGCCGGCGAGCAGATCGGTTGCGGCATCATCTCCGACGAGGCTGAGATCAACCCCGGCGCCAGCTTCACGCCCGGTATCAAGATCCCGTTCGCCGGCACCGACCCCAGCTTCGGTACCGGTATCAGCCTGCAGGGCAAGGTGTACCTGAAGCCCGGCACCGTGACCACCGTCGCGATCGACAAGAAGTCGTTCAAGGGCACCACCGCCCGCGTGACGATCACCGGCGTCCGGATCAAGACCGACCAGTGCGCCGGCCAGTCGTTCATCCGGTCGTACGCCACCTTGACCAGCTCGACCGACAACACCGACGACGTCATCACCTACCTCGGTGTGACCAAGTCCGTCTGACGCTGCTGCCCGGTGCGGGCGAACAAGCTCGCCACGAGCCCCGCCCGCACCGGCCACGGACATCCGACGTGAATTTAATCAGTCAGATCAAAAATATTGTCACTGATTAAACAATTTGATCCTTCCACATAAAAATGCCAGTTCCGAGTAATTGGCCAGCCGTTCACCGATTCGAAATCCGAATATTGAATGCTCCGAGAATCGAAAACCGTTTCATTCTCGGATTCCAACCCACGAGAGGCGCCGTAACCCCATGTTGAACCGACTTGCCACATTGGCTGCCGCAGCGGGCGTGCTGCTGTCGGCGACCGTTACGCCGCTCGCCCTGGCCGACCCGGTCGATCCCGCCGGCTTCGACGGCCCGCCGCCGGACACCGGCATCGTGGCCTCCGACGAGCCGGCCCGCATCACCAGCCCGGACGGCTGGGTCCTGGAGGTCGTGGCCAAGAACGAGACCCAGTTGCCCGTCGCCCCGCTGACCACCGCCGTCAGCTCGCGTGAATACCTGGTGGGCGGCACGTTCACCGGCACCGTCACCGGCAACGGCAAGACCAAGCTCAACGGCGGCACGCTGGAGGCCGGCTACCAGATCGGCTGCGGTATCGAGCTCGGCCAGGTCCGTCTGATCGGCCAGATCGGTATCAGCACCTCCGGCTCCACCCTGGCCGGCCTGCTGCCCACCGGTGTCAGCGTCCCGATGTCGGGCACCATCGAAATCCACGCCAAGCCGGGCACCGTGACCCAGGTGCCGGTCGACAAGAAGACCTTCAAGTCGGCTCCGGTCCGCGTGACCCTCAAGGACACCCACATCAAGGTCGACGGTTGCGTCGGTCAGTCGTTCCTGCGGTCGTACGCGGTGCTGACCAGCTCGACCACCGACACGGACGACATCGTCGCCTACTACGGCATCACCAAGTCGGTCTGATGCATCGGGTTACCCGCGGAATTGTCACCGCCGCAGCGGTTTTCGCTGCGGCGGCGGCAATGACGCAAACTGATATCGCATCCGCCGACCCGGTCGTGCCCACTCCGGTTCCGGCACCCGGCCCCGCTCTGCCGCCGCCGGCCCCGGTTGCGGCCGACGGTCCGGGCGCCAACCTGGCGGTTCCGATCGCGGGCGCCAACCTGGGCCCGCAGGGTCTGAACGTCCTGGGACAGTCCAACGACGTCAATCCGCTGGCCGCCGCCCTCGGCGCACCGTCGGACCTCACCGGTCTCGACCGCGGCTCCGTTCTCGGCCAGTACGCCACGCCCTCGGCCCCCGGTGCGGGTGGTCCCGTCACGCCTCCCAATCTGCGGGCCTTCAACAACGCCTACGGCCCGCAGCAGTGCATCAAGCCGTCGGCTCCGGGTAAGTGCGAGCAGTTCGGCGTCGAAGCCGGCCAGGAGAACGAAGACGTGACCGGCCGGCAGTGGCTGGGTCGCTACATCGACATGTACCGCGACGGTCGCCTGAAGGGCGGCCTGCTCGGACAGATGCCGCGCGAACAGCTCGGTGAGTCCCTGCCCGGCACGGCGCCGCCACCTGGCACCAACATCCCGCCGGGTCTGGTGGAGTTCCGTCCGGACCCCGCCGATGTCCCGCCCCCGCCCGGCGCACCGGTTCCCCCGGTTCCGCCGGCACCCGCCAACTGAACACACGATTCGGGCCCGTCAACTCCGGTTGACGGGCCCGAATCGTCTGTTCGTCCGGCCATGCCGAATTCAGACGGCCGCGCCGTTTTGGCCGCGGCGCACGGACCGGTCACGTATACACGAGCAATGACGGTAAGCGCCGGTCTGTACGGCGTCGGGGGAATCGCGGCGGCCATCATCGGGGCAGCACTCACCACCGGGACCGCTGTCGCATGGGCCGACACCGAGTCCGGGCACGACGCTGCCGGCAGTCCCGCCGCCTCGGCGGCCAGTGCCACCGCGCATGCCGGCAGCGACAGTTCAACCAAGTCCCCCGGTCGGCCGGCACATGCTGCGCCGCCCCGCTCGAGCGGAACCCGCCCATCCGCCGGCAGCACGCCGGCGACGCGTTCAGCTGGTAAACAGCCGCAGCGCACGGCCGCAGCGACCACCGCTGCCTCATCGCCGCGACCGCACACCACGTCGAAACCCGTTGCCACCAAACCCAAATCAGCTGCCAAGGCAGTGGCCGCGGCTGCTCCGGCGACCCCGCAAGCCACCGGCACCAGCGCAACCGCTGTCGCCGCGACGCTCCCCTCCGCAGCGACTCAGGCGGCGCCGAACGCCGTACCGGCACTTCCCACCAATGCGGCCGGCTGGTTCCAGGCGGTGATCTACAACCCGCTGCACACCGGCATCCAAGGCTGGATCACCAGTCCGCTCGGGCAGGGCGTCGACGGCGTCATCAACAGGCTGGCCGGCACCTACGTGATCGGCAACGGCCGCACCGGCACCGCGACCGCACCCAACGGCACCGCCGGCGGATGGCTGTTCGGCGATGGCGGAGCCGGCTGGGACAGCACCGAAGCCGCGGTCCCCGGAGGCAACGGCGGCGCGGCGGGCATGGTCGGCAATGGTGGACGGGGCGGGGCCGGTGGCGCCGGAGCGTCGGGCGGCACCGGCGGCCCCGGCGGTTTCCTGATGGGCATCGGCGGCCACGGTGGTGCGGGCGGTGCCCAGGCCGGCGGTACCGGCGGGCCCGGCGGCAAGGGCGGAAACGGTCGCGGCGTGCTGTTCGGCGGCGGCGGCGCCGGTGGCCGAGGCGGCGACGGAGCCGATGGCGGCCGCGGCGGGAACGGCGGCAACGGTGCCTTCATCCTGGGTATCGGTGGTGGCGGCGGCGACGCCGGAAACAGCGGCGTCGGCGGCAGCTCCACGGGCCTGCCGGCGCTCGGCGGCGCCGGCGGCAACGCGGGCTTGCTGGGCAACCACGGCGCGGTCGGCAAGTCCGGTACCGGCGCCACCCTCGTGCAGACCGGCGTGAACAACTCCATGCTGTCCGTGACGCCGACCGGCGTCTGGCTGACCAACAGCGACGGGCAGGTCGTCCTGCTGCACGGGTTCAACGAGGTGTACAAGCTGGGGCCCTACGATCCGGCGGCCAGCGGATTCAGCGAAGACGACGCCGCATTCCTGGCGGCCAACGGTTTCAACGTGGTGCGACTCGGGGTCATCTGGGCCGGGGTCGAACCCCAGCCCGGCGTGTACGACGCCGCCTACGTCGACTCGATCCGGCAGACCGTCGACATGCTCTCGGCGCACGGCATCTACACGATCATCGACATGCACCAGGACCTCTACAGCGCATCTCTCGGCGGCGAGGGTGCTCCGGAGTGGGCCACCAAGACCGGTGGGCTGCCCAACCGGAGTTTCGGTTTCCCCGGCAGCTACTACCTGAACCCCGCCGAGACCGCGGCGTGGGATGGCTTCTGGAACAACACAACTGCCGCCAACGGAATCGGCCTCGAGGACAACTACGCCAAGGCCTGGGAGACGGTCGCTGCCGCCGTCGCCGGCAACACCAGCGTCATCGGGTACGACATCATGAACGAACCCTTCCCGGGCACGTCATGGTTGCCGACGCTGCTGGGCAGTCCGTTCTACGCGACGCAGCAGCTGACGCCGATGTACAACCAGGTGGCCGCCGCCATCCGGGCCGTCGATCCGAACACCGCGCTGTTCGTCGAACCCGCCAATCCCGCGGTGTCCGAAGTTCCCGCGATCCTCGGCCTACCCATCCAGTTGGGCGCCATCGACGACGCGAAAGTCGTTCTGGCGTTTCATGACTATTGCGCCGGCTCGGCCACCAGCAGCATCTGCGGATGGCTGGCCATGCAGCAGGCCGCCACCGCGCACGCCTACGGGAAAGCCAACAACATCCCCGTGTTCATGGACGAATTCGGCGCCTCCCACCTGCCATCGGATCTGAGAGCCGAGATGAATGCCGCCGACCGGTACCTGATGAGCTGGTCCGAATGGGCCTACTCCGGTGTCGGTGACATCACCACCAGCGGCAGCACCGACGGCGAGTCGGTGGTCTACGACCCGGCCCTGCCGCCGATCGGTGACAACGTCAACACCGGCAACCTGCAGGTGCTGGCCGCGCCGTACCCACAGGCGGTGTCCGGCACGCCGCTCAAGCTGTCAAATGCCAATGGCGCCTTCACTTTCAGTTACTCGACCGCCAAGGCGGACGGTTCGGGTAGCTTCGCGGCCGGCTCGTTGAGCACCATGTCGGTGCCGGCCATCGCCTACCCGAACGGGTACACAGTCAGCGTCACCGGCGGCCACGTGGTCTCGGCCGCGAACGCACCGACATTGGTGATCGCGTCGGACGCCGACACCGGTGTCGTTCAGGTCGTGGTGACCGCCGCGCCGTAGCGTTGCCGGACCGTGATCCCATCCAGCGGAACTCGCCCGCTGCCTCGTCAGCTCCGGTCGTACCGTTCAGCGCGCACCGAAAGATGGTGCCTGGAAACATCATTCACGGCCAGGAGGACAACGATGGCGGCACGGCGAAAGCTCACAACCCGAGCTTCGATCGCGATCGCGGGCGCTGTGTGCGCACTACCGATCGTGGTGGCGAGCAATCCCGCACAAGCCGACGCACCCAACCGGGCGCCGACCGTCGTGTACATCGTCGAACACGGTGAACCGGTGTTCTCCGATCCCACCCTCCCGCTGTCGAGCAACGGGATTCAATACGCGAAGGCCGTCGCCAAGGTCCTGCAGGACATCAGGTTCAACAACGTGTACGCATCGAGTGCGCTGCGGTCCAAGCAGACCGTGTCGTACACCGCCGCCGCGCGCGGACTGGCGGTTCAGCAGTTGCCCAACGCGGATCCCAGCACTCCGTCCGCCGCAGCCGCCGAACCGCTGGCCCAAGCAGTCTCGAGCCTTCCCGCCGGATCGGTCGCACTCGTGGGCGGCAACACCGAGAACATCTTCCGCATCATGAATCTCCTCGGCATTCCCGTGGTGGCGGGATGCGGCCCCGACCAGCAATGCGTGCCGTGCCTGGACAAGACGTGCTTCACACCCAATGACCTGAGCAGTATTTGGCAGGTGACGCTGCATCCCGGCAGCCCACAGGGCACGCGCCCGGCCCCCACGGTGCAGCGCATCCACCCGGAAACCCCGAACACCTTCAATCCGCCGCGCTAGCCGATCGTCGGGCTCGAAGGCGGGCGTAGCGTAGCCGTTGTGTCCGCCGAGCCCAACAATCACTACCACCACCTGGCATTCGGCCCCGATGCCCTGGATCGTCAGCAGCGCAACGGCAGCTATCTGGCGTACGGCCGGCACACCGAGCGCGCCGACGACGGACCGCAGCGCCTCGACGACCGCGAGCTGCTGATGATCCGGCGCGCCGACCAGTTCTGTCTGGCCACCGTCACACCCAACGGCTGGCCCTACCTCCAATACCGCAGTGGCCCAGCCGGATTCGTACGGTACCTGCCCGAGACCGACCGGCTGCGGTTCATCGATCTGCCCGGCAACAACCAGTTCGTCACCCTCGGCAATCTGGCCGCCGACGACCGGCTGGCGATGTTCTTCGTCGACTACCCGCGACGCACCCGCCTCAAGGTCTTCGGCCGCGGGACGGTCATCGAGGACGGTCCGCAGCGCGAGATCGAGATCGCGGTCGAGGCCTTCGACTGGAACTGCTCACGCTCCATCATTCCCCGCTTCGACCGCGAGTACCTGCGCGAACTCGGCGAGGCATACCAGGCCAGGTTCGACGGCCGCGAGGCCGAACTGCAGGCCGAGATCGACGCGCTCAAGGCACGGGTGGCGGAGTTGGAGGCGCGCTCAGCCGACGCGTAATTGGGATCGGTAGCGACCGCGACGCCCTCAAATTGGCGGAACAGCACCGCCGACGAGTGCGAC
>NZ_JAYXBQ010000065.1:0-36698 GCF_039668335.1 Mycobacterium sp. SM3041 | reverse complement strand
GCGACATCGGGTAAGTCCCATTGTCGGTGCCGAAGACTATGCTGTCGCGCCCCTTCCCCTGGCACGTCGGGGCAAGCAGTTCGACCAGGAACTTCGGCAGCGTGATGGTCCGGCGCTCGTGAGTCTTGGGCGTGCCGACGACGACGCGCCCACCGACATTTACCGCATTGCGCCGGACGTGAATCTTGCGGCGGAGCATATCGATGTCGGCGACGTGCAGTCCGGCTAGCTCTCCCCACCGGAGTCCGGTGTAGGCGAGCAACAGAACAATGACGCCTTTGTCGGGGCCCGCTTCCGTGGCGAACGTGATCACCTGCGATTCGGTCAAGTAGGCGTGTTCGGCCTTCACTTTGCGGGGCAGTTTGACGCCGCGGGCCGGGTTGGTCAGCAGCCGGCGGTCCTTCACCGCCTCGTCGAGGATCCCCGCCAGCGTGTTGTAGGCCCGGGTGACAGTGACGGGTCCGCTGCCCGCCTTCGTCATGTCCGCGACCCAGGACTTGACGGCACTGTGTTTCAGGCTTGCGAGTTTCGTTTTGCCCCAACGCGGTTCGACGTGCACTTTCCATGCCGATTCCTCGACGCGGGCTGATGACGGCTTGAGGTGGGTACGACTAGCCAGCCACTCCGGTCCCAACTCACCGATGGTGACTTTGGCCGCGTTCGGGTCGATGTACTCGCCGCGGAGCTTGGACACGTGGGTGGTGGCCGCGAAGTCCTCGGCCTGCCTCTTGGTCGCGAAGCCGCGCCGCTTCGTCACGCGCCCCTCCGGCGTGCGGTACTGCACAAGCCAGAGCTCACCCTTTTTGGTGGGGTATTTCTTGATGCTGGCCATCGTCAATCCTCGTGGTGTGTATGGGATTTACCGCCAAGATCGCCAGCTTGGAGGTGTCCAGCCTGGCGCGCTCGGGCGAGGTACTTGTCGGCGGAATGCAGGCTAACTGTGAAGTGCCTCGCGATTCGTTGGCGAACGCTCTCTCCCGTGATGTGCCGTTCGCGATGTGCAGCCTTCGCAATCTCGGCCACTTCGGCATAGAACTCGTCGCCGTGTCCTTTTCTGCCCGGCCGCTTGGGTGGCGGTTGCTCTGGGCGGTGAAACGAACTCGTGGACACGTCGACGTCGTTGGTGGCCGCATAGGCCAGGCGGTCCAGCAGCTTCGCGATCTTTCGCATATCATCCGGGGTGATCGGGACGTCATGATCTGGTGAGTCAACTTGCAGTTCAAGGACTTTCGGACCATCGCTAGTCAACTCCGCGCGCACTCGGTAGGTGAACGGATGACCCGATAGCGTGATTTCCGTGTCGACACCAGGGACCTCCTCGGCGATCGGTTCACCGTCGGGACCGTCGCGATAGCGCAAGTGACTGTTGCCTACTAGGCGGCTCACGGTCGTGATCTGTCCCGCCACCGTTCCCGGCTGGATGAAATCGAGTCGATTCCGCATGAATAAATAGTACCGAATCTTCGCGTTGATTACTACCCAATTAACTACCAATCTGTCCTCATGGGTACGAAAAAGCCAAATCCGGCACAGCTAGACCAGCTCATGACGACGCAAGAGGTGGCCGACTACCTCGGCACCAGCAAGGGCACTCTTGAGGTCGACCGGTACTACGGACGAGGCCTCCCCTACGTCCGCTTCGGGCGACGAATCCGGTACCGCGCCAGCGACATTGCCGCGTACCTCGAGGCCAATCTCGTCGCGGGCGAAGCCTGATGAGCGAGCACGTGACGGGGCCGCCAGAAAGCGAAGTGCCGGCCCCCGAAGGAACCGGCACCCACCACGACCACCACGTCGATACCACCGATACTAGCGCCGAACACGACAAATCGGGCGACTCCCTGACGCGACTCGGCTGCCAACTCGCCCGCCGTCGCGTAGCCGCGGCCCGATCTGAGCAGCTCGACTGCGGCTGCCGCGATCCCTGGACATGCGACTGCACCGACCCACCACTCACCGATCGATGGGTCGACGCCTCAGCCCGCGCCGCCCGCCACCTCCTGGCACAGGGCCACACACCGCTGCTCGAAATCGAAGTACTCCAAGCGCTCTGGCGCCGCGGCGGCGGCGATCGTCGACTCGCCCAGCACCTTCACCAACTCACCGACGGGACGATCGCGTGAACTGGCCCCGCTACTGGGCGCAGCTCCCCGAACGCATGAAGGAGCCACTGCGGGAAGTCGGCCTCAGATTCCTCGGAATGGTCGACGGAATCGGCGACGACGGCTCCATCCTCACCCAGGAGGCCATGGTCGCAGTCCTCAAGTTCCAAGAGCTCGAGAGAGACATCCTCGACGCGCATGGCAACTGGTTGTCGCGCACCAAGTCGAAGTTCGAGCGGCTCGGCATCGACTGGACCACCGAGAACCTCAACCGCTGGTCCCGACTGTGGGACGCCGAATGAGCACCGCCCAGCCATGTTGGGCCGCATACCAATTCAACGGCGCCCACCACCGCTCCTGCCCCATGTGCGACGCCGGCCCCAACCAATGGTGCGTCGACGCTCGGGGCCGGATCCGCCGCGTTCCCTGCGTCCTGCGGACGAAATCCGCATAACCCCCAGACACTTCCCCACCCCAGGCCTTGGACGACCCCTGGAGCACCATGACCACCACCGACGAACCATCCCACTCCTGGCGACGAGTAGACCTCGAGTCCGTACTCGCCGGTGGTTGGGAGCCCCCGAAACCGACAGTCGGGCGCCGCAACGACGGCGTCGGCATCTTCTACCCCGGCAAAATGCACAGCATCGCCAGCGAATCCGAAGCCGGCAAGACGTGGCTCATGCTGTCCACTGCATTCGAAGAACTCAGCGCCGGCAACGCCGTGCTCTACGTCGACTTCGAAGACGACGAAGGCGGCGTAGTGGGCCGCCTCCTCGCGCTACAGCTTTCACCCAATGTCATCCGCGACAGGTTCATCTACCTCCGGCCAACCGACGGGATCAACTCCCTCGGCAACATCGACGACCTCCGCGACGCCGTCATGGACACCCGGCCTACCCTCGCCGTCGTCGACGGAGTCACCGAAGCCCTGGCCATGCACGGACTCAACCCCAACGACAACGCCGACGTCGCGAAATTCGGCCGGATACTGCCGCGCCGACTCGCCAACGCCGGCGCCGCTGCAGTCTGCCTCGACCACCTACCAAAAGCCACCGACAACCGCGGCCGCTACGCCATCGGCGGCGTCCACAAACTCAACGGCATTGACGGTGCCGCACTGCTACTCGAAAGCCGCGACCCGTTCGGCATCGGCCTCACCGGGCGCAGCACCATCCGCATCGCCAAAGACCGACCCGGACAGCTGCGCAAGCACGGGCTCCGAGGCAAAGACGGCCTCCATACCTTCGCCGAACTCGAACTCACATCACATGACGTCGACTACAGCGAGTTCGACATCCAGCCCCCCACAAGCAAACCCGACGAATTCAGACCAACAGCACTCATGGCCAAGATCAGCGACGCACTCAAAGAGCACGGCCCGATGTCGCAACGCGCGATCCTCGCCACCGTCGGAGGCAAACGCCAATACGCAATCGACGCACTGTCACTCCTCCAACGCGACGGCCACGTGTCGCTCAAGACTCCACACACACTGCTCAAGCCCTACCCTCCCGGCGACGAGTCGTGACCAGGCGGCACTCGTTCTACCCAAGGTGCTCAGACTCGCTCGGACCCTTTTCACGGTTTACCCCGAAAAGCCTGGAGGGCGCCAGATCAGGGGGTTGCGTTCCCCGTTCCCCAACCGTTCCCCGCCGTTACCCAGAAACACGCCGAACCCCCCGTTCCCCCGTTCCCCTCCCCCTTTAGGGGGAACGCGGACGGGAACGGCATCAGACACAACAGAACTCGCCCGAAGCGTTACCCGAACAGAAGGACCACCAACATGGACAACGACCAGCACGCCATCGACATGTGCCGCCGATTCTTCAACCGCAACACCAAACCCGGCACCTTCGCCCACGAAATACAAGCAGCTGCAGCACGCGGCCTCCTCCACGGCGGCGCATTCAGCGCCATGGAAAAAGCCGAACTCGCCGACATCATCGAGCCGCCGAGCCAGCCCGGCTGCACGCCTTGTTGACACCTTGTTGACTATGGCGGGCAACGGACCATTGCGTGAGGCGCGGGCTCGGCATGAGCGTGCCGCGCATCTACGGGCGTGCGGCTACACGTGGGCTGCGATCTCCGACGAGCTCGGTTACCGGAGCCGGCAGGCGGCCCAGGTGGCGGTGCGTCGGTTGCACGAGAAGACGAGCGAGTCGCCCGAGTCGACGCGCCGGTCGCTGGCGGATGGGCTGATGCTGGTGAAGCAGACGTTGTTTGAATCGCTGGCCGGAGCGAAGTGCAGAGGCGACACCGCCGGCATTGCGGCTCTGTCTCGTGAATTGCGTTCGACGACTGACCAGTTGGCGAAGCTCGACGGCCTGCACGCTCCGCAGCGGACCGAGGTGACTGTGAGCGTGTCGCACGACATGAAGGCGGTCATCGGTGAAGCCGAACGCCAACTCTTGGCCATCGCAGCCGCTCGTCACGAGCGTCAACAGCTACCTGTAATCGAAGGTGAGGTAATCCCGTGAGTAGCAAGGAAGACACCGAGCGCGGCATCAAAGCGGCCCTGGCGGTGGCGGAGGACATCGCGTCGGGGAAGTTGCCGGCGGGCGAGTTGGACGCGATGGTCGCCGGCGAGTGTGAGCGCCTGTTCGGCCGGGTCGCCGGCCCGGGGGATCCGTTGTGGGAGTTGCAGTGCCAGGTGGCGCGCAAGGTGCTCGGTATGGGCGGCATCCCGGCCAACGAGCTCGCCGAGTGGCTGGCGGTGACACGCCTGGCCGAGGGCGGTTCGTGGATCGAGCGCGTCCTGGCCGAGGGCGTCGACGACGAGGATCAGTAGCCATTGCGCAGCCAAAAGGCCGTACGCCAGACGTACACCCTGGCCACGAAAGCCGTAGACCTGCAACGATGCTGACGTCGGCGGGTTGCCCTCGGTGAGTTAGATATTCACCTGACTGATCGTAGCCCGCCAACCCGATCCCTCAGCTGGCGAATTCAGAACGTATGTATTACTCATGTAATACACTTATGGCATGGCGGTCGACTGGAGCAAGCGAGGCGAGTACATCGCCAAGCGCAACCTCACCCCGGCGCAGGCCAACGAGGCCCTCGCCGACCCTGACCGTGTTGTCATCATTCCCGACTACAACAGCAACTCCGGCGACAGCGCCCGCACCATTGGCTACTCGGCGACCGTGGGCGCTGTCCTGAGCGTCATCACGGTCTACAGCCACGAGGATGGCAAGACCTACGGCGCGAATGCGTGGAAGTCCAACGCGCGTGACCGCCGCTACTACGAGCAGGGAGGCATGGACGATGCGTGAATCATTCGATGACCGGCTCGCCCGGATCGGCGCCGAGGTGGAAGCTGGCGAAGCGGATCAGACGGCCCCGCCGGTGCGGGAGCGTGTTTCTGTGACGCGGCCGGGCCATGCTCGGTCGAAGGTGCTGCAGGTCCGTCTCAACCCGGAGGAGTTTGAGGCGCTCGAGGCGCTGGCCGCGGCGCGTGAGTTGCCGGTGTCGACGATCGCCCGGGAGCAGCTGCTGCGGCTGATCGAGCACGAGAAGCGCGCCCCGTCTGAAAGGGAGGCACTGGTGGAGGCACTGGTGTTCGATCTGGTGCTGGTGGCGGATCGGTTGAAGCAGGCAGTTGGCAGCCCGAGACGGGCGGACATCCCGCCGATCGCCCTGCCATACGACTAGGGCGTTAGGCCTCAAGCTCAGCGATGTAGGCGTCGATCTGGGCATCGGTGGAGAACCGGCGCGACCGGATCGTCACGCTGCCCAGCTCGCCGGATTTCCACAGTTCGAAGACCAGGGTCCGGCCGATGCCGCCCAACCGCGCGGCCGTCTCTTTCCAGTCATTGAGCTGACCAGATGCCGTCGGTGTGTGGTGGCGCCACGTCTCCACCGCCCCGACAGCGATGTGTTCTCCGGCCTCGATTTCGCGGCTCATGGCTTCGTAGTCGGCCGCGGTTCGGTTCGGCCGGCTCACCTTCACGTGCGGGGGTAGCGGCTGCCCGTTGTCCTCGTCGAAGGGCACGGCTGCCGCGGCCTCGGCCTCCTCGTCCATCTGGGCGCGGAGACTGTCCACGTGGGCGGCTTCCACCGCGGCCGTCTCGAGGTCGATGAGTGCCCGCAGCCTGGCCTGCTGGTCCGGGCTCGACTTCGGCCGCTCAGAGTCTGGGCTGGTCATGGTATCCACTGTGCGCCATAACCAGCGGGTTGTCTCCCCAAATTTTAGTCAACCTACGGCGATACGCCGCATCGGCGATACGCCGTTGCACCCCATGGTGATGTGCTCCTGTCCATGGCGAAAACGTGTGTTGATCCGGCGTCACGGCCGGCGTCCAGTTGGGCGGCCACCAAGGCAGTGTTGAAGTCGCGGCAAGTTCCTGATGACGATCCGCGAGTAGTGGAATGCGATGCGGCGCTTGCGTTCCACCGGGTGCATCGAGCGATTGAGGGTGCAGGTCAGTTGTCACGGCCTGGTGCTGATCGGCTGATCGCTGAGCTGAAGGCTGCGGCGTGCTGACGGCGCGGCGGAAGGTGAAGGCCGGCGTGCCGATCTCGCGATTTGTGGATCGGACGATCCGACCAGCTGCTCCTCCGGAGGAGTCGTGTTCGTTTGGCCAGCTGGAGGCCCGGGAGGAGCGCCGCAAGGGATTCGGCCGTTTGGTGCACTACGATGCCTTCGACTTGGCGAGCGAGCTGCGGGACCAGTGCGGTCCCTTGGCCGGAGAGATCGCTCGCTTGGTGTCGGTTGAGCCGCTGAAGGATCCGCGGGCGCTGGAGGTTGGGCAACCCGATTTGTGGTTTCCGGGCTACGCGGTCATCGCGGTGGCGACTGCGGTGTGCCAGCTGCGGGCTGATTTGGTGGCGGCGATGGTCCCGCACGCGAACGACGAACTGCGGGAGCGGTTGTCGGCGTTGGTGATTAGTGCGGGGTTCAGGGCACCACTGGCGGTCGACAACGACTTGCTGAGAACTGGCTACTGGCTTGATGGCTTGGTCGCGATAGCGGCGCCGCTGAGCACTGATCTGGCGGAGCTCGTGGCGGCTCAGGCGCCGCGGAAGGTCTCTGTGCTGGATCGGGCGATTTCCGACGCATTGCGCGGTCCGGATGCGCGCGGGTTTGACCACTACGTGCGACTCCTGGCCGAGGAGATTCCCAAGCTTCGTCGGAATCAGGAGGCGCACCGGCGTATCCGCGCGTGGGAGGCGGAGCGGGCGGCTGCGGCTGAGTCTGATCGGACGCGGGATGCGTTGCGCCAGTTGGGTTTGTCGTGATGGGTAATCGAAAGGAAGTAGTCCGGTGAGTGTTCAGATTCTGAGTGGGCCGCCCCATGTGATCTTTGATGCGCCGCTTGTGAATCCATCGCCCGGTGGCCTGTATGCCGTCACGCAGTGGGCAGACCAGGGTGAGCCGTATCGGTGGTTGCCGCGCGGTGTGCAGATTTGGACGCACAACTACGGCGGCGAGGAAGCGTTCGGCGTTTGGGGTGCGGATTGGTGCACTCAAGAGGCGCCGACGGACGTCAAAGAAGGTGAACGCCCGCCGGAGTCTTTTCTCGACCCGTTCGCGCCGATCACTGTGTGGGCTGAGGACCACTGCGACATGACGGTTGAGTCTCAGGACCAGGTCAGGACTCGTGCGCATCAGAATCTACGGCTGCTCGAGCAGGTGGCAGTGGAGCGGGAGTTCGCGGCCCGGATGTTGCTGGACGCTGCCAGCGCGCCGAGTGTGTCGGGCCTGGTGGCAGCCGTTGGGGAGCTTGAGGATGCGTTCGCGGAGACGAACACCGTCGGCCTCATACATGCGCGCCCTGGTCTCGCCTCCGTTGCGGCGCAGGCGCAGTTGCTGGTGCGGTCTGGCTCTGTTCTCAAGACGCCGTTGGGTCATACGTGGGTGTTCGGCGGCGGTTATGTCACGGCACTCGGTGACAAGCTGGTCGCGACGTCGCCGACGTACGGCTGGCGCGGTGAAGTCGCCACGCGGTCGGCGACGAAACCGGAGTGGAACCGGTTTGGGGTGATCGTCGAGCGGAGTCTTGTCGTCGGCTACGAGTCGCTCATTGGTGCGGTGACGGTCAGTTGACGTGGGTGACGGAGCGGTTGGCGTCGGGGTGGTGGATGGCTGCGGGCCTCACTGCCCCGGCGCCGATCGTGACAGCACTTCCTAGCACGAACTTAGGAGAGTCCGCATGACCAGCGCAAAGGTGATTTCTGAAATCACCGACCGTGCAGAGCGTTTGGCGTTCATCAGGCGAGCAATGGCGCGCAGAGCTGTCCTTCCTGCGGCGCCGAAGGGTCGAACTTCAACTGAGACCCCTCCCAAGGCGCTGACGGCATCAGCGGGCGTCGCAGCGACGCCCGCACCTCGGGTGAGCCGTGCGGCGCATCTGGCTTCGGTGTCGAACTTGCGAACCGCGGTGCATGAAGCCGCGCACGCGGCCGTTGGTGTGCTGTGCGGCGCGGAGATCGATCGTGCCGAGTCGTTTGCGCCCGGGATGAAGTTGTCGAATGGCGCGCAAGGCTATTGCCGTTACCTGCCGTTCGGCGTCGAGGCTGAGCAGCGTCAGCCGCTGATTGCAGCGGCCGGTGCTGTGGCGGAAGCGATCCTGTTGCATGGGCGGGCCCCGACGGCCGGCCAAGTGGAGGCCGTCCTGGCGGAGTCGGGTTCCGATGCGGAGTACCTTCACCGGATGTCGCTCGCACGTTGTGAGCGATCAGATCCGATGGCTGCACTTCCTCTGGTACTGCGGCTGTGGCCGGCGATCACTGCTCTGACGATCCAGTTGGAACAGACCGGGGTGATCCATCACAGCGATGTCACTACGGCGCTGGGCCTGTCGAAGGACAAAGCCCGACACGGGTTTGAGTTGGCGAACATTCGCGCTGGCCTCCGTGAGGTGCCGGCGCGGTGACCACAGCGGGGACCATCACCGTTGGCGTCGATATCGACGGAACCGGTCTTGGCGCGAAGCTGAATGCAGCAGTCCTGCGGCACATCAAGCCACAGCTAGCGGATCTGAGTAGACAGCTCGGCCAGATCGATACGCGCGGTTTCGCTGGGCTCTCCCAGGCAGCGGCGGATGCCTCGAAGGGTATTGGGCGCGTGGAGTCGGCGCATTCGAGCTTGTCGCGCACTATGTCTCGTGCGGCAGCCGAGTCGAAGGCATCGACCGATAGTCAGATTCGGGACTATGAGCGGCTGGCGCGTGCGGCGGAGATATCGGCCGCCAAGCAGGCCGCGGCTGAGCGCGTAGCCCGATCTGGCGGGGGCGGTGGCGGTGGCGGTGGTCGAGGTGGCGGTGGCGGAGCGCTGGTGCCGAGCTTGTTCGGCGCAGGTGGTCTGGCCGCGTCCGGGCTCCCGGCCGCGACCCTGGTGGTCACCAATCTCGTTGGCGCCGTGCAACAGATCGCCCAGACCGGCCTCGCCCTGCCCGGTGTGTTCGCCGGTATCGCCGCGTCCGTCGGCACCGCGAAGCTCGGCTTCATGGGCGTCGGCGACGCCATCGACGAGATGTACAAGGCCGCCAAATCCGGTGACCCGAAGGACATCAAGAAAGCCGCCGAGGCGCTGAAGGACCTCTCGCCAGCCGCTGCGGACACGGTCAAGTCCCTCGGGACTCTGGTGCCGGAGTTCGAGAAGCTCCGCAAAGACGTCGTCCAGCAGAACATGTTCGATGGCCTCGGCAAGTCGATCACCGACTTCTCGAGCAAGATGCTGCCGACGTTCAAGACCGGCCTCGGCGGCATCGCCACCGCGTGGAACGGCACCTTCAAGTCGCTCATCGGCGCCGCTGGGTCGAACTCCACGAAGGGCTTCCTGGATCGCATCTTCGGGAACACCGCCGACGCGCAAAACCGCGCCAACAAAGCCATCGAGCCGATCATCCACGGACTCGGCCAACTCGCCACCACCGGCTCCAACTTCCTGCCCCGGCTCGCCGACGGCCTCAACGCCGTCGCCACCCGGTTCGACACCTTCATCACGAAAGCCGCCGCAGACGGGCGCCTCGACAAATGGATCGACCAAGGATTCAAAGCCGTCGGCAGCCTCGGCGAGAGCTTCCTGAACGTCGGCAAGATCATCACCAGCATCACCCAGGCCGCCGGCGGCGACGGCGGGTTCTTCAAGATGCTGGAGAACGGCACCGGCCGGCTAGCCGCGTTCCTCGGATCCGCTGAAGGCCAGCAGAAGCTGGGCGATTTCTTCAAGGACGCACGCGACCGGTTGTCGGAGTGGATTCCCATCCTCGGCGACGTCGCACGCGTCATCGGCGACGTCTTCAAGGGCCTGCAACAGTGGGGCGACGTGCTGCTCCCCGCTATCGGCGCGGTGACACACGGGCTGGCGTCGATGCCCGGCCTGGTGTCGGCGGCCGTCACGTCCTTCGCGGCATTCAAGACGTTGGGCTGGATCGGCAACCTCTTCGGCGGTGGTCCCGGTGGAGGTGGCGCGCCCGGGAAGGGCGGCAACTTCGGGTTCTTCGGCGGCGGCAAGGGTGGCGGCAAGGGCGGAGGGTTCTTCGGCAAGCTGGGCTGGCTTGCCACCAGCACCGGCCTGACGATCGACGCCCTCAGCAAGCCGGCCGGAAGCACCGGAACGTCACTGGAAACCGTCGGTGGCCTCGCGGCTGGCGGCTACGCGCTGGGCAACTTGCCCGGTGCTGCCATCGGCGCCATAGCTGGCCTCGTCATCGACGGCATACGCCGCGACCGCCAGTTCTCCAAGAGCGCAGGCGAACTCACCAACGCCTTCAATGCGGCACCCAACGACTCCGCGCGGCGCGAGTTGTACAACAAGTTCTTCGGCGAGAACGTCTTCGACCCTCGGAAGCTGACCGCTCAGTTCGCCAACCCGAACGATCTCGGGGCTCAGTACGCCAAGCAGGCACTCAAGGACCAGATCACGTCCGGCAAGGTGCAGATTCCCGGCATCACCGCCGATAACTTCGACGCCCAGTTCAAGTCGATGCTCGACGACGCGAAGCGGACTGGCGACGCGATCAACAAGCTCGGCGACGAGCTAAAGACGTTGCCCGATGGTCATTTCGAGATCGTCAACCCAACCCCCGAGGTGCTGAAAAAGGTCACCGACCTGGGTTTGAAAATCACGCAGCTGCCAGACGGCAAGTTCACGATCGACGCGAACACCGCTCCCGCCGAAGGCGCGATCAAGAGCCTGTTCGCGTCGTACCAGGGCAAGACCATCACGGTCCCGATCGTCACGTCGATGCCTGGCGGCGCGGTACCAGGCTCGGCGCCGCTGGGCCCGCCACGCGCCGACGGCGGTGTCTTGCCTGGCTACAGCCCCGGCGTGGACAACATGCTGGTGCCGATGTCCGGCGGCGAAGGCGTCGTCATCCCAGAGGCTATGCGCGCGCTCGGTGGGGGCTGGCTGTACCGCGTCAACAGCGCCTTCCGCGCCGGGCTGAGCCGCCGCGGCTACGCGGCCGGTGGTGTGGTCGGCGCCGACGGGGCACTCGGAGCGCCGGACAACAGCGTGATCGGTCTGCTTACCCAGATCCGTGACGCCCTCGTCGGCCGGGGCAGCAGCGCGCTGGCGACGACCGCCGACAACACCACGCAGATGGCGCAGGCCCTCGGCCCCAAAGCGAAGCCGTTCGGCGGCGACGTCGGCAAGGGCGCACTGGCCGGCATGATCCGGGCGCTCGGCGGCGACCCAAACCTGATGGACTGGGGTGGATTCAACGGCGACGGCCAGCTCCTCGTCCCCAAGGGCGGCGCCGGCCAGTTCCTCACCGGCGGAGGCGGCAGCAACCTGCCCGCCCTCGCCGCGGCGCTGTCGGCGTTCGCCCGCTCCGGCAACACCGCCGACCTCACCGGGTCTGGCCTCAACGTCAACAGCCCCGTCGTCACCGCCATCACCGCGGCCCGCAACAAGAAAACCGGCATGAGCGACGACGCGATCGCCGGGCTCGTGCAGCAGGTACTCACCGGCGGCGGCTACAGCGGTGTCCTCGACTCGACAAACACGTCGCTGGTTAAGTCGCTCACCAAGTTCCAACAGCAGCAGTTCACCGGCCGCGCTGCCGTCGCCATGCCAGCCGCTGGCGGGTTCGACGCTGCGCTGCTGTCCCAGGTGCCTCCCGGCCGGTACTCGCAGAGCGGCGCCGCGGACCTCACCAAGGGACTGGCCGACTGCTCGAGCAGCGTCGAGGACCTCGTCAACCTGATGGACGGCATGCCGACCGGCGGCCGCGAAATGTCCACCGGGAACGCTGCTGCGTGGCTGACCTCCCGCGGGTTCCTGCCCGGCGCGATGCCTGGCGCGTTCAACGTCGGCTTCAACGGCGGCCACATGCAGGCCACCCTCCCCGACGGCACACCGTTCAACTGGGGCAGCGATTCCGCGGCCGCACGCGGCGGCGTCGGCGGCACCGGCGCGTTCGACCCATCGTTCACGCAGCAGTTCTACAGGCCCGTCACCGGCATGCCGCTCGGCGGCGCGGGCTTCGGGGCCAACCCGCTCGGCTACTCCGGCGGCCCCGTGCCCGTCTACATCGTGTCCGGGCCCGGCGGCAACGGACCGTTCGGTCAGATCGGCGGCCAACTGTTCGGCGACGCCCTGCAGGCCGCCGGCGGGCCCGCCGCCGACGCCGTCGGGTCGATCATCACCGGCATCGACCAAGGCACCCAGCTCGAGCGGAACAGCACGAAGGACCGCCCAGCCGTCCGCACCGGCACCCTGATGAAGGAAGGCAACCCGCTGTCCGTCGGCGCGCTCGCCGGCTACACAGTGCCGGACTTCACCCGCCAGGGGTGGAACGGGCAGGTGATGACCAACAGCGGCCCCGGGTTCACCGCGGGCGGCCAGATGATGAGCGACACCGCCGCGCTGATCATGCGGACCTTCACCGACACCCAGGCCGCCGCCGACGCCCGCCAGCAGCAGATGCTGGCCGTCCTGGACCAGATCAAGACCCAGCTGTCGGAGTCGGTGCTGAAGCCGATCATCCAGTCGGCGGTCCAGTCCGCGATGGCCGCTGCCGGTCAGGCCGCGCAGCAAGGCGCCAGCGGTGGCGGCGGTGTCATCCCCGGCCTGGCCGATGGTGGCGCGATCTGGGGTGGCATCGCCGGCCGCGACTCGGTGCCGATCCTCGGCATGCCCGGCGAGCACATGCTGACCACCCGCGACGTCTCCGCGATGGGCGGCCAGCAGGGCGTCTACGCGTTCCGCGCCGCGCTGCACCGCAACGGCGGCATGCGGGGCTTCGCCTCCGGCGGCGGCATCGGCAACGACACCGTCGGCGCCGACTGGTTCGGCGTCTCCCAGGTGCCGATCATCGGCGACATCGTCAACGTGCTGATCAAGATTCTGCTGAAGGTCATCGGCGTCGACATCCAGGTCCGCGACACCATGAACCGCATGTCGGATGACTTCCGGCAGTTCCGAGGCGATTTCAAGGCCTTCAACGCGTCCGGCCGGCTGATGAGCGACACCAGCGGCCTGGTCGACCGCTCCGGGTCGTCGGAGGAGACGGTGGTCGCCGAGCGGGTCCGCATCTTCAAGCAGGTCCTTGAGGGCCTGATCAAGTTCATCATCCAGAAGATCGTCATCCCGATCACGCAGGCGATCGCGTCCACGCTGCTCAACGCTGGCGCATCGGCTGCCGGTGGGGCTGTGTCCGGCGGCCTGGCCGTAACGCCTGCCGCCCCGGCCGCCGGTATCGCCGGAAACCTTGTGTCCGGCCTGATTTCGTCCGGCGGGCAGGCGGGCATCAACATCGGCGGCGAGATCGCGCAGTTGATCGCGGGCGCGGCGACGGGCCCGATCGTCGGGCTGCTCACCGACGGCTTCATGGGCATCTTCGGCAAGCTGCTGAACCCCATCCTCACCGGCGGCATCGGCGGCCTGCTGACGACGTTCCTGCCGTTCCTGGCGTTCGACGAAGGCGGCGTCGCCAACGGCATGGGCATGCTGCCGAAGGCCACCGTCGAACCCGAGCGGGTGCTGTCACCCCGGCAGACAAGCCTGTTCGAAGAGATGGTGCGCGCCAACTTCGGCGCCAACGCCGGCACCAGCAAGCGAGTCACGGTCGAGGGAGGCATCCACTTGCACGGCGCACAGGCCAGCCCGGATGAAGTGCGGCGCAGCATCCTGGCCCTGCTCGACTAATCGGGCGGAACCTCCACCACGTGCCGGGTGTTCTCCGTGATGAACCGGTCGATCTCGGCCGCCGACACCCGCCGGTGCGCGCCCACCTGCACGTAGCGCAGCGCGCCCGATGAGAACAGCCTGTATACCGTGGCGCGGCTTACCTGCAACATCTCGGCCGTTTGATCGACGGTCAACAACGGGCGGGTCATCGGCTTGCCTGTCCCCCGCTGATCAGGGTCAGGTGGGGGCGCCCCTGCAGCGGTTTCCTCGGCTGGTGGTCGCGCACGTACAGGGTCGCGGACAGCATCAGAAGCACGTCATTCTCGGTCAGGACGTCGTAGTCGAGCTCATTGAGCGCCTCGTCGAGTTCGTCCAACAGGTTGGCTACGGGGTCGCAGCTCATCGGATCACCGCCAGTGCGGTGGAGGCAGTCGATGTGGTGGTCATGGTGACTCCCTTTCTTGGTGATGCTCGAACGGGCGAGCGATTGGCTACTTTTTGGCTACAGACTCAGCCAAGCTGCGCTAAGCCGGGTTGAACTCGGATAAGGAACTATTCGCAGGTGGTTGTGCCATTCCTCTGTTTGCGCAGGTAGTCGGCGAGTCGAAATATGAGTTCGAATCTCACCGAGGGCACCAAATCTCGCCGCTAAACTGCAGGCATGGGGGCACTGCGAGTCACTGCGGATGGATTGTTCGCCGTTGCCGGCCAACTCGAGCAGCATGCCCAGGCGCTGTCGGCACACACCATCAGCGGTGCGCCGCTGCCCGCCGGTCAGTCCACCGCGGATGTCGTCGCCGAGATCCAGTCGCGCGTTGACGCGGCGTCCGCCGCACATGCCGAACGGATCTGGTCTGTTGCCGCCACACTGACCGCCGCCGGACGCGCTTACACAGACTCCGACAGCGCCGCCTCGGCAGCACTGGCGGAATAGCCATGATGGCCGAATTGGAATTGCCGACGCTGGCGCAGATCACCGATTGGGATGTGCAACACCTGGTCGACGCTGCCGCGCAATGGAACAAGACCGCCGACCTGTGGGAGAACTCGTTCCACGAGGTCTGGCAGGGCACCTTGCGCCCGGGCGGCACCACGTGGGAAGGCAGCGCGGCGGAGAACGCGCAGGACATCGCGTGGCGCGACCTGGTCAAGGTCCGTGGATCGGCCGACTCACTGCGGGCCGCCGCCAATATCGCGCACACGGGCGCGGCGTCGCTCTCTGATGTCAAACGACTGGCGCTGGGCGCAATCGACGAAGCCCGCACCAACGAGTTCACGGTCGCCGAAGACCTGTCGGTGACGGAGGTCAGGTACCGGTTCGTGGCCCGGGAACGCGAGTCGCGCGAGTCGATGGCTGACGATCACTCCGCCGACATCCGGCACTTCGCCGCGAATCTCGTTGCGCTGGACCGGGATATCGCACACCGGCTCCGGGCGACGATGGCCGGGATCGGCGCCCCGATCTACTCGGTCTGAGCCGCACAAACTGCGCGGCCTCCCCGGCGCCTGACACGCCAGGGAGGCCTCGCTCAGACCCGGGCTATGCGCCCTGGTGCTGCTGTGACTTGCCGTCCGTCGCCGAGGTCTTGCCACCGGTGTCGCTGTTGGACCGCCCCGTCGGCTTCGACGGTTCACTGGCAGCGGGGGCCGGCTTCTTTGTCTTGCCCGGCTTCTTGCCCGACTTGCCCTTGGCGCCCGCCTTGTCACCAGCCTTGCCATCGGTCGACTTGTCCTGGGCCGCATCGTCTTTGGCCGGCTTCTTGGACTCGGCCGCGGCCTTCGGCTCCGTCGATGCAGGCGAATCGGTCTGCGGCGTCTCCGCCTTCGGGGTCTCGGCCTTCGGGGTCTCGGCCTTGGGAGTTTCAGCCTTGGGCTCTTCCGCCGGGGTCTCTTCCTTCGGCGTCTCCGCCTTGGGCTGCTCGGCCTTGGGAGTTTCGGCCTTGGGGTCCTCGGTCTTGGGAGCTTCGGCCTTGGGATCGTCGACCTTGGTTTCCACGGCCTTGGGATCGACTGCGCCGGCGGCTTCGTGCTCAACAGCGTCAACGACCTTGACGTCGCCCGATTCCGACTTGTCGCCGGCCTTCACATGGTCGGCAGTGTCCTTCGCGCCGCCCACCTGAGACTTCAGTTCCGTCGCCGCCCGGTTGGCCTCCGAGAGAGTGTCCGAACTGATCGACGCGGCAGCAGGCGCCAGGCTCGCGGTGGTAGTCGGTTGCGCCGCAGCGGGTTTGAAGATGCCCGACAGCAGGCTCTGGAACGCCTTGACGGCATTGGCGAACGCGGTCTGCAGCGACGTGGTGAACGATGCGAACGCCTTCTGGAACTGGGCCACCGCCTTCTGGATCAATTCGGCAAGGGCCACGATCGGCGAGACGATGACGGGTGGCAGACCGATGGCGTCCGAGATCACCTTCACGGCCAGCTTCGCCGTCCAGTCGGCCTGGAAGATGCCGTAACCGGTGTCCGTGCCGGGCACGCCGTCGCGCGTGGTGTAGATGAACAACGGGCCGGTGTAGGTCAGCGCCCGCCAGGTGGTGATGAAGTCCTGGATGAAATCGGCCTGCAGCTGGTTGCTGGTCGGATCGACGACACCGAGTTGGTCGAGCACGGTCTGGAAGCCGTACTCGGTGGCCCAGATCAGTTTGTCGCTGTCACCGTTCTGCACCATGATCGCCCGCATCTGCTGCACCTGGTACAGCGCCGCGAATGGGTTCAACGCGCCCTGCGAGAACTTCAGCACCTGATTGAACTCGTACGGGTGAACCGAGATGGCGTCGAAAAAGCCCTGGGCGCCAGCGGCATACATCGCAGCCAGGAAGGTCTGCGGTGACGAGGTGAGACCGAAGAAGTCCTGCAACGGCGCCAGCGCGCCCGCGATCACGGTGGAGGTCGGGTCGACACCTCCGGTCCCGTTGACACCTTTGAGCGTGGTGTAGACGGCCTTCAGGATCGCGGTGTACTTGACGGGATCCATCGGCTGGAAAAAGCTGGCGCTGTTGGGCTCGTTCCAGACCTCGTACGCGGAGATCACGTCGCCGTACCGCGTCGCCACCTGCTTGACGAAGTCCGCGTAGACGGCCGGGTCGGGCGCGCCCGCACCCGGGATCGTCCCACTGGGCGCCGCCCACAAGGGCGTGTGGCTGATGACGGCCAGCACGCCCATGTTGTGAGCGCGGGCGGCATCCATCACGTTGTTCATGAGGGTCCAGTTGGCGTCATTCGCCAGATCATTGGGACCCGTCATCTTGATCAACGCCCACGGGACGAAGACCCGGATGTTCTGCACCCCGATCGACTGCAGTTGGGTCAAGGTCTTGTCGATCTCCGCCGGCGACAGCCCATAGAGGCTCGAGTCGGCGATGCCGATGCTCGACGACTCCGGATCGATCTCGGCGGTGGGGATGACGTCGACCGCGACCGACCGGGGCGGCGTCGGTGCGACGTGACTGTAGGTGCAGATGACTGCCAACGGCATCAATACGACAACGACTCTCAGCATGAGAGCACGGACCAGACGGTTCACCGCAGTCCCCTTTCCGCCCTGGTCGTCGCCAGTCAGCGACGACGCGTGGCAGTTAATTTACTGCTCCGACAACAATTTGAAAGGCGCAAATCCGAAATCTGATCGAAATAATCCGATCATGCACTTTAGGCAAATGTAGAGATGGCCTAAATACTTCTGGTATGTACGCAATCAGCTAATCAATATCGGTTTGCATAATTGCTATGAGCAAGCATTTTCTATCCATTATCCCAGTTCATAGGGTTTTTTAGTCACAGAAGTTCACCATTCGACGCAACTGTAGAATATTTGGCAATTTTGATATTGATCCGCGGCATACGTACTTTTCGGCTGCGGCGAAGGGACGCCCAGTACCGACGAATCTCCCACTCAGCGAGCACCTCTAATTGGCCAGAGCAACTGGCCATTAGGGGTCTCGCAACCACTGCGGACGGCCCCCGAGAGGTGGCGCAGCGGGCCGCTGTTTCGCCGTCAGCGGAGTATCCGCACGCGGGCACCAAATGCGGCCGCGCGCGTCTACCCTTTAGTCCATGGCGATCATGGATGACGCTCGCCTCGCCGGTGGCACCGCGACCCCGGCCAGCGCCGAGTTGGTCGCCGCCGTGCGCCGCTCGGTGTGTGTCCCGACCGCGACCGTCCGCGAGTGCCTGCACCCGGACGCCGACATCCTGAGCCCGACCGTCGCCCGCAGCCGGCGGATCCTGACCCGCACCAGCCGCCTCGGCGCGATGCTCAGCGTCTTCTTCGCCTTCCAGGCGTTGTCCACGGGCCCGTACACGATGTGGATCGGTGCGGTGAACCTCGTCAGCGCAGCGCTCTTCCTGCTCGTCCCGGCGCTCTACCGGTTCGGCGAACTCGTCGCGCCCGCGGCATTCGTGCTCATCGCCTACACCTCGGTCACCGTCGTGACCATCAATGTCGGCACCGGCTCCGGAATTCTGTTGTATTTCGCCGTGGCAGGTGCCATCACGCTGTTGATCGTGGGTCTCGAACACGTGGGATTCGCGGCCGCTGTCGCCGCCGTCGGCATCGTCACCGCGAGCATCCTGGAATTCACCGTCCCGGCACACACTGGAGCGCAGACCGAGATGGAAAGCCGGGTGTCGTTCGTCATCACGGCGGTGTCCGGCTGCCTGATCGTGATGGCGACCGTCTGGTCCGTCCTGCGCGAGAACGCCATCGCCCAGCGCGCCATCCAGGCCGAGTACCTCCGGTCCGAGACGTTGCTGGCGAACATCCTCCCGGAGTCCATCGCACAGCGCCTCAAGGATCCCGCGCACACCGTGATCGCCGACAAATTCGACGACGCCTCAATACTTTTCGCCGACATCGCCGGCTACACCCAACGCGCCAGCGACACCACGCCCGCCGACCTGGTCCAGTTCCTGGACACGCTGTACACCGGTCTGGACGCACTCGTCGACCGGCACGGCCTGGAAAAGGTCAAGACGAGCGGGGACTCCTACATGGTCGTCAGCGGCATACCGCACGGCCGGGCCGATCATCTCGAGGCACTGGCCTGCCTCGCCCTGGACTTCGCCGACGAAGTCCGCGAACTGACCGACCCCAAGGGTCGCCCGGTACCGGTGCGCATCGGTATCGCCGCCGGCCCGGTGGTGGCCGGTGTGGTGGGGTCACGCAAGTTCTTCTACGACGTCTGGGGCGACGCGGTGAACGTCGCGTCCCGAATGGAGAGCACCGACGTGGCCGGGCGAATCCAGGTGCCGCACAACGTCTATGAGCGCCTGCAGCATGCCTACGAATTCGAGGAGCGCGGTGAGATCGACGTCAAGGGCAAGGGCCTGATGCGCACCTGGTACCTGGTCGGACGGACGTCCGGGGCCGGCTCGTCGCGCACGGACGGCGGTCAGTCCAGGCCGTGCTCGATGGCGTAGCGCGCCGCTTCCACCCGATTGGCCACCTGCAGCTTGCGAAACGTCGCCTGCACGTGGTTCTCGACGGTGCGGTGACTCAGGGTCAGCCGTTCGGCGATCTGCTTGGCGGTCAAGCCTTTTGCCACATAGCGGAGGATCTCCGTCTCCCGCTCCGTCAAGCCAGCGGCCGGGTCCGCGCCCGGCGTCTTCGCCATGCGCCGGTGCTCCCCCAGTACCAGCCCGGCCAGACCCGGCGTGAACACCGCACGCCCCTCGCCCGTCGCCCGCACCGCGTCGGCCAGCTCGGCCTTGGATGCGCTCTTCACCAGATATCCGGTGGCACCGGCCTTTACGGCCTCCAGCACGTCGTCACGCTCGTCGGAAGCCGACAGCACCAACACCCGGCTCGCCGGTGAGACCGCCAACACTTGCGTGGTCGCCTCGACCCCGCTGCCGTCTGACAGTCGCATGTCCATCACCACCACCTGCGGCTTCACCACCGCGGCCCGGCGCCCAGCGGCTGCGACGCCGTCGGCGGTGGCCACCACGGTGAAGCCGGAATCCTCGAGGTCACGGGCGACGGCGTCCCGCCAGATCGGGTGATCGTCGACCACCATGACCGTCAGCTGTGGCTCAGACATCGGTTGCCGTCCGGGGTACCGTCAGCTCCCACTCGGTGCCCGCGCCCGGCGACGTTGTCAGCTCCGCCGCACCGCCCAGTGATTCCAGCCGTCCCACAATGGATTTCGTCACGCCCATATGCCCCTCCACAGCCGCCTGCGCCAACCGTCCGTCGGCTATCCCCACGCCATCGTCGCGGACGCTCACCACCACCTGCTCCCCCAGGTCCTCGACGAGGACGTAAGCCCGGGCCTCCGGACCCGCGTGCGCGGCCGTGTTGCCCAGCACGTTGGCCACGGCGGCATCGAGTTCGCCCGCCACGGCAGCGTCGAGCAGCACCGGGTCCGGCGGCACACTGACCGCGACGCGATCACCCGCGCGGGCCCGGAGCATTTCCCCGACGTCGACCAGACCGCCCGGCGCCTCGTCCAGACCGGAACTGACCAGCCGCCGCAGCGCCCTTTCCTGCTCGCCGGCCAGCTGCGCGAGTGCCGTTGTCTCACCGCCGATTTCCCGGCCCTTCCGGGCCACCAGCGCCAGCACCTGGATGGCGCCGTCGTGCACCTGCCGCGACAGCCGCTCACGCTCCGCGGTCGCCGCCGCCAATCGGATGGCCCGTTGCAACTCCGCGTGAGCCCGGCGCGCGGTCTGCGCGGCCATCCCGACGGCGAGCCCCACCGCCAACTCGATGACCAGTGTCGCCTGCCTGCCGAGATTGGGGTCGAAGTAGCCCTTGAGCACCGCGCCCGCCGCCGTCACGAGCAGCCCGACACCCATGCCGGCCAGCGGCCCCAGCTGGATCGCCGCCGATAACGTCGCGTTGGTGGCCCACAACGTGGTCGGCCACGACTGATTACCGGCTATCCACGCCGGAGAGGCCACCAGGTCGGTCGACAACACCAGCAGGACGACGACAAGCACCTCGGCCAGCACCCAGGCCCGCCGCCGTCCGAAGCCCTTCAGGTAGGCCACCGCACACGCCAGGCTCCAGGCGATGAGGAGCCCGAACAGCACCCATGTGACCGCCGGGTGCCGCAGATCGTCATTGACCGCGAGCTGAAAACCCAGGGCGTACAGACAGCTGAGCAACCGGAAGCCCTGCGCCGCCCGCCAGAGCGGAGCTGCCGGGTCCGGTTCTGGCTCCGGTTTCGAAGCGGAATGCACAGCCACTACATCACTTTGGACAGAAAAGCCTTCGTGCGTTCATGTTGCGGGTTGGCCATCACCTCGCGCGGGGCGCCGCGCTCGACCACCACGCCACCGTCCATGAACACCAGCTGGTCGGCCACCTCGCGTGCGAAGCCCATCTCATGCGTGACGACGATCATCGTCATCCCCTGTTGGGCAAGCTTTTTCATGACCGCGAGGACGTCTCCGACCAGTTCCGGGTCCAGGGCCGACGTCGGTTCGTCGAACAGCATCAGCTTGGGTTCCATCGCCAAGGCGCGGGCGATCGCGACGCGCTGCTGCTGGCCACCGGACAACTGGGCCGGATACGCATCCACCTTGCTGGACAGCCCCACCTGGTCGAGCAGATCCCGCGCACGGGTGACCGCTGCGTCACGCTTGACGCCCTTGACGTGAACCGGCGCCTCGATGATGTTCTCCAGCGCGGTCCGGTGCGGGAACAGATTGAAATGCTGGAACACCATGCCGACATCGCGCCGCTGGCGGGCGGCCTCCTTGGGCGGCAGCTCGTGCAGCTTGCCGCCGCGTTCGCGGTAACCGACCAGCTCCTCATCGACATACAACCGCCCGGCGCTCACCTGTTCCAGGTGGTTGATGCACCGCAGGAACGTCGACTTGCCGGAGCCGGAGGGACCGACGAGCACGAGGACCTGTCCGCGTTCGACATCGAGTGAGACGCCCTTGAGTACGTCGAGGGCGCCGAAGCTCTTGCACACCTGCTCGGCGCGCACCATGGGGGTCATGCCGGCACACCCCCGTGGTCGCCCATCTGTGCCAGGGCAAGGGCCTCGAGCTGTTTGGCCGTCAGCTTGCGCGACGCCCCCCGGGAGAAGTACCGCTCCAGGTAGAACTGGCCGACCATCAGCACGCTGGTGATGACCAGGTACCAGGTGGCGGCGACCAGCAGCAGCGGGATGGGCTGGAAGATCACCGCGGAGATGTCGCGGGTGCGGGTGTAGAGCTCGAGCGTGTACGGCACGGCCGTGACCAGCGACGTGGTTTTCAGCATGCTGATCAGCTCGTTGCCGGTGGGCGGCACGATGACCCGCATCGCCTGCGGAAGAACGGTGCGCCGCATGGTCATCCACCACGACATGCCAAGGGCGACGGACGCCTCGGTCTGCCCCTCCGGGACGGAAATGATTCCGGCACGGATGATTTCGGCCATGTAGGCGGCTTCGTTGAGACCCAGGCCGATGAAGGCCATCTCGAACGCCAGCGACAGGCCCTGCAGCTGGATGTGGAACAGCGAAGGACCGAACGGCACCCCGATCTGGATGTTCTGGTAGATCGACGGGAACAGGCCCCAGAACACCAGCTGTACGTACACGGGCGTACCGCGGAAAATCCACAGATAACCCCACGCGACGGCACGGAACACCGGGTTCGGCGACAGCCGCATCACGGCCAGGACGACGCCGAGCACCAAGCCGATCGCCATCGCATAGATGGTGAGCTGCACGGTGTTCCACGCTGCCTCGGCCACCCGCACGTCGAGCAGGTACTTGAGGTAGGTGTCCCAGCCGTAGGCAGGATTGGTGGCGGCGCCGTACAGGAACAGCCCGGCAACGATGATGATCGCCACGGCCCCGACCCACCGCCAGGGATGTCGCAGCGGTATCGCGTGGATGGCGGCAGGACCGCTCGGGTCCGCCGCTGACTCAGCAGCCGTCACGTCAGCTGGTGGCCCCATTGATGACCGGCTTGTCGATCATTCCCGCCTGTACGCCCCAGCTGCTGGCGATCTGCTTGTAGGTGCCGTTGTCGATGAGGTGCTGCAGCGCCTGCAAAAGCGACTGGGCCAACGGCGAGCCCTTCTTCACCGGCCAGCCGTAGGGCGCCGAATCGAATACTTCGCCCGCCTGCACCAGCTTGCCGCCCGCCTGCTTGATAGCCCACAGCGTCACGGGCGAGTCCGCGGACATGGCGTCGGCCTGGCCGACGACGACGGCGTTGGCGGCCTGGTCCTGGTTGTCGAACTTCACCACGTCGATCGGCGGCTTGCCGGCGTCGGTGCACGCCTTGGTCTTGGCGGGCAGTTCTTCGGTGTCCTGCACCGTGGTCGACTCGACGGCGACCTTCTTGCCGCAAGCATTGGTCGGGTCGATCTGGCCGCCCGCGCGCTGCGCCCAGAGGCTGCCGGCCGAGAAGTAGGTGACGAAATCGACCTGCTGCTCACGCTGCTTGCTGTCGGTGAAGGACGACATCCCGACGTTGTAGGTGCCGGCCTGGATCGCCGGGATGATCTTGGAGAAGTCCGACTCCTCGCGGTAATCGACGGTCAGACCGAGCGTCTGGGCGATGGCGTTCATCAGGTCGACGTCGAAACCGACGACCTTGCCGGTGCTCGGGTCCTTGTACTCGTTGGGCGCGTACGGGATGTTCACACCGACGATCAGCTTGCCGCTGGATTTGATGGCTTCCGGCACCGTGTTGGCGATGGACTCGACCTTGGCGGCGGGAGCCGCCGACGAACTCGATGCGGGCGAGGTGGATTCGGTGTTCTTCGTGCAACCCGACAGCGCCAACGCGCCACTCGCCGCCACCACCACCGCGATGCGCCACGCCGTGCCCCGACGGCTCTGACTCACACCTGACACGTTGCCTCTTCCTTCGTGCTCAACTCTGCCCCGACCACAGCTGCCATGTTGGAGAGCACCTTATCGGCACGCTGGTCGCCAAGCAGCCCAATCGCCCGTTGTCCATATCTGGAACCATCGAAAAACCGGGTTGTCCGAATTCTGCGCAGCCCCCGTCAAATATGTGAGACTGCGTCAATGACAACGCAAAATCCGCCAAGTCTGTTGCAGCACCTGTGGAAAACCGAACTCATCGCGGGCCTGATCGCCGTGGTGCTGGGCGCCGCCGTGTTGGCCCAGCCAGGCATCTCGGTCGCGGTGGCGGCCATCTTCTTCGGCGCCTACCTTCTCGTCACCGGCATCGGCCAGATCTTCTTCGCGTTCACCCTGCACGTCACGGCCGGCGCCCGCGTACTGGCGTTCATCAGTGGCGCAGCGTCCCTGGTGCTCGCGGTGCTGGCGTTCCGGCACCTCGGCGATGCCGTACTGCTGCTGGCCATCTGGATCGGCATCGGCTTCATCTTCCGCGGCGTGGCCACCACGGTGGCCGCCATCAGTGATCCGACGCTGCCCGGCCGCGGCTGGAACATCTTCCTCGGCGTCATCAGCCTGATCGCCGGTTTCGTGGTGCTGGGTTCGCCGATCGAGTCGATCGGCACGCTGGCGCTGGTGACGGGCATCTGGCTGGTGGTCACCGGTGTCGCCGAAGTGATCACCGCGTTCGGAATCCGCAAGGGCGCCAAGGCCGTTGACAAGGCCTTCACCGGCGCGGCGAGCTGATCCGTGTGGCCGGGCGCACGTGTGCGCCTGGCCACACAATTCGGTGTTCGGCAGATCTGGACCGCTGCCCACATGAACTACTACAGTAAGTCGTAGACCAATCCCTCCGGCTCAGGGAAGGCTCAATGGACGCACTGGACGTATCGAGGTGGCAGTTCGGGATCACCACCGTCTACCACTTCATCCTGGTCCCACTGACCATCGGCCTCGCGCCGCTGCTCGCCGTCATGCAGACCATCTGGGTGGTGACGGGCAATCCGGCCTGGTACCGCCTGACCAAGTTCTTCGGCAAGCTGTTCCTGATCAACTTCGCTCTCGGCGTGGCCACGGGCATCGTGCAGGAATTCCAGTTCGGGATGAACTGGAGTGAGTACTCACGATTCGTCGGCGACGTCTTCGGCGCACCGCTGGCCCTGGAGGGCCTCGCGGCGTTCTTCTTCGAGTCCACCTTCATCGGTCTGTGGATCTTCGGCTGGACCAAGCTGCCCCGTCTGGTGCACCTGGCGTGTATCTGGATCGTCGCGTTCGGCGTGAACGCGTCCGCGTTCTTCATCATCTCGGCCAACTCATTCATGCAGCATCCCGTTGGCGCGCACTACAACCCGGAGACCGGCCGGGCAGAGCTGACCAGCATCTGGGAGCTGCTGACCAACAACACCGGCATCGCGGCGTTCACGCACACCGTCGGTGGCGCCATCCTGACGGCCGCCACCTTCGTCGCGGCCATCAGCGCCTGGTGGATGGTGCGCAGTGGCAACACCGAGGAATCGCGCACCATGTTCCGCCCCGCCGCCATGCTGGGCTGTTGCGTCGCATTGGTCGCGGCCGCCTCGCTCACGCTCACCGGTGACGCCCAGGGCAAGCTGATGTTCGTCCAGCAGCCCATGAAGATGGCCTCGGCAGAGTCGTTGTGCCACACCGAGACCGACCCGGATTTCTCGGTGCTGACCATCGGTACCCACAACAACTGTGACAGCGTCACGCACGTCATCGAGGTGCCGTACGTGCTCCCGTTCCTCGCCGAGAGCAAGTTCGAGGGCGTCCGACTCGAAGGCGTGCAGGACCTGCAACGGGAGTACGTGGCCAAGTACGGTCCGGGTGACTACCGGCCCAACCTCTTCGTCACTTACTGGTCGTTCCGCATGATGATCGGATTGCTCGCATTCCCAGGGCTTTTCGCGCTCACCACACTGTGGTTGACGCGCAAGGGCCGCATTCCCACGCAACGCTGGTTGAGCATCTTCGCTCTGGTGACACTGCCCATGCCGTTCCTGGCCAACAGCGCGGGCTGGGTCTTCACCGAGATGGGCCGGCAGCCCTGGGTGGTCGCCACCAACCCGACCGGCGACCCGAACCTGCATCTGACCATCCGGCAGGGCGTATCGGCACACAGCTCGGGCACGGTCTGGATCTCGCTGATCACCTTCACCGCGCTCTATGCGCTGCTCGCGGTCATCTGGTTCTGGCTGATCCGCCGCTACACGCTCGAAGGGCCGCTCGAGCACGACGCCGAACCGGCGCCGCCCACCCCACCCGGCAGCGACGACGTCGCCCCACTGTCGTTCGCGTACTAGGAAGGGGCAGCCATGACACTTCAGCATCTCTGGTTCATCATCCTGGCCGCGCTGTTCCTGGGCTTCTTCGTCCTGGAAGGCTTCGACTTCGGCGTCGGCATGCTCATGGAGTTCTTCGGCCGCGCCGCCGACGGTGACGAGGGCGACGCGGAGCAATACCGCCGCGCCGCGCTCAACACCATCGGACCGGTGTGGGACGGCAACGAGGTCTGGATCATCACCGCGGGCGCCGCGATGTTCGCGGCGTTCCCGGGCATGTACGCCACGCTGTTCTCGGGCCTCTACCTGCCGCTGCTGGCAATCCTGGTCGGCATGATCGTGCGGGTCTGCGCCATCGAATGGCGCGGCAAGATCGACGACCCGCAGTGGCGCCGGTGGGCCGACATCGGCATCGCCATGGGTTCCTGGCTGCCGGCCGTGCTGTGGGGCGTGGCCTTCGCCTCGATCCTGCGTGGCCTCCCCGTCGACTCCCACCACCAGATTCAGCTGTCGTTCGGCGACGTGCTGAACCCGTACTCACTGCTCGGCGGTATCGCCACGGCAAGCCTGTTCGCATTCCACGGCGCGGTATTCGTCACGCTCAAAACCGAAGGGGCCGTGCACGACACCGCGCGCCGCTTCGCCACCCGCCTGACCGTTCCGGTGACTGTGATCGTCGCTGCGTTCGGCATCTGGACCCAGATCGCCTACGGCAACGACGTCACCTGGATAGCACTGGGCGTCGCCGTGGTGGCCCAGCTCTCCGCGGTCCGGCTGGTGTGGACCCGCCGCGCCGACGGATGGGCGTTCGCCGCGACGGCCATCGTCGTCGCCGCGGTGGTCGCCCTGCTGTTCAGCTGCCTGTACCCGAATCTCGTGCCCTCGACCCTCAACCCGGCGTGGAGCCTGACCATCCACAACGCGTCGTCGACGCCGTACACGCTCAAGGTGATGACCTGGGCCGCACTGCTGCTGACCCCGCTGGTGATCTGCTACCAGGGCTGGACGTACTGGGTTTTCCGGCAACGGATTTCGGCCGCGCACATCCCGGCCTCCATCGGGTTGTCCCGAAACGGCGGGTCGCACTGACCCGATCGTCGACCAATCCCCGCATGACTGCCGGCCTGCGGCGGCACCTGGCGGCCACGGTCGGTAGTGGCGTCGTCATCACCGGCGCGGCGCTGGCCGCGGCGGTGCTCACCGCGCAGGTCGTGGCCGGGATCATCACCACCGGCGCGCCACTGTCGCACTGGGTACCTCAGCTGCTGGTGCTCGCCGCACTCTGGTCACTGCGCGCCGGGGCCCAGTGGTGGCAGGCCAGGCTCAGCCAGCACGGCGCCACCGCCATGATCGCCGACCTCGACGCACAGGTGCTCACCGCCGTCACCGCACTGCCGCCGCATCGTCGACAGGCGGTGCACGACGAGGCCGCGATCCTGCTGACGCGCGGGCTCGACGGGCTGCGGCCGTACTTCACCCGCTACCTGCCTGCCGTCGTGATGTCCGTGCTGCTGACCCCGGCCGCCGTCATCGTGATCGCCTGGTACGACGTGAAATCCGCGCTCGTCGTGTTGATAGCGCTGCCGCTCATCCCGCTGTTCATGGTGCTGATCGGTGTCATGACGACCGAGCGGTCGGCGGCCGCGCTGGCTGCCATGGCCACGCTGCAGTCGCGCCTGCTCGACCTGATCGCCGGTATCCCGACGCTGCGGGCCCTGGGCCGCGCCGAGGGCGCCGCGCCGCGCATCACCGAACTGTCTGACGCACATAGGCATTCGGCCCTGGCCACATTGCGCATCGCGTTCCTGTCGGCGCTCGTCCTCGAACTGCTGGCGACGCTCGGGGTGGCGCTGGTCGCCGTCGGCGTCGGGCTGCGATTGGTCAGCGGCGGAGTCACCCTGCCGGTGGCGCTGACGGTGCTGCTGCTGGCGCCCGAGGTGTTCTGGCCGCTGCGCCGCGTCGGCGTCGAATTCCATGCCGCACAGGACGGCAAGGTCGCCTTCGGGCAGGCCTACCGATTGCTCGAGGACGTCGGCCAACCGGAACCGGGCACCGCACGGATCGGGGCGCGGCCGACCATCGACCTGGAGCACGTCAGCATCGACGGCCGGGACGGGCCGGCCCCGCACAATCTGACGCTGCGCGCCGTGCCCGGCGCGGTGACGGTCCTGACCGGTCCCAACGGCAGCGGGAAAAGCACCGCGCTGCAGGCGATTCTGGGGTTGACCACGGCCGACACGGGCCGGGTGCTGATCGCCGGGATCGAGGTCGGCACGCTGGACCGGCAGCACTGGTGGCACCAGATCGGCTGGCTGCCGCAACGGCCCGTACTCGTCCCGGGGACAGTGCGGGAGAACCTGGAATTGCTCGGCGCCCTCCCCGACCTCGACAGCGCCTGCCGCGCATCGGGATTCGACGAGGTGCTGGCCACCCTGCCCGCGGGACTCGACACCGTGCTGGGGCGCGACGGCTCCGGGCTGTCGCTGGGTCAGCGGCAGCGCCTGGCGCTGGCGCGGGTACTCGGCCGGCCCAGCCCGGTGCTGTTGCTCGACGAACCGACCTCACATCTGGATGCCGAGCTGGAAATCCAGGTCCTCCAGGCGATCCGGGCCCGTGCCGCGGCCGGCGCGACCGTCATCGTCGTCGGACACCGGGACGCCGTGCTGGCCATCGGTGATGAGATCGTCCGGGCGGGAGGGGCTTCCCGTGTCCACAGTTAGATTCGCGATCGACCTGCTGCGGCCCCGACTCCCCCGCCTGGCGCTGGCCGTGTTCCTCGGCTCCGCGGCACTCGGCAGCGCCCTCGCCCTGGCCGGGGTGTCGGCGTGGCTGATCACCCGGGCCTGGCAGCAACCGCCGATCCTGGAGCTGACGGTCGCGGTGGTGGCGGTCCGGCTGTTCGGCATTTCCCGTGGGGTGCTGGGCTATTGCGAGCGCCTGGCATCGCACGACGTCGCGCTGCGCGCCGCCGGCCGGGCCCGCACCGAGCTGTACCGGCGACTGTCCGCGGCGCCGGCGGCGACGGTGCTGCGGCTGAGCAGCGGCGAATTGGTCTCGCGCGCAGGCGCTTCCGTCGACGACCTGGCCGACACCCTGGTGCGGTCGGTGCTGCCCGTGGCCGTCGCGACGGTGCTGTCGACCGCCACGGTGATCGTCATGGCCGCCATCTCGCCCGCCGCTGCCCTTGCCCTTGCCGCCGGACTGGTGGCCGCCGGAGTCTGGGCGCCGTGGCAGGCGGCCCGCGCCGCCGAAGCCACCGAAAACCTGGCGGCAGTACACCATTCGGACCGCGACGCCGCCGTCATGCTGGCGCTCGACCATGCCGCCGAACTGGCCGTCGCCGGCCGCCTCGGCGGTGTCATCGCTCAGGCCACCGCGGACCACCGCCGCTGGGGCGACGCCGCCGACCGTGCCGCGCGGCCCGCTGCCCTGGCCGGGGCGGTGCCCATCCTGGCCACCGGCGCCAGTGCCATCGCCGCGATCGTCGCCGCCATCTCGCTGACGTCGACCGTCGCTCCCACGACTTTGGCGATCCTCATGCTGCTGCCGCTGTCGGCGTTCGAGGCCACCGGCGCGCTGCCGGCCGCGGCGGTGCAGTTGACGCGGGCCCGCATCGCCATCGCGCGGCTCACCGCAATGCTGGCCGAGCACCCCGACGACCGGGCCCTCATGGCCGTCCCGCCGCTACACGTCGGACCCGGCGACCGGGTCGCCGTGCTGGGCGCCAGCGGCCGAGGCAAGACGACCCTGCTGCTGTCCACCGCCGACCGCTTCAACGAGACCGGTTCACCGGCAGGGTTTTTCGCCGAGGACGCGCACCTGTTCGACACCACGCTGCGCGACAACCTGCTGGTCGCCCGGGGCGACGCCACCGACGACGAACTCACCGCCGCCCTGGCACAGGTCGGCCTGGCCCCCTGGCTGGCGACGCTGCCGGACGGATTGTCCACCCTGCTCTCCGGCGGGGCCGCCGCCGTCTCCGCCGGCCAGCGGCGTCGACTGCTGCTTGCTCGCGCCCTGCTGACCGAGTTCCCCGTCGTGCTCCTCGACGAACCCACCGAGCACCTCGACGCGGCGGGCAGTCACCGCCTGCTCGCCGAACTCCTCACTCCGGGCGCAATGTTCGGCGCCGACCGCGCGGTGGTCGTGGCCACGCACCAGCTGCCGCCGGACGTGCCCTGCACGGTGCTGAACCTCGATTCCAGCAACGACGGGTACCCTGCGCAGTCATGAGCATGTATCCCGGTGCCGGGTATCCACCGCCGTACGCCAACCCGGGGTACGGGGCGTACACGTCGGCTCCGCGCAACGGCATGGGGACCGCCGCGCTGGTTCTGGGCATCGTGGGACTGCTGACCTCGTGGTCGGTGATCGGTGGGCTGCTGTTCGGGCTGGGTGCCGTCGCGTGCGGTGTCCTCGGCCGCGGCCGGGTCAAGCAGGGACTCGCCGACAACGGCGTGGTGGCCGGCGCGGGCATCGTGCTCGGCGCGCTGGCGACCGTGCTGGCGGTGGTGTTCGTGTTCGTCGTGATCGGTTTCTACCGCCAGGTCGGTTTCAGCGACTACACCGACTGCATGACGCGCGCCGGGCAGGACCAGAACGCGCAGAGCACGTGTGTCCAGGACTTCCGCGGCCGCATCGAGAAGGAGTTCGGCGTCAAAGTCGACTGAGTCGTTCCAAAACCGTTAGCCCGGAAAGTGTTTGACGATGCCTTCCTGGGTCACCGTCGCCAGCACCTGCCCGGCGCGGTCGAAGAAATGGCCGGACGCCAGGCCCCGGGAGTCCGCGGCCACCGGCGACGTCGTCGAATACAGCACCCACTCGTCGAATTTGATGGGCCGGTGGAACCAGACGGTGTGGTTCATCGTCACCGCGAAAATCCGGTCGTGGCCCCATGACAGGCCGTGCGTGGTGATGATCGAGTCCAGCAGCGTCGTGTCCGACGAATAGACCAGCGCCGCGGCATGCAGCACCGGGTCGTCCGGCATCGCGCCCATGGTCTTGAGCCATACGCGGTTGTGGTCGAGCTTGCCGCCCTTGTCCCGCATCACCCAGGCCGGGTCATTGGTGTAGCGCCATTCGATGGGCTTGAGCGCCTCGACGAACAGCGGAACGGTCTCCTCGTAGCCCTTCAGCAGGTCGTCGATTGTCGGCAGCGACAACGGATCCGGCACCACCGGCGCCTTCACCGAGTGCTCGAGGCTGCGCCCGCCCGCCAGGTGGGACACCAGCGCCGTCGCCAACAGCGTGTCACCCTGCATGACGTCGACGCGGCGGTTCGCGAAGCGCCGTTCGTCGCGCAGCCGGACCACCTTGAACTCCAGGTCGCGCTCCGGATCGCCGCCCGCGATGAAGTGCGTCGACAGCGTCGTCGGCGGCAGCTTCGGTGGGACCGTGCGACTGGCGGCGACGAAAGCCTGCGCCATCATCTGACCGCCGAAGGTACGAACCGGGTTCCGGCTCGGATGACCACCGGTGAAGGTGTCGTCGTCGACCTGAGTGACGTCGAGAACCTTGAGCAGTTCCTCGAAATCCGCAGTCGTCACGCGCTACCCCCGGCTCAGTGGTCTTCTTCCCCGATCCGGTGCACGTGGATCAGGTTGGTCGAGCCTACTGTGCCCGGCGGCGCGCCCGCGACGATGACCACCAGGTCACCGCGCTTGTAGCGGTCGAGCTCCAGCAGCGCCTTGTCGACCTCCTGGATCATGCCGTCGGTGCTGTCCATCTGCGGGACGATGAATGTCTCGGTCCCCCAGGTCAGCGCCAGCTGGCTGCGCACCTCCGGCAGGTCGGTGAACGCCAGCAGCGGCAACGGTGTGTGCAGGCGGGACAGCCGGCGCACGGTGTCGCCCGACTGGGTGAAGGCGACCAGCGCCTTGGCGTCCAGCCGCTCACCGATGTCGCGGGCCGCGTAGGAGATGACGCCCCGCTTGGTGCGCGGCACGTGGGTCAACGGCGGCGCGTCGGTCGAGTTTGCCTCGACAGCCTTGACGATGCGCGCCATGGTCCGCACGGCCTCGAGCGCGTACTTGCCGACCGACGTCTCACCGGAGAGCATCACGGCGTCGGCGCCGTCGAGGATCGCGTTGGCGACGTCCGAGGCCTCGGCCCGGGTGGGCCGGGAGTTCTCGATCATCGACTCCAGCATCTGGGTGGCCACGATGACCGGCTTGGCGTTCTCCCTGGCCATCTGGATGGCGCGCTTCTGCACCAGCGGCACTTCCTCGAGTGGCAGCTCGACGCCCAGGTCACCACGGGCGACCATGATCGCGTCGAAGGCCAGCACGATGGCCTCGAGGTTGTCGACGGCCTCGGGCTTCTCCAGCTTGGCGATCACCGGCACCCGGCGGCCGACCTCGTCCATCACCTCGTGCACGAGCTCGATGTCGGCAGGCGATCGGACGAACGACAGCGCGATCAGGTCGACGCCCAGCTTGAGCGCGAACTTCAGGTCTTCGATGTCCTTCTCGGACAGCGCCGGCGCCGTCACGTTCATCCCGGGCAGGGACATGCCCTTGTTGTTGCTGACCGGGCCGCCCTCGGTGACGGTGCAGACCACGTCGTTGCCGTCGATCTCGTCGACCTTCAGACCGACGTTTCCGTCGTCGACAAGAACCCGGTCGCCCGGCCGGGCATCCTGGGCCAGCCGCTTGTAGGTGGTAGATACCCGGTCGTGGCTGCCGTCGCAGTCGTCGACGGTGATCCGCACCGTTTCGCCGGTGCGCCACTCGGTGGGGCCGTCAGCGAAGCGACCGAGTCGGATCTTGGGACCCTGCAGGTCGGCGAGAATGCCGACCGCACGGCCGGCGGCGTCGGACGCCGCTCGCACGCGCTTGTACGCGGTCTCATGATCGGCGTGCGCACCATGGCTGAAGTTCAGCCGCGCCACATCCATCCCAGCTTCCACCAGCGCCCGTACGGTCTCATCGGTCGAGGTAGCCGGACCGAGGGTACAGACGATCTTTCCGCGCCTATTCACGGTGCATGAGCATAGTGGATCGATTCAGATAACGAGCCGCCGGGAGCGCTGTCGACACGTCAACATCAGCCGAACAGCGAGTTGCCTCGTGGTGTCCGCAGCTCAGCGGCGGCTAGGGCTGCGTGAACGTCGGCACCAGCGGGAAGCCCGGCAAATTACGGACCACCGTCCACAGCACCATCGCCACCAGTGCGGTCACCAACGGCGGCGCCACCGACAGCCCGCGGCGCCAGCACACCACGAGCCAGACGGTCAGCAGCGGCAACCCCACGAGCGCGAACACGTTGTCGACGACGGCGGCCGATACGTCACCGTGCAACACGTCATGCGTCATGCGCAGCCCGCCGCACAGCGGACAGTTCCATCCGGTGAGGGCCTTGAACGGACAAGGCGGAAACCCGAATCCGGGGCGATGCGGGTCAGCGACGCCGATGTACGTCAGGGCCGCCACCGCCACCGCGCCGGTGCCGGTCACTCCCGCCACACGCGCGCCCCTGCCGACTGACGTCATGGGTCCATGATGCCCGGCGATCGCGCACCACAGGCAGCGGAGACCGCCGGTCGAGGTCGACACGGAGACCGAGCAGGGAGTTTGCGCGCGTGCGAGGTGCAAATGCGAACGTCGGTGACCCCTCGACACCGACGTTCGCCGCGAATCAGCGACAATATTGCCGTATTGTAACGGTTCGGGCAAACGCAGCGGGAGTTATTGGCGCAACTGACCGTGCCGGATCAGCTCGTTCACGGACTCTTCCCACCTGGCCAATTCCGGGTCAGAGGTGAATGACGCCGGCAGGTGCCGGTCGAGGTGTCGGCGCAAGATGATCGAGCCCAGAGTCAGCACCAACGGATTCAGCCCGGCCCAGACCACGTCGAGCCCCTCGGCGGCGTCCCCGGTGTCGATCATGCGCTGCCACCGGTCGATGCCAATCCGCGCCATCGCGTCGAATATCGCCATGCCGCTTGGGGTTTCAGAAGCCACCGCCCGACCCAGATAGTCCATCACCACCAGGTGGTCGGTGAGCAGGCCATGCACCGCCCTGCCGATCGCGGTAACCGAATCCCGCCCCGGACTTTCCAGCGCGGCGAACATGGTCGAGCTGATGAGTTTCATCGCCACGTCGTCGACAGCCTTGATCAAACCGTCCTTGGTGCCGAAATGGTGCTGCACCAACCCGACAGAAACACCCGCGGTATCGGCCACCATCTGCAATGTCGCATCGGACGTGCCCCGCTGCGCAAACACCTTCAGCGCCGCATTGAGGATGCGGTCCTGCCGAGACTGCTGCAGCTGCACTCCGTCGGCTATGTCATCCACAGGAGACATCCAACCACCGCACAACCGATCAGGACCGGCGAGTGCGGAACATACCGTTCGCATGAAAGTGCAGCTCGTGCACACTTTTGCCGCAGGAGGGATGTGAGGCCGTGGTGGCTGTGGTGGCCCTGCGCCCACGGCGCACACCACTCGAACTTCCGCGCCCTGAGTTCAGGCTCAACGACGAAGGCCCACCTTGCCGCGTTCACCCTGAGCCCACGGCACACACCACTCGAACTTCCGCGCCCTGGATTCAGGGTCAGCGACGTAGGTCGCCGAGCGTGCACTCAGCGCGTGCTCCGTGCGGCAGATTCAAGGGGTCGTCACAACACCTGATTTGAGAGGTGTTGTTCGATGCATCCGAGGCGTTGGAGTCATTTGGGTAGTTATGGTGTTCCGCAGTCGGTGCGGGATGCTTTCGATGCGGCGTTGAGGTCGGGGCTGTCACCGACGGCGGCTGGAACCGTGGCAGGGGTGAGTGGTGCGACGGGTTCGGCGATGGGCCAAAGAAGCTGGGTATCAAACCGATCCGCGGCATTGCGGCACGCGGTATTCGGGTGCGGTGAAAGCGTCGTTCTGGCAGGAGATGCATGCCGGTGCCACTGTGGCCGACGCCGCAGTGGTCGCGGGCGTGTCAGAGAACCAGGGCCGGCGGTGGGTCGCTCAGGCTGGATTCGTGCCGAAAACCCCCGCTCCTACCGATGATCCGTCATGCGCCGTGGTCGAACTCGATCCCGGGGTCTCGCGGGGGCCGTTGTCGTTTATCGAGCGGTGGCGCCTCGAGCAGTTGCTGACCGCCGGCGCGACCGTCACCGAGGCCGCAGCGGCTCTGGGGCGGTCCCGGACCACGATCCACCAGGAACGCAAACGTGGAGCCACCACCAGCGGATATCGGGCCTGGGTGGCTCAGGAGGTGGCCACCACCAACGCCAAGCGACCCAAGGCTCGCAAGTTGGAGTCCAACCCTGCCCTGCTGGAGCAGGTCGTGGCACGCTTAGAAAAGCACGACAGCCCGGCGCAGATCGCGGGCCGACTGCGCCTTGATTTTCCCGACGATCCGGAGATGTGGGTGTCCCACGAAACGATCTACCAAGCGCTGTATGTACAGCCGCGCGGTGAGCTGGCCCGCATCGTCAAAGAAGCCCTGCGCACGGGCCGGGTTCGACGGAAACCGCAGGGCCGCAACGAAACCGGAAGCAAAATCAAAGACATGGTCAGCATCAGCGACCGCCCGAAAGAGGCTGATGATCGGGCGGTCCCGGGGCATTGGGAAGGGGACCTGATCCTGGGCAGCACCGCATCAGGTTCGGCGATCGGCACCCTGGTGGAGCGCACCACCGGGTTCGTGGTGCTGCTGCACCTGCCGGGCGATCACACCGCCGCGACGTTGGCCGCCGCGATGAGCGCCAAAATCCCGGAGATTCCCGAGATCCTGCGCCGCTCGCTGACCTGGGACCAAGGTAGCGAGATGGCCAAGCACGCCGACATCACCAAAGCCCTCGGCCTGCCGATCTACTTCTGCGATCCGCACAGCCCCTGGCAGCGCGGCACCAACGAGAACACCAACGGTCTTCTGCGCCAGTACTTTCCTAAAGGGACCGACCTGTCGTTCTACGGACCCGGATGGCTCGACCAGGTCGCCGCTGAACTCAACGCCCGACCCCGTAAACGCCACGGTTGGCGCACCCCGGCCGAGGAACTCGACCGGCTACTGTCAGACCCGTCCACATTTGTTGCGGCGACCGCTTGAATCTGCCTGTGAGATCCGTGATCTGGCCGCACATTCGCGGCCTCGCGGGCCGGGCTCAGCCCTGGCGGCGCCACCAACGACGACGCGGGGCAGGTGGCTCCCACACTGGAACCCCAACGGGCTCAACCTTTTCGGTGGCTTCGGCCTTCGGGGCGGGTTCGGCGGCCGGTTCGGCGTCGGCATCGGAATCCGTTGCCTCCTCGGACTCCTCGCCTGCCTCGGTTGCCTCGGTAGCCTCGTCTTCGGCATCAGCGACGTCATCGCCATCGGCAACATCCGTCTCGGCGGCCGCCTCATCAGCGGCCTCGTCAGACTCTGTTGTCTCCTCGGACTCCTGGGCTACCTCGAC
>NZ_JAYXBQ010000064.1:0-605 GCF_039668335.1 Mycobacterium sp. SM3041 | reverse complement strand
ACGGTGGATCTTCTTCTTGTTGACCACGCGGCCTTCGTCGTACCGCAACGACGCCCAGGCACGGCGGAACCCGTGGCACGGGTGTTTGGTCGAGTACGTCCGCAGCCAGGCCCGCATAACGGCGTCCGGATCGGCCGGGGTCTGCGCGACGGGCAGATTGCGGTAGGTGGAGCGGGCCAGCCCAACGACCTTGCACGCCAACCGTTCCGACATACTCAACGTGTCCTTGAGCATGTCCACGGCGCGGCGTTTGGCAGCTGGGCTCAGAATTTTCCCTTGGCGACCTCCCGCAGCGCGTCCTTCTCCAGCTCGGCCTCGGCCAGCAGCCGCTTGAGCCGGGCGTTCTGCTCCCGCAGCTCCTTGAGTTCCTTGGCGGCGTCGGTGTCCATCCCGCCGTAAGCGCGGCGCCAGTTGTACAACGTCGCCGGCGAAACACCGATCTCCGCGGCGATCTCCTCACCAGTCTTGCCCTCGGCAGCCAACTCATCCGCACGGCGCAACTTGCGCACGATGTCCTCCGCCGAATGCCGCTTGCGACCAGCCATGTGTGTCATCGTCCCTTCTCGGCCCGAAACCGGGCCACGGGACTCTAAAACAGGTCGGAC
>NZ_JAYXBQ010000063.1:0-1252 GCF_039668335.1 Mycobacterium sp. SM3041 | reverse complement strand
GTGGGTAGCTGAGGGTGGAGCCCGCCCAGGCAGAGATAGATCATTGAGGTCAGTGTTCGGGCGGAGTGGTGGCCGTAGCCGCGGGCGTTGATGAGTCGGATTTTGGCGTTGATGCCTTCGAGGAGGGCGTTGGAGATGCCGAGTTCCACGGCGGCGATGACGGCGTCGAAGTGTTCCTGTAGTCGTTTGCCGAGTTCGATGAAGGACGGGATACGGCTGCGTTTGGCGGCGGTGATCCAGGCTTTGAGTCGTTGACGGGCGACACCGGGTTCGTGTGGGAGTCGATACAGGTCGCGCAGCTGTTCTTTGAGGGCCCAGGCCCGGCCGACGTGACGGTTCGCGCGGGCGATCTGGTTGACCAGTTCACGTTTGTTGTCGGTGAGTTTGTTTTCGCCGGTGCGCAGCGCCCATCGGGTCTGGCGCCACTGCGCTGAGGTCATGGCGACTTTGTCCGGTCCGCTGGCGGCGGCGGCGAAGACCCGGTCCAATGCCCGGTTGACCCATTGCATGATGTGGAACGGGTCAAAGCAGATGGTGGCTTCCGGTAGGTGGGTTCGGGTGGCTCCGCGGAACGCCTTGCTCACGTCCATGCTCACGGCGGTGATCGTCTCTAGTGTCGAATCAGGTTGTTGTTCATAGAATTTCGATAGCGATTCTTCACTGCGTCCGGGCTGGACTCCGATGACGGTGCCGGTGTCGTGGTCGCCGACGATGGTCAGATATTTGTGCGGGTGGCGGTAGCAGATTTCGTCGACGCCGATCCGGTACAGGTCTGTGAGTCGTCGTTGGTCGAGCAGTTCGTCGACACCGCGGTTGATGATGGCGGTGACCGATTCCCAGCCGCACCGCATGAGCGTGGCCACGGTGGTGCGGTCGGTGCGTTGGGCCAGCCAGAGCACCGTGTCTTCGAAGTCTCGGGTGAATCGGGCACCGGGACGAGCCCACGGCACCTGCTCGGTGACGATGCCGCAGCGTGGGCAGTTCGTGCGGCGGATGTCGTAGACCAGCCACAGTTTCTTGCAGGCCAGATCCACATGGCGCCAGCGCCGGCGCCGGCGGTCATAACCGGCCCGCACACGTTTGCCGCACGGGCAGCGCATCGAGCGGGCTTTAAGGCCGACGGTGACTTCGATATCGCGGTCGCCGATGGTGACATCGGTGACGTTGGCTCCGGGGACCTGAAGTATTCGGTTAAATGCAGTACTGACGCGCACGCGGATCGTTCCTGGCGGTTGAGGTTGGTGTGGTAACC
>NZ_JAYXBQ010000062.1:0-1422 GCF_039668335.1 Mycobacterium sp. SM3041 | reverse complement strand
CGTGAATGTGGGCGCGCCTTCCCGGGGATGATCACAAGTCCAGTTCGTTTCTGATCAAGACCGGCGTTGGCGCGCTGGTTGGGAAGGCACGCCCGTGCTCACCGTAGTTCACGATGTCGCGCAGGCCAACGACACCCGCAGCGGTGCCGGTCGGTCGTTGTTGGATGAGATTGTCCGCGACGGTGCCCGGCAGATGCTGGCCGCCGCTTTGCAGGCCGAGGTCGCCGCCTATGTCGACCAGTTCGTCGATCAGGTCGACGAGAATGGGCACCGGCTGGTGGTCCGCAACGGCCACCACAACGTCCGGGAGGTGCTCACCGGCGCTGGGGCGATCGAGGTGAAGGCGCCGCGGGTCAACGACAAACGGGTCGATCCGGAAACCGGTGAGCGGCAACGATTCTCGTCGAAGATACTGCCGGCGTGGGCGCGTAAGTCCCCGCAGATGGCCGAGGTGCTGCCGTTGCTGTACCTGCATGGCCTGTCCAGCAGCGACTTCGGTCCGGCGTTGGAGCAGTTCCTCGGCTCGGGGGCGGGGCTCTCGGCTCCGGCGATCACCCGACTGACCGCGCAGTGGCAGGACGAGGCCGCCGCGTTCGGCCGCCGGGACCTGTCGGGCACCGATTATGTGTACCTGTGGGTGGACGGCATCCATCTCAAGGTCCGCCTGGAGCAGGACAAACTGTGCCTGCTGGTGATGCTGGGGGTGCGCGCCGACGGCCGCAAGGAACTGGTCGCGCTGACCGACGGGTACCGCGAATCAGCGGACTCGTGGGCGGATCTGCTGCGGGACTGCCGGCGCCGTGGCATGCGCGCCCCGGTGCTCGCGGTCGGGGACGGTGCTCTGGGGTTCTGGAAAGCGGTCCGTGAGGTGTTCCCCGATACCCGTGAGCAGCGGTGCTGGTTTCACAAGCAGGCCAATGTCCTTGCCGCACTACCGAAGTCGGCGCATCCGGGGGCGATCGCGGCGATGCGGGAAATCGCGGGCGCCGAGGACATCGACCACGCGCAGGTCGCGGTCAAAGCCTTCGAACTGGACTACGGCGCCAAGTTCCCCAAGGCCGTGGCCAAGATCGTTGACGACCTCGATGTGCTGCTGGAGTTCTACCACTATCCCGCCGAGCACTGGGTACATCTGCGCACCACCAATCCGATCGAGTCGACCTTCGCCACGGTCCGGTTGCGCACCAAGGTCACCAAGGGGCCGGGTTCCCGCGCGGCGGGTATCGCCATGGCCTACAAGCTCATTGACGCCGCACAAGCCCGCTGGCGGGCGGTGAACGCCCCGCACCTGGTCGCCCTGGTCCGGGCCGGAGCGGTGTTCCACAAAGGCAAACTGCTCGAACGACCCGTCGACATCACCCCACCCGAACCGGCCGACAACCCGGCCACCCCGACCGGAACGGAGGTCGCCTGAAAAACACC
>NZ_JAYXBQ010000061.1:0-1284 GCF_039668335.1 Mycobacterium sp. SM3041 | reverse complement strand
GCGATGTGTTGGCTCGTAGGGTGATTGGTGGCGGGCCTGGATGTTGGAGCGTTCGGCGACTCCTGTGACTCCTGGCCCGCCCTCTGTTTGCGGCGGTCGCGCATACGGTGGTGCCGGATGTTGTCTCGGCGGCGCGGCTCAATCTGGTAGCGCTCTTTAACGAGCACGCGGCCCTGAGCTTCGGTGATCGGGGTGCCGTCGACATCGCGCAGGGCGTAGGGCTGGCCGGCGCGCATGCACGTGGCGATCCGAGTGACCAGCAGAGTGGCCAGATGGCAGATCGCCGAATCATGGTGGCGGTCGCCGGCCATCAGCCGCTGGTACTTCGCCGCGATCTGCGGGTCGACCTTGCGGGCTTGATCGGCGGCGGTGCAGAGCATTTCGCGCAGCAGTGGGTCACCGGCCTTGGTGATCGAAGATTCGATCTTGCCCACCCCGGACTGGCTGACCTTGGGGACCAGTCCGGTGTAGGCGCGCACCGCCGCCAGTGAGGTGAATCGGTGCGGATCACCGATCCGCCCCGCGATCACGGCGCTGATGACCGGTCCCACGCCGGGAGCCGAGGCAACGATCCCATCGGGGTCGGCGTCGGCGTACAGGTTCGCGACTCGTTCGTCGATCTGCTTGATTTGGCGGGTCAAGAACAGCGCCTGTTCGGCTTCGTGGGCGATGTCTTCGGCCAGTTCGGCGAAGTTCATCCCGTCCGACCCCCACAGCGCGAGGGTTTCCTTGGCCGCGGCGATGAGGCCGGCGGCGTGGTCGCTGCGCCACGCGCCACGGGACCGGGCGATCAAGAACCTGCTCAGACGTCCGTGGCCGAGGCGGATCACCGCGTTCGGATCGGCGTAACGGGCCAGGAACTCCAACGCCGCGATGCCGTAATTCGAACCGAGCACCGCATACCAAGCAGGCCCGAGGAGCTCGACGAGTGCATCGAGTCGGGCGTAGACGGCGACCCGGCGTTTGACCATGGTGGAGCGCTGCTTGACCAAGCGCCGCAACGGGTCTGCAGGTCCCTGGCCGGAATACTCACGCAGGCCTTCGGGATGAAGAAGTGGCAGCCGGGCCAGCAACTCGGAGTCGATCCGATCGTTCTTGGTGTGCTTGGAGTAGTACTTGCGAAGATCCGCCGATTGGGTGGTGGGAACCATCACCACGCGGGCCCCGCGGCGGCGGAACCACTCCGCCACAACGATCCACGCGTTGCGCGTCGGCTCGACCACGACCGTCAGATCACCCGGATCAGCCAGATTCAGGTCATCCCACAACCGTTCCAGCTCCGCC
>NZ_JAYXBQ010000060.1:0-3916 GCF_039668335.1 Mycobacterium sp. SM3041 | reverse complement strand
GAGTTGATTGCCCTACCCACATGCTCGTACTTCATCCTCTGGGGCCGCCTCTCAACAGCAACTGAATTCTGATCAGTGTCGCGCGCTCTGGTCACGATTCAGTTGCCGCCGACACCGCCAAGCCGATTCCCGTAGGAGTGTCACACCGGCTGCAGTTTGGGTGGCTCGACTTGCCCAAAATGTAGTCGATCCTGGGCCACCCGCCCGCTCACTTCTAGACCGAGCCGACACCGCCATGCACACATAAGACTACGCTTGCAAAAGGGCACTTCTGTCGATATATTTACTTTCAATATATATCTGTAAACGTGCCGCGCCGTCAGGTCGGACACACAGAGCTGCCTCCTCCCGAAAGGTCAGAGCGAACATGCTTGAAGACAAAGCTTCTCGGAATACTCGCGTTCTACCAACACCACGACGAGTGACGTTTGCGATGCCGTCAGGGAATCGCCGACAGCATTTCGTAGACGACGATCTTGTGATGAGTCATTTCATAGCCGTACTATCGGCGACGTTTCCGGAGGGAGAAGATTTCTTCATACGATCAGTGCGCCAATTCCGAACTTCGGTGATCGACGCAAGCCTGCAAGAGGCGGTAAAAGGCTTTGTGGGCCAAGAAGCGACGCACCGATACCAGCATCGACTATTGAACGAGCGCCTTCAGACCATGGGATATCCCACCGCGCGTATTGACCGCCACGTAGGCAGGCTGATAGAGCGACTCGAAAAGCGTCTTTCTCCAGCGATGCGACTGTCACTGACCTCAGCGTTAGAGCATTATACCGCAACACTGGCGGAGATAATCCTCACTAGCGAAAGCGCCCGCCAACTCATCGGCAATGGCGAAGTGAGATCGATTCTTCTTTGGCATGCGTTTGAAGAGTCCGAACATAAGGCGGTGGCTTTCGATGTCTATCAAACAATCGGGGGCACCGAGCAGATGCGTATCCGCGGCATGCGCATCGCTTCGGTAATCCTTTTCGCCGAGTTGTTCGCCCATACGGCCCTTTCAATGGCCGCAGATCGCGCGTCCTACAATCCCATTCGCCTGTTGCGCAGCCTCTATCGATTTTCCCGTAGCCCGATTTTTACTGCGGACGCACTGCGGCGCTTTCGCTCTTACACGCAACGCGGCTTCCATCCAGACGACTGGGATAGTACCGCGGTCTTGGAATACTGGAGCCGAGAATTGTTCGAAGCAGATGGATCGCAGAAGTCCGTCGGCCCGTAGCTGAGTGGCCGACGCACGTCGTCTCGGTTACAGCGGGTCGACGCCAAGTACAGCGTGACCCATTTGAGTCAGTAGCGCAGTTGTGCGCTCGGTCGCCATCCCGGTTTCACCGTACTGAAGCGTCGACTGGATGGCGCCGATCGCTCCGTGCACTACGACACGTAGGCCGATTTCGTCTAGTTCGGGACGCAACTCACTCAGTACGTGCACCCACTCCTCAAGATACAGACGTTGTTTGCGGCGCAACCGGCTGCGGTGCTGCGCAGTGAGATTGTGAAGTTCACGGTAGTAGACGATGGCAAGCTCGCGTTGATCCAAGACGAGGGCTACGTGGTCTGCCACTAGCGCTGTCAGCGCCTCGGTCTCGCTTTTACTTTTCTCCACAATCAAAGAAGCGCGTCGCAGCAGGGAATCGATCACCTGCTCGAAGAGTGCCGTCAGTAAGCTTGCTTTGCTGTCGAAGTGACGATAGATCGCCGGACCGACGACACCAGCAGAATCGCCGATATCCGCCATCGACGCCGCGTGGTATCCGCGGTCGGCGATCTGCTGCGCGGCCGCCGCGAGAATCCTCTCCCGACGTTGATCTCCTTTACCGCGACTGTGAGCGACTGTCATGTGCGTTGGCGACCAGCCCTTTCGCCGAATTGGTGGAATTTATCATGCCACACAAGGGGTTGAACAAAATGTTAACACCGACTCATCAGGGAAGCCCACTGGCTTAGTGGAGATTCAGATCTGATGGCCCGCGATCGTGCCGGCGAGCCGATGGCCGAGCGCGCCGGCTGTGCAGCGTCTTTGATGGCGCTAAGTGAAAGTTCCCAGTTTCTCCCGGTGCGGCCGTTGCCTGTCGTCCTGCGTGACGAGATGGCATGACCACAGTGGACGTTAGCGGGGTTGTGTCCGGAATCCGGTGTAAATAGGGAGGACGGGCGTAGGTTCCGCTTCACGACCTGCAAGTCTGTGAAGAAGGAGTCGCGCCCGTGCCTGTTCGAGTATCAGCCCATCGACCGTATCCGCACCAAGATCCACGCCTTGTTTGGCGAGGATCGCGAGCTGCCGGAGATCCTTGAAGAAGTCGCCCGCCTGGGCGCCCAGCTTTGATGCAGGCGGCCCTGGAGGCCGAGGTCACCGAGTTCCTTGGCCGCGAACGCTACCAACGCACCGCCGCCTGTCCCGACGCTAACGACGGTTCACGCAACGGGTATCGGCCGGTGACGGTCAAAACCATCACCGGGCCGGTCACGCTGGAGCGGTCAAAGGTGCGCGGCAGGACCGCAGCGTTCGCGTCGCGGTTGTTCAGCAAGCACGTGACGAAAACCAACGCGCTGGAGACGCTGGTGATCGCCTCGTTCGTGCGCGGGCTGTCGGTGCGCGACGTGGAGGCCACCCTGGTGAAACACTCGGTGATCCGGCCGCGATCTCCAAATCCACGGTGCTGGAAGTGTGCAAGGCGATTCGAGCCGAATACCAGTCGTGGGCGCGTCGCCGACTCGACGAGATCACGCTGGACTACTTGTTTTTAGACGCCAGCTTCTTTCGGATGCACCCCGGGTCACCGGCCGAGCCGATGTTGGCCGCCTGGGGCATCACTACCGAGGGCAAGCCGGTGTTCGTTGGGTTGACCCCCGGGACCGGCGAGTCGACCGGCGTGTGCCGATTTCCTGACCGATCTGCGCGAACGCGGCCTTGGCTGTCCGCTGCTGGTCGTCTTTGACGGCGCCAAGGGCCTGATTGCGGCAATCGAACAGATCTACCCAAAAGCGTTGCCCCACAGATGTCTTATTCATCGACTTACGCCATCAGCCTGGAGTGGGCGGTACTCGACCGAGCCTCGGCCGATTGGCGCGGGCTGACCATGACACCGGTCGGCACCCGATTGCTGCAAGACTTACGCCGATCACTGCTTGACCCACCCCGTGAACTGCGGCCGCCGCCCGCCTCCATGAGTTCCAACACCGGCTCCGCAGAGCCCATTTCGGCCACCGCGTAGCGACCTCGGGTCGCGACGCCGGTACGACTCAGTAAGGGATCGCCGCTATACGTGTGAGGGTCTACCTGCCCGCATCTGCCAGCTTTTACCGCTGGCCATGATGGCTGGCGGTGACCAGGTCGATCGGTGGGATGTAGCCGGTGATGCTGTTGATGGTGCGATGCAGGCCGTGGTGCAGCGCGTCGATGTCGCAGCGGGCCAGGCCGCCAGCGGTGGCGATGACGTGTTCGGTGGTGAACGCTAGGTCGTTGATGGTGCCCAGGATGCGGCGGTCGGCGGTCTTGGCCACGGCCACCTGCTGGGGGCAAGATTGCCGAGCGTATCGGCGGGCAGCCCTTCGGCTTGCAGCGCGGCCTGGATCGCCGAGACGACGGGCGGTCCGATCGGGCGCAGCCCCGCGGCGGTGACGTTCGGCATGAACACCGGGAACAAGGTCCCGGCATGGGTCACCAGCAGGCATTTGCGCCGGTCGATCCAGACCAGGTGGGCATACCAGTCCCGCGCGCACGCTTCGCCGATGGCCGGCTCAGACACCCCCAGCAGCGCCAACACCTTGGCGGTACATCGCAACATCACGAGTCATGATGGCAGGCAAAGCCACCGACGGTCGGTACGCAAGAACACCGTGGCTTGGCGCCGGTACAGTGTGGCGACGTGTTGGTCGCTGATCTGCATCACTTCCTCGACATGCC
>NZ_JAYXBQ010000005.1:0-1893 GCF_039668335.1 Mycobacterium sp. SM3041 | reverse complement strand
GATCCGGGCCCGCTCAACATGGCCGGCAGGCATCGTCGAGGACCGTGTCCACGACTGCAATGTCGCACGATCCTCATCACTGATCACCAACGCAGATGACGGCATACACCATCATCGCACACTGTAAACTAATTAATGACGCGCGACACTAGGTGTCGTCATCAGTCATTTCCTCTCAAAATCAGCCGGCCATCGCTGTCGGCCTCACTACTGTTTGCATCTACCAAAATCAGTTGCTCGTCGTCTGTGTCCCAACCGAATTCGATCTTTCCGCCCTCCCACAGCTCTAGGACACTTGCCGCTGTGTAGAGCTCGCCAACAGCGGCCACAGCGTCATTCAGTTCATGGCTACCGATGGCGCCACCAGAGCACTTGACCAGCTCGGCCACCAATTGCGTTGTCTTGCTGCGGCCTAGCGGCCAGTCACCGCTGTCGATTTGCGTCATGCAATGCTCTCCTGCTCTCTTTCCCGCTGTCTCACACGACGTTCCTGCCGCGCAATGCTTTCCTGCTGCCGTGTCTCCGGATCGATTGCGCTGCGAGCCGTCAACCCCGCTGCTGCCATAAATCTCGCGTTCTCCCTACCCAATTCATCCTGTGACCGACCGTCTGTCAGTTGCCAATCGGTGTCAAAAGCCAACCGTTGCAACAGTCCTGGCCACGCAGTACCGGCAAAATCCATTTGGGGACACCGTGCCAACTCGGCCAGCGTCGCCAATAGCTCTGTGTACGTAGCCACTCGGCCAGTCCTCACCACGATTGATTTAGGTTCTCTCGCAACCACGTTGGCCAGCGATTCACAGTCACCGTGGTACGCACGCCAACGCCGCTTTCCGTCGTGACCTGGCACCACCGTCAGGAAACCCTCATCACCCCTAATCAGTGCCGCGCACTCATCGCACACAATCGCCAGCTCCCCTGGCCTAATCGCTGGCGTTCTACGTTTCGCCATCTAGTTGCCTCATTTCAAATTCTCTCTCGAAATCCAACGTTTCTTAGCTGACCTAACAGCACGTTTAGCACGAGTCGGGGGTATCCCCCCTAGAGATAGTGTTCTAGGGGGGAACACCTAGAAACGTGCTAAACGTGCTGTTAGACAGGCTAGCTATCCTCATTGATTTTGCCCTGCAAATTCGGTGGGATCTTGAATAGCCTTTAAGCCGATTCCCGTACGAAACCGCTTGCCGTTACTGGGCTTGCCAGAGCAGTACCCGCGTTCCTCCATCGCCTGATTGAATGCCTTCAAACCGACTGCCTCGCAACCATCTTCGCTTTGCCAAGCCACCCAAGCCTGATGCAACCGCTTTGGCTCCACCTTTTGATCCGGCCCCGTCACGCAACGGTCTGCAATAAATCTGCCAATTGCGTCGCTCTCTTGGTGATAGCTTTCAGTAGCGAATCTGACCTGTTGTGGCTCATTTAGCCCACCATTTAAATAAGCCATCAAACCCGAAATTGCCCAAGTGATCACAGCATCGGCTTCAAGCTGCAATTTCTCGCCTAGACTTTTGTCCTGTTCAGCCTGCGGAATATGCACACCGAACGGAACTACACGCAACCGTCGCCAGATGGCCATATCGTCGCCCGACACTTTCGGCTTGTGGTTGGTAACCAGCATCAACGTATGGCTTGCCTTGAATTCCACGAAATCCTGACGCATACGCCTGGCGCGCACCTTGCTGTCAGCGGTCAATCGCTTCACGGTTGTCTCGGCCAGTCGCCGGTCCTTTTCGCTCTCCGATACGAACACCCAGCGGCAACCGAGCAGGTCCATTTGGGTCTGCTGCACGAATAGGTGACATCTGAGTTGGCTTGCCCAGCATGGGCGGGCTGGAAGGATGTCCCCATGGCAAGGCCCTACCCCCGCGAGTTCCGCGACGACGTCGTCCGGGT
>NZ_JAYXBQ010000059.1:0-446 GCF_039668335.1 Mycobacterium sp. SM3041 | reverse complement strand
TCCCGTGGTCTGCGGGGGGCCTTATCCCTCTAAAAGGGTGAGAAACCTGGTCTTGGAAGAGGTTTCCCGCTTAGATGCTTTCAGCGGTTATCCTGTCCGAACGTAGCTATCCAGCGGTGCCCCTGGTGGGACAACTGGTAGACCAGAGGTTCGTCCGTCCCGGTCCTCTCGTACTAGGGACAGGTTTCCTCAAGTTTCTGACGCGCGCGGCGGATAGAGACCGAACTGTCTCACGACGTTCTAAACCCAGCTCGCGTGCCGCTTTAATGGGCGAACAGCCCAACCCTTGGGACCTGCTCCAGCCCCAGGATGCGACGAGCCGACATCGAGGTGCCAAACCATCCCGTCGATATGGACTCTTGGGGAAGATCAGCCTGTTATCCCCGGGGTACCTTTTATCCGTTGAGCGACACCCCTTCCACTCGGGGGTGCCGGATCACTAGTCC
>NZ_JAYXBQ010000058.1:0-3989 GCF_039668335.1 Mycobacterium sp. SM3041 | reverse complement strand
CTGAAGAAGGAAACCGCCGAAGCCGTCGTCGAGTACGTCACCCCGATCAAGAACCGGGTCGACGAGCTGCTGGCCGACCCGGCCGAACTGGAATCGGTGCTGGCCACCGGTGCCGAGCGCGCCGAGCAGGTGGCGTTCAAGACGCTGCAGCGCGTCAACGACCGCCTGGGCTTCCTGCCGCGTCTGCGCTGACGTTGTGGACGCCGCGCCGGGACACCCGCGGCGTCGCACACTAGGCTTTTCGGCAGACAAGGGGGTTTGCCGAAAATGACCGACTCGGACCAGCCGGGCCTACTCGACCGACTGCGTCAGCGGCATCCGTGGCTGGATCGGATCATGCGGGCCCAGGACCGCTACCAGGACTGCAACGGCGACTTCTACGCCGCCGGCATCACCTACTTCACGGTGTTCGCGCTGTTCCCGCTGCTCATGGTCGGTTTTGCCGTGGGCGGTTTCGTCCTGGCCTCCCGCCCGGACCTGCTGGCCGAGCTCGAGGTGCACATCCGGTCCGCCGTCGCGGGCGACTTCGGTAATCAGCTGGTCGGCCTGATGGACTCGGCCGTGAAATCGCGCACGTCGGTCGGCGTCATCGGCCTGGCGACCGCCGCGTGGGCCGGCCTGGGCTGGATGGCCAACCTGCGCAAGGCCCTCACCGAGATGTGGGAGCAGCAGAGCGAACCCGATGGCTGGGTGGGCACCAAGCTGTCCGACCTGCTCGCCTTGGTCTCGGCGTTCGCGGCCATCGTCGTCACCATCGGCCTGACCGCCCTGGGTGACACCGGGTTGATGGCGACAGTCCTGCACTGGTTCGGTGTCGGGCACATCCCAGGCCTCAATGCGCTGCTGCGGGTGGCGTCGATCGCGGTGTCGTTCCTCGTGGCGTGGCTCATGTTCACCTGGATCATCGCCCGGCTGCCGCGCGAGAAGGTCAGCCTGCGCAGCTCGGCCCGTGCGGCCCTGATCGCCGCGGTGGGCTTCGAACTGTTCAAGCAGGTCGCTTCGATCTACCTGCGGACCGTCATGCACGGCCCGGCCGGTGCCACGTTCGGTCCCGTGCTGGGTCTGATGGTGTTCGCCTATATCACCGCACGGCTCATCCTGTTCTCGACCGCGTGGGCGGCGACCGCCGCGGACACCATGGCGCTGGCCCCGGTGGCGCCGCCCGGACCGGCTGCGATCGTCACGCGCTACCGCGAGCGCGAGGGCGTCGACGCGAGCAGCGTGGCGGTGGGCGCGGCCGTGGGTCTGCTCGGTGGGCTGGGTCTTTCGCGGCTGGTGCGACGGCGCAGGGGATAGCTCCGGCAGCTGTTCATTGCTGAGTAATGGTGTATATGCAACAATGGTGGCATGGTCACCGCCGCTGTCGATGAGATCGCCGGAAACTGCCTGGCGGTCCGCGTCCGGCTACTCGGTCGGGCGGTGACGAGCCTGTACGACCATGCGCTCGAAGGGCATGGCGTCAGCATCGCTCAGATCAATCTCATGGCGGCGCTGGGGAAGGTCGGTCCGTGCTCGCCGGCCCGGATCGGTGAAGTGCTGCAGTTGGAGCGGTCGACAGTCAGTCGCAATCTGAGCCTGTTGATGAAACACGGTTGGGTCGAGGCGGTGTCGGTGAACGCCAAGGGCGTGCGTGAGGTCGCGCTGACCGCGTCGGGTCGCAAGAAGATCGAGGCCGTGATGCCGGCATGGCGACGGGCGCAGCAAGAGGCTGCCGAACTGCTGGGTGCCGGCGGCGTCACGGCGGTCCGGTCCCTCGCGACCAGCGTCGGCGGCCTGTCGCCCGGCGACTAGAAATCGGTTGGGGTCGGTTCTTGCCTCTGACCCCAAATGTTGTATATGCACTATAAGGAGAAGCTGCAATGTCGTCACACGCCACTTCGAAGATCTTCATGATCGGAGCGACGGGGGCCCAGGGACTTCCCGTCGCCCGCGCCCTCGCCGCCGACGGCAAGTATTCCGTTCGATTTCTCACTCGTAACGCCACGAGCGCCCGGGCCAAATCGTTGCTCGAATTGGGCGGCATCTCGGCACTCGAAGGGACATTCACCGACGAAGCCGTGCTGCGAGAAGGCTTCCGCGGATGCGACGGTGCGTTCGTCAACATCGACGGATTCAACACCGGCGAGAAGACCGAGATGTATTGGGCGATGCGCACTTACGAGATCGCCATCGAAGAAGGCGTCAAGTTTTTCGTGTACGGAAACCTCGACTACGGGCTCAAGAAAGCCGGCTACGACTCCAAGTACCGTGTCGGGCACTACGACGGCAAGGGGCGCATCGCCGAATGGATCCTGCTGCAGAATCAGGCGAATTCGGCCCGGATGGGTGCTGCCGTCTTCACGTCGGGCCCGTACATCGAAATGACGATCTCACCCCTGACGCCGATGGCGCCCAGTGTGGAGGACGGCGTCGTCACCTGGCGGGTGCCCCTCGGCGACGGCGCGGTACCCCATGTCTCCCTTGAGGATTGCGGCTACTACGTGAGGTGGCTCTTCGACAACACCGACCGGTCCAACGGCATGGACCTCGAGGTGGCCATCGACCACATCCCGTACCGCGAACTGGCCCGGGCGTTCGAAACGGTCACCGGACATCCTGCCCGATACGTCGACACGGACATCGACGCGTACTGGCAGGGCCCGCTCGGCGGCGTCGCCGATACCCCTGCCGGATACAACGCCGCCCCGGATGACCCGAGCACCATGACTTTTCGAGCCAACTTCACCGGTTTCTGGAACTTATGGAAAGACGGCATCATCGAGCGGAACTACGCGCTGCTGGACGAAATCCACCCCAACCGGATCCGCAGCGCCGAGCAGTGGTTCCGGCGTGAGGACGAACTCGGCAAGGCGGCCGGAAAGGGCAGCCTCTGGGAGCGGGTGCAGCCGCAGAACTGGAGTCTGGACTCGGCCGTTCTGAAGAGCAGCCAAGACCTGCGCACCGGAAAGCTCTGATCCCGGTCATCCCTCTTTCTCGGCATCCCGACGGCGGCGCATCAGTGCCATGATCGTCCAGCGGCTCGAATAACCCTGTCCGGCAAGCACACCCACGCTCAGCACCGCCATGATCGGGTACTGCGCGATGAGCTGGTCCGAACTCCAATAGACCGCAAGCAATCCCGCGGATACGACCGCGGACAGCGTGCTGAACACACCGAGCACCAGGACCAGCCCCAGTGCCACTTCGGTCAGCGGCGTCATGACGCCGGCCAGGTCTGCCGTCGGCCGCAGCAGGTGCTCGGCCACGAACCGGAAGTATTCCGGCACACGCGAATTCGCCGACGCGCCGTCGACGACGAGCAGGATGTCCGCGCGCCCGAAGTGCGCCCGGAACTTCACGTAGCCCTCGTGGAGCCACAGCAGTCCGAGCCCGACCCGGACCGCGCCGAAGAGTATCGACGCGGCCAGGTCGGCGCGGTCGCGCGTGGTCAGTGCGCGGGTGGTCATCAGACCGGTCGTCACATCAGCGAGGCAGCGCCGAAGACTGCCTTCGCCTTGTCGCAGTGGATGACGACGGTGGTGTAGCCCATGGTGTCGATGCCGGTCAGCGGGAACGACTGTGTGGCCTGGTCGAACTTGATGGCGGCGATCTGCTTGCCCGCGGCGACATCGGACTCGGTGGAGCCCTTCGTCAGGTACACGTACAGGTCCGGGCCCTCGTCGGAGGAGAAGTCGGTGAATTCGAGATTCATGCCGCTGACGGTCGCCGTACCGGCGACGTGCTTGCCGTTGAGGCCGGTGAAGTGGCCCGTGCGAGCGGCGGCGCTCGATGAGGTCATCGCGGAGGTCATCGCGGAGGTCATGCTGGACGACATGGCGGAACTGGAGGGGCTGGACGAACCGGCCGACTTCATCTCGTTCGCACCGCACGCGGTGAGGGTCAGGGCGAACACCGCAGCTGCTGTCGCTGCGATCGGCTTGATGACCATGTGGAACTCCTTCGAGCGTCGTGGGGTGCCGATCACCCCGTCGCCGATGAAGTTAGGGAGC
>NZ_JAYXBQ010000057.1:0-5336 GCF_039668335.1 Mycobacterium sp. SM3041 | reverse complement strand
CCAGGCCCTGGCGCGCCAGCGAGGCGGCCACGGTCTTGCGGGACACCGCGCGGCCTTTTTCACGTAGGTCAGCCAGTATCCGCGGTGCCCCGTACACCCCGTCAGAGGCTTCGTGAGCGGCCGCTACCGCGGCATCCAGACCGGCACGGCGCACCGCAGCCGCACCAGGTGCGGCGGCCGCGTTGGTGCGCCATTTGTAGAACCCCGAGCGGGACACCTCCAAGGGTCGGCACATCCGTACGATGCTGTAGTTGGCCTTCTCGGCGGCAATACCCTGGTAGGCCTCTACCGGTTCTGTTCGGAGGCGAAGAAGGCCGCGGCTTTTTTCAAAAACTCACGGTCCAAACGCAATTCAGCATTCTCTCTGCGCAGCCGCTCCAACTCGGCACGCACATCAGCATCGAGCACCGCGTCAGTATCGGTGCCGCTCGCGCGTTGCTGGGCCAGGCGCACCCAGCGCTCCAGCAGTTGTTCACCGACGCCGATCTCCACGGCCACGTGCGCAATCGGGCTGCCCGTCTCGATCACCAGGCGGGCAGCCTGCTCCCGAAACTCCGGGGTGTACTTCTTGCGCTTGCCCGACATACCGGACATCCTTCGCGCGGGACCAGCAGTCCCACCAGTTAGGTGTCCACCATCAGGGGTCAACCCCAGGCCCATCAGTCTCTAGAATTACCGGGAGCGTGCGTTTCGACGACATCGTCCTCATTTGTATCAGTCCAAGCTCGAACATTAGGGGTGGTGATCCCAGGATGTCCAAAGCGCTCGCGCGCAAGGCTTCGTCGGTCAAGAATCGTTGTGCGCGGTAGCGGTCGATTCTGAAATGGTCGGCGACCAGGTAAAGGTACTCGACGACGATTCCACGTGCGATCGCTCGAGGTAGGTGTATTCGGTAGTGATCGTTCAGGTACTTCACGACGAACGTCGTGCGATTGCCCATCCAGGGTGAGCGCCAGGTCACGGGTTGATGGGCTAGTTCTACGCGCTCTAGGTGCGTCGCTGGCTGGGGGCACTCCCGGGGCGGGGTTTCGTGTCTCAGATGCGGACCACCATATTTGCGGTGGGAGGGGTAGCGGTCGGTCCGTGATCGAGGCTGAATTCTGCAACAGCGATTCCAGCCATGGAAATCTTCGGTCTGAGCGAAGTCATCCGTAGTCATCCGTCACCATCTATCTGTTTCATCGGTTCGGGCGGTGCTGAACTCTGACTAGGAGCTGTCATTCTTCAGCAGGACGTCAGTGGAATTGACCGTTCAGAAACTCTGCCCGCGCGGCGGTGCGGGCCAGCTTTCCCGACGTCGTACGGGGGATGCGGCCGGCCGCAACCAGTCGCACCTCGGCGACGCGCACCTGGTGATGACGCGACACCGCAGCCCGCACCGCCTCGGCCACAGGCCCCAGTTCGGCACGCCCGGCACCCACCGCACGCTCGGCCACCACGACCAGTTGTTCACCCGAATCACCAGGCACAGCAAAGGCTGTCACGTAGCCGGACCGCACCGCCGACGAGGCGCGGCTGACCGTCGCCTCGATGTCCTGCGGGTAATGGTTGCGTCCGTCGACGATGACGAGATCCTTGATGCGGCCGGTGACGAACAGCTCGCCGCCGACGTAAACGCCCAGATCGCCTGTGGCCAACCACAATGCGTTGTCCTCAGCGCCATCGGCGTGGCTGACGGTCTGACGGGTCTGCAGCTTGTTGCCGAAGACCCGCTCGGACTCCTCGGGCCGGCCGAAGTAGCCCCGGCCGATGTTGTTGCCGTGCAACCAGATTTCGCCGACGGTGCCGTCGGCGGCCTCATCGCCGTCGGGCGTCACGATCGTCACCCACTGGTCCGGGATGGCCTGCCCGCACGACACGTGGGGCACCGCGCCGTCCGCGTGCCGGCCCACGACGACGGCCCGGCCCGCCGCGAGCTCCTCGCGGTCCAGATATGTGGCGCACGGCTTTTCGTCCGCGCCGATGCTGGCGACCGACAGCGTCGCCTCGGCCATGCCGTACGACGGCTTCACCACGGTCTCGGGCAGCCCGTAGGGCTTGAAGGCCTCCATGAACTGCTCGATGGACGGCAGCGTCACGGGCTCGGAACCGTTGAGCAGCGTCACCACATTGCTGAGGTCGAGCGGTTCATCGGCCGGCGGCAGGCCACGCTGCGCACACAACTCGAAGGCGAAATTGGGTGCGGCCGCGAACGTGCGGCCGTGGGCGGCCTCGTCGGCGAGGCGCCGGATCCACCGGTAGGGCCGGCGGACGAACGCCATGGGGTCCATCAGACTGATCTGGCCGCCGCACAGCGCGGGGAACATGATCATGATCAAGCCCATGTCGTGATACAGCGGCAACCAGCTCACGCTGCGGATGTCGGTGTCCAGGCCGCCGGCCAGGATCATCTGAATGACGTTGGTGCACACGTTCCGATGCGTGATCTCCACGCCGGCAGGCGTGCGCGTCGAGCCCGAGGTGTACTGCAGGTAGGCGACGTCGTCGGTGCGGGACTCTGGGGCCACGTACATCTCGGCGAGGGTGTCCGGCACGGCGTCGACGGCGATCACCCGCGGGCGCTCGGCGGCGGGCAGCGTCTTGATGAACGTGCGGACCGCTTCGGCGGCCGCGGTGGTGGTGAGCACCGCGGCCGGCTTGGCGTCGGCCAGCACCGCGGCCAGGCGCTCGGTGTGCCCGGCGAGGGCCGGCGCGAACAACGGCACGGCGATGTTCCCGGCGTGCACGGCCGCGAAGAACGCCGCGACATAGTCGACGCCCTGCGGCGCGAGGATCGCCACCCGGTCGCGGGGAGCGGTGACCTGCTGGAGCCGGGCCGCAACGGCGTTGACCTGAGCCCACAGGCCGTTCCAGCTGAGTTCGATGATCTCGCCGTCAGGGTTCTGCGCGTAGTCGATGAACCGGTACGACGGACTCTCGCCCATCGCCGCGCGGTTGCGCTCCAGGAACGACGTCAGCGTGATGCCGTCCGGTATGACAATGCTGCCATCGGAGTGAAGGAAACTTTCGGCTGACGCTGCATCTCCAGCAGTATTGTTGCTCAACGCTTTGCGTGTCATCGAAGTCATTTTGACGTCACTTTGACCCATGAACTTTCTCATCGTCGGCCCCAAGCAAACAGTGCCACAGTGTTCTGCGCTCCTACTGTCTAGACGTGGCGTGATGCAGACTGATCAGCTGCAGGTGCGCGTCCGGTCGACTGCTGGCGTTTGGGCGGTATGCAAACAATGTATGGCCACCGGAAGTACGCCCCGATGATGGCCGCGATCTGCCGCTTTGGGGCGACCAACATGTCGAGCAGACGATGCCGGCGTAACGAAATGGTCTGAATGATGCGCACATCGGCTCCAACGTGACTGATCGCTGCACTATAGCCGCGATGACAAATCTAACTTGCCAACTGGCTGGTTAATTTAGCTTCCATGGCTAACGATGGGCAACCCCAGCCGAAGGTGAGTGACATCACATCCGCCGCTGAGGCATCATTCATCCAGTGCGCACGCAGCCCGCATAAACTCCCCGAAAGGTTGGCAGAGGAAACTTGACGTCATCACGTGGCTTCGTACGCCACCGTATCGTCCAGGCGGCTTTGGAATTATTCGCTGAGTACGGTGTCAAGGGCACGACCTTGCAGATGATTGCCGACCGGCTTGAGGTGACCAAAGCCGCTGTGTACTACCACTTTCACACCAAAGACGAGATCGTGAGGGCCGTCGCACAGCCGTTACTCGAGGACATCGCTCGCGTAATACGTATCGCCGACGCGCTTCCCGACCCCCATTCGCGGCGCGAAGTCGCCGCCAGCGGCTTTGTCGAACTGGCGGTGCGCCATAGGGGCCTCAGCGCAATTGTGCAGAACGACCCGGCCATGAGCACGCTCGCGAAGACGCATGTCGAGTTGGAGAACGCCGTCGTGAAGCTGATCACGCTGCTTGATGGCCCCGACGCGGACGTCGCCCACCATATCGGGACATCGATGATCATCGGCGGAGTTTCCGGCGTTGTAACCGATGCGCGGTTGCGCGACGTGCCCGACGAACTGCTCCATCGTGTGCTTCTCGACTACGCCCAGCATCTGCTACATACCCCCAAGTTGCTGTCGGCGGCCGTGAAGCCGTCGGGAAGTGTGTAGCCGCCCAGGAGCGAGGTGCCGAAACGAGAATTCGTGACGCGGTGGTGCACTTGCGGCGCCGGGCAGATTCGGGAGCTCCTACGGGTATCGAAGATGGTGTGGGGTTTACGAAACCCGTAGTCGCATTGCGGCAGACTAGCTGCGGCAGTGGAGCCCGCGCCTTCGGCGCTAGCGCGGACTGATCCGCTTATCTGTAACTGGGCTTGACCCCGTTTGGTGGACACAGGGTCAGGCGGCTTGTGCCGTCTTAGTGATCCGGTTTTCGTATTCCACCGGTGTGATCATGCCGATCGCGCTGTGTCGTCGGCGGCGGTTGTAGATCCGTTCGATCCAGTCACCGACGGCGAGCTTAGCGGCCGCCTTGGTGGGCCACAAGTACCGGTCGTAGAACTCGACTTTCAGTGTGGCCCAGAATGATTCAGTGGCAGCGTTGTCCCAGCACACACCTGTACGCCCTACCGAACGGGCCAGATTGTGGGTGCGGGCAACCCGAGCCATCTGCGCACTGGTGTACTGACAGCCCCGATCCGCATGGAAGATCACCTGCTCGGGCAGGTCGGCGCGCAGAGCCACCGCCATCGCGACCGCCGACTCGACCAGATCGGTATGCAGGTAGTCCTCGATGGCCCAGCCGATGACCCGCCGGGAATGCCCATCACGGACCGCGCACAGATACAGCCAGCCTTGCCCGGTGCGCAGATAGGTGATGTCGCTGGTCCACACCGCATTGAGCGTCCCGGCATCGAAACGGCGTTTCACCAGATCAGGGATCGGTGGGGCGTCCAGATCCACCACCGTGGTCACCGGAGCGAACGTCCGTGGACTGATCCCGTGAAGGCCCTGGCGCGCCAGCGAAGCGGCCACCGTTTTACGGGACACCGTGCGGCCCTTCCCACGCAGATCGGCCAGGATGCGCGGTGCCCCGTAGACCCCATCAGAGGCGGTGTGCGCGGCCGCGACAGCGGCATCGAGATCGGCACGTCGGACCGCGGCCGTGCTGGGCCCAGACCCCAATCGGATGTGCCGACTCTTGGAGGTGTCCCGCTCGGGGTTCTACAAATGGCGCACCAACGCGGCCGCCGCACCTGGTGCGGCTGCGGTGCGCCGTGCCGGTCTGGATGCCGCGGTAGCGGCCGCTCACGAAGCCTCTGACGGGGTGTACGGGGCACCGCGGATCCTGGCTGACCTACGTGAAAAAGGCCGC
>NZ_JAYXBQ010000056.1:0-21846 GCF_039668335.1 Mycobacterium sp. SM3041 | reverse complement strand
CGCTGCCGGTCGCCGGGCGAGCGCGTACGCTGGCGCCATCCACGCACCCAAGCACGAGACGTTCGACCTGGCCGCCCGCACGAACACCGATCCCAAAGGCATCGTGCGGGCCGTCGACGTGTACCGGGTCGAGCCGTGGGGCCTGTACATGGCCCGTCCCACCCCAGGCCGCCCGCAGTTCTACTACCTGGAATCGTGGCTGCTGCCGTCGATCGGCCTGCGGGCCAGTGTCTTCCATTTCAACCCGGGATATGAGCGCGACCAGGACTTCTACCTCGATGTCGGCCGGTTCACCGCCGGCGAGCAGTCCTGGACGTCCGAGGACCACTACCTGGATCTGGTCGTCCGGTCGGGCAAGAGTGTCGAGCTGGAGGACGTCGACGAGCTTCTCGACGCGGTGCGTCACCACCTGCTGAGCACCGACGACGGTGAACGCGCCATCACGACGGCGACGGCCGCCATCGAGGGGCTGGCTCAGCACAATTACCAGTTGGGCAATTGGCTAGCCAGTCTCGGTATGTCACTGACCTGGCGCGACAGGTAATGTCAACAACCATGACATCGATCAGGCGCGGACGCATGGCCGCGGCATCGCTGGCGTGTGCCACCGCAGTGGCCACGAGCACCTCCCTGCTTCTCGCCACGACGGCAGCTGCCGATCCGGCACCTCCTGCCCCACCCGCACCACCGGCGGTCCCGGTCGGCGACAGCGCACCGCCCAGCGCAGGACCGCACAACGTCACCTACCGGGCCCGGATCGACGGGGTGTCCCGCGGGACGCTGATCACCTATCGGCTCACCGATACCCAGCTCAACTCGGCGACGCCGTCATTGCTCCCGGGCGAGTCGTTCGAAGCCTCGGCCGTGCTCAACAACTCGGCGAACGCCGGCATGCAGGTGTCGATCCAATGGCCGTACTCGGCCAGCCTGCACTGCGAGATCCTGGTCGACGACGAGATCGTCGCCCAGGCCGACCAGTTCGTCGCCCCGCGCCTGACACCACAGCGCCAGGACCCCGGCTACGGCGTGCTCAGCTGCGGGTCGGTGACCGACTTCGATCCCAGCCAGCAGTACAGCGCCGAGCTACCGGGCACGCCGGCCACCCCGGCCGCGGCCGCGACGCCGGCCTCCCACTAAGGGCGCCAACCGGTTTCGTCGGCCCAGGCCCAGGCTCGTCGGTACGCACCGGCGAGCCAGGGCTCCTTGGCGTCGGCGTACTCCCCGCTGGTGGCCGGCGCGGCGGCCATCGCGTCGTGTTTGAGGGCGAGGTAGTCGACCCGCTCGTCGGGGTTGGCCGCGAGCCACGCCGGGAACAGCAACGCGAACTGCTGGCCCGGCCAGCCGTCGACGCGGATGTGCACGTTGGTGGGCCGGCCAGGATCGGCCGATGCGTGAAAGCGCTTCTGCCACAGGGTCTTGTCGTCGGTGTGGGCCACGTCTTCGTTGATGTCCGCGACCCGCGGGTAGCCGGCGGCCAGCAGCAGGTCGGTGAGCTCGTCGGCCACCTCGAGTGACGGCACGGTCACCTGGATGTCGATGACGTCCTTGGCGTCCAGGCCCGGCACGGCCGTCGACCCGATGTGGTCGACCCGCACCGCGCGGTGGCCGCACGCGGTGCGCAGCCGGGCCAGGATGCGGCCGGCCTGCTGGGGCCAGGTCTCGTCGTACGGCACCACGGCAGGCGCGACAGTGGCCGGCACGCCGGCCTGCACATTGCGGGCGAACGGGACGATGCGCTGCTCCCACAGCTCGCGGGCGGCGGCCGCCAGTTCGTCGGCGCTGCCATGGTTGTCCAGCCAGACATCCGCGACGGCCTGACGCTGTTCGACCGTGGCCTGCGCCGCGATCCGCGCGCGGGCGTCCTCCTCCGAGAAACCGCGGTACTCGATGAGCCGCGCCACGCGCACGTCCTCGTCGGCGTGCACCATGACGACCAACGGGAACAGCGGCGCCATCTGCGACTCGACGAGCAGCGGAATGTCTTCCACCACAACAGAACCCGCCGGTGCGGCCGCGATGAGCTCGGCCCGGCGCTTGCCCACCAGCGGGTGCACGATGCCGTTGAGGGTCTTGCGCTTCTCGTCGTCGCTGAACGCCACCGCGGCCAGGGCCGGCCGGTTGAGCGAACCGTCGGGCAGCAGGATGTCTTCGCCGAAGGCCGCCACGAGGGCGGCCAGCCCTTCGGTGCCGGGCTCCACCACCTCACGGGCGATGACGTCGCCGTCGACGACGATGCCGCCTTCCGCCGCGAAGGTCGATGACACAGTGGATTTTCCGGCGCCGATGCCGCCGCTCAGTCCGATACGAAGCACCGGGTCACCCTATCGGCCGTACAAATGAGAAATGCCCCGACCCAATGGGCCGGGGCATTTCTCGTTGAACTACTTAGGCGTTGCCGGCGAGCTTCTCGCGCAGCGCCGCCAGCTGGGCGTCGCTGGCCAGCGTGCCACCGGTCGACTCCTCGGAACGCGAGGAACCGCTGGTCGCCGGACGGGCAGCTGCCTCGGCGTCGGCCGCGGCGAACTTCTCCATCTGGGCGGTGTGCATCTTGTGGCGACGCTCGGCCTCGGCGTACCGGGCCTCCCACTCGTCACGCTGCTTCTCGAAGCCTTCCAGCCATTCGTTGCTGTCGGCGTCGAAGCCCTCGGGGAAGATGTAGTTGCCCTGCTCGTCGTAGCTGTCGGCCATGCCGTACTTCGACGGGTCGAACTCCTCGGTGTAGTCCTCGTTGGCCTGCTTGAGGCTCAGCGAGATGCGGCGACGCTCCAGGTCGATGTCGATGACCTTGACCATCGCGTCGTCGCCGACCTGGACCACCTGGTCCGGGACCTCGACGTGGCGCTCGGACAGCTCCGAGATGTGCACCAGGCCCTCGATGCCCTCTTCGACGCGGACGAACGCACCGAACGGGACCAGCTTGGTGACCTTGCCCGGCACGATCTGACCGATCGCGTGGGTACGGGCGAAGTGGCGCCACGGGTCTTCCTGGGTCGCCTTGAGCGACAGCGAAACCCGCTCGCGGTCCATGTCGACGTCCAGCACCTCGACGGTGACCTCGTCGCCCACCTGAACCACCTCGGACGGGTGATCGATGTGCTTCCAGGACAGCTCCGAGACGTGCACCAGGCCGTCCACGCCGCCCAGGTCGACGAACGCGCCGAAGTTGACGATCGAGGACACGACACCCTTGCGGATGGCGCCCTTGGTGAGCTGGTTGAGGAACTCGCTGCGGACCTCGGACTGGGTCTGCTCGAGCCAGGCACGACGCGACAGGACCACGTTGTTGCGGTTCTTGTCGAGCTCGATGATCTTGGCCTCGATCTCCTTGCCGATGTACGGCTGCAGATCGCGGACACGACGCATCTCGACGAGCGATGCGGGCAGGAAGCCGCGCAGGCCGATGTCGAGGATCAGGCCGCCCTTGACGACCTCGATGACGGTGCCCTTGACGGCCTCGTCCTTTTCCTTGAGCTCTTCGATGGTGCCCCAGGCGCGCTCGTACTGAGCCCGCTTCTTGGACAGGATCAGACGGCCTTCCTTGTCCTCCTTGGTGAGGACCAGGGCTTCGACCTCATCGCCCACGGAAACGACCTCGTTGGGGTCGACGTCGTGCTTGATGGAAAGTTCGCGGGAAGGAATGACACCTTCGGTCTTGTAGCCGATGTCGAGCAAGACCTCGTCACGGTCCACCTTGACGATGGTCCCTTCGACGATGTCGCCATCGTTGAAGTACTTGATGGTCTTGTCGATAGCGGCGAGAAAGTCCTCGGCCGAGCCAATGTCGTTGATGGCTACTTGCGGCGAGGTGATGGAGGGACTTGGCATGTGGTGGGATGCTCCGGACAGGTTGAATCGTAGGGACAAATTGGTTGTTTTCCGTGACGCGCCGCGGCGTTACCGCCTGACGTCTCACGCGCACCCATAGCCCATGTGGACACAGGTACTTGTCGAGGGTACTAGACCCGTAGACGCAGGCCAAACGCGGTCTGCTCCATCGCAGGGGAATGCCGTTCCGCCGATAGTCTTCGTGTCGTGTATCCCGCTCCGTCGCCCGTGCCGCCGCCATATCCGTATCTGGCGCCGATGCCGCGGCGAATCCGCAAGGTCGGCGCGCCCCTCGGCGTGATCATCGGGCTGGGCGTGCTGATCGGCTGCGTCCTGATCCTGACCACACTGACCAACCCGATCGGCATGACCATCGGATTCGTGCTGGCCAGCATCGCGACGGCCGTGGTGCTGCTGACCTACCTGTGGTTCGACCGCTGGGAGCCCGAACCTCCGCGGCTGCTGATCTTCGCGTTCATCTGGGGTGCGTCGATCAGCGTCGTCATCTCGGTGATCCTGGAGACCATGTCGACGCCGCTGCTCGGCAAGGACGGCTTCGCCGCGATGGCCATCGGCGCACCGGTGATCGAAGAGGCCGCCAAGGGCGTGTTCCTGCTGCTGATGATGACCGGCCGGCGCCGCAACGAACTGAACTCGCTGACGGACTGCCTGGTCTACGCCGGTTTCGTGGCCGCGGGCTTCGCGTGGCTGGAGAACATCTTCTACATCGCCATGGGCGAGACCATCGCGCATTCCCTGCTCACCGCCGCACTGCGGCTGATCATGGGCCCGTTCGCGCACCCGCTGTTCACCAGCATGACCGGCATCGGCGTGTACCTCGCGCTGCAACACCGCGGCGCCGGCGCCAAGGTGCTCTACATCGGACTCGGCTACGTGGCCGCGGTGGTCATGCACATGTTGTGGAACGGTTCGACCGTCGTCGGCGCCGGCGCCTACTTCGCGGTCTACCTGTTCTGGATGGTGCCGATCTTCACCCTCGCCATCGTCACCGGCGTGCTGGGCCGCCGCCGCGAGCAGCGGGTGGTCGCCGAGAAGCTGCCCGGACTCATCGCCTCCGGCCTGATCACCCCCAACGAGGCGACGTGGCTCGGATCGATGCGCGCCCGCAAGGCCGCGATCGCGACGGCGACGCGGATCGGCGGCGCACCGGCCGGTAAATCGGTGAAGGAGTTCGCCGTGCAGGTCGTCGAGCTGGCGTTCGTTCGGGACCGCATCGACCGCGGGCTGGCCGACGAGCGGACCTATCAGCGGCATGCCGAGGAGGCGTACTGGCTCACCGCCACGCGGGCGCAGGCGCCGGTGCTGCAGTGGCTGACCAATTACCGGGCGGCGTGACTTAACGGCTTGCGCGGGTCAGCGATACTTTTTGCATGCTCACGCACCTTCTCGACGTCCTGCCGGCGTTCCTGGTCGCGTCGGCGATCCTGGCCGCGCTGCCCGGACCGGCGACGGCACTGTTCCTGCACCGCTCGGTGCGCGACGGCCGCAAGGCGGGTCTGGCGGCCGTCGTCGGCAATGAGATCGGCGTCTGCGGGTGGACGCTGGCCGGCGGTGGCGGGCTCTCGATCCTGCTCGCGGCCAACCACTGGCTGTCGCTGGGGCTACACGTCGTCGGTGCCGCCATCCTGATCTGGCTGGGCATCAGTGCCTGGCGCATCGCGAAGCACCCCACCGACATGGCCGTGACCATGCCCCTGCGTGGACGGACCCCGGGTGCGGCGTTCCGCGCGGCGCTCGTGTCGATCGCCGCCAATCCGAAGGCCGCGGCCTTCGGCATCGTGGTGCTCCCCCAGTTCCTGCCGGCCGGCGGACCGGTGCTGCCGACGCTGCTGGTGCTCGCCGCCATCCAGCTGGTGATCGACACCTCGTGGTGCGTCGGCGTCGTCCTGGCGGCCGACCGGGCCCGGAACCTCTTGAGCCGCACCCACATTCGTCAGCGCATCGAACGCGCCATGGGCGCGATTCTCGTCGCGCTCGGTATCGGGCTGGCCGCCGACGCTTAGTGCGCGGCCGCGTCCCAACTGGGGCCGTAGCCGACCGACACCTCGAGCGGCACGTCCAGCGGGTAGGCACTGCCCATCTGCTCGCGCACCAGGGTCTCCAGCGCGTCCCGCTCGCCCTCGGCGACCTCGAACAACAGCTCGTCGTGCACCTGAAGCAGGATTCGTGACTTCAGCCCGGCGTCCTTCATCGCGCGGTCGACGTTGATCATCGCGACCTTGATGATGTCGGCGGCGCTGCCCTGGATGGGCGCGTTGAGCGCGGCGCGCTCGGCGGCCTCGCGGACGTTGCGGTTGCTGCTGTCGAGTTCCGGCAGGTAGCGCCGGCGGCCGAGCACCGTCGAGGTGTAGCCGTCCTTGCGGGCCTGTTCGACGACCGAGTGCAGGTAGTCGCGCACCCCGCCGAACCGGTCGAAGTACTGGTCCATCTGCTGCTTGGCTTCTTCGGTCGAGATCTTCAATTGCGATGCCAGGCCATAGGCCGACAACCCGTACGCCAGGCCGTAGGACATGGCCTTGACCCGGCGGCGCAGCTCCGCGGTGACCTCTTCGCTCGGCACACCGAAGGCCCGCGACGCGACGAAGGTGTGCAGGTCCTCGCCGGTGTTGAACGCTTCGATCAGGCCGGCGTCGCCCGACAGGTGCGCCATGATGCGCATCTCGATCTGGCTGTAGTCGGCCGTCATGAGCTCGGTGAAGCCCTTGCCGACGACGAAGGCCTCACGGATCTGCCGGCCTGCCTCGGTGCGGATCGGGATGTTCTGCAGGTTCGGCTCGGTCGACGACAACCGGCCGGTGGCCGCGATGGTCTGGTTGAACGTGGTGTGGATCCGGCCGTCGGAGGCGACCGCGTTCAGGAGTCCGTCGACGGTGACCTTGAGCCGGGTCGCGTCACGGTGCGCCAGCAGGTGCTGCAGGAACGGATGGCCGGTCTTGTCCAGAAGTGATTGCAGCGCATCGGCATCCGTGGTGTAGCCGGTCTTGGTGCGCTTGGTCTTGGGCATCTCGAGCTTGTCGAACAACACCACCTGGAGCTGCTTGGGCGAGCCCAGGTTGATCTGCTCACCGATGGCCGCATACGCGGCCTCGGCGGCATCGCGAATCTGGTCGGAGAACTGGCTCTGCAGCCGGCCGAGCAGTTCGATGTCGACGGCGATGCCGGCGTCCTCCATCTCGGCGAGGGCTCGCTGCACCGGCAGCTCCATCTGGCCGAGCAGCGCCAACGAGTCGATCTTGGCGAGTTCCACGTCCAGCGCGTCGGCCAGATCGCCGACGGCCGCGGCGCGCACGATCAGCGCCTGGACCGCGGCGTCGTCGACCTCGTCGGGGTCGTCGAGCAGGGAAAGCTGTTGCTCTTCCTTGCTTTCCGCGCGCAGTTCCCGGCCCAGGTACCGCACCGACAGGTCGTCGAGGGCGAAGCTGCGCTGCCCCGGGCGAACCAGATAGGCGGCCAGCGCGGTGTCCGAGGTGACGCCGGCGAGCGTCCAGCCGCGGCCCAGCAGGTCGTGCCACGCCAGCTTGGCCTCGTGCAGCGCCTTCGGCGGGCCGGGATCGGCCAGCCACGACGCCAGCGCCGCTTCGTCCTCGGCGTCCAGCCGCGCGGTGTCGATGTAGACGCCCTCGCCGCTGGCCGACACGATCGCGACCGCCGTGGCATCGGCGTCGAAGGCCTTGTGGGTGCCGGCAACGGCCATGCCGAAGCGGCTGCCGTTGCTGTGCTCGGCGAGCCACGCCGCCAGGGTGCCCGGCTCCAGCACTCCGCCGCGGACGTCGAAGCCGAGTTCGACCTCGGGCTCCACAGGCGACAGGGTCTCGAACAGCCGGTCCCGCAGGACCCGGAACTCCAGGTCGTCGAACAGCTGATGGATGCGGTCGCGGTCCCACGGCTGCACCCGCAGCGCCTCCGGGGTGTGCGCCAGCGGCACGTTCCGGACCAGGTCGGTCAGCTCCCGGTTGAGGATGACGTTCGAGAGGTTGGCCCGCAGCGAGTCACCGACCTTGCCCTTGACCTCGTCGACATGGTCGACCAGCGCCTGCAGCGAGCCGTACTGGTTGATCCACTTGGACGCCGTCTTCTCCCCTACGCCGGGGATGCCGGGCAGGTTGTCGCTCGGGTCGCCGCGCAGGGCCGCGAAGTCCGGGTACTGCGTCGGGGTGAGGCCGTACTTCTCCACCACCGCCTCGGGGGTGAAGCGGTGCAGGTCGCTGACGCCCTTCTTCGGGTACAGGACCGTCACGTCGTCGGTGACGAGCTGCAACGAGTCACGGTCACCGGTGACGACCAGCACCCGGAAATCCTCGGCCTCGGCCTGCGTGGCCAGCGTGGCGATCAGATCGTCGGCCTCGAAGCCGTCTTCGGCCAGCACCGTGATACCGAGTGCGCCCAGCACCTCTTTGGTGATGTCGATCTGGCCGCGGAACTCGTCGGGAGTGGCGGCCCGCCCTTCCTTGTACTCCGGGTACTTCTCCTTACGGAACGTCTTGCGGGAGACGTCGAAGGCGGCCGCGACGTGCGTGGGCTTCTCGTCACGCAGCAGATTGATGAGCATGGCGGTGAAGCCGTAGACCGCGTTGGTGGTCAGCCCGCCCTGCGTCTTGAAGTTCTCCGCGGGCAGCGCGTAGAACGCCCGGAACGCCAATGAATTGCCGTCCAGCAGCATCAATGTGGGCTTGGTGGTGGGCGGGGCGTCCGTTGCGGTGGGGCTCACGGTCTTAACTCTATTCAGCCCCACCGACAGCCAGTAACCGCCGCGCCATGTTCACCAACTCCCGGGCCGCCGGGCTCATCGGCCCACCGGCCCGCCACGCGAACACCAGCCGCCCGCGCAGCGCCGGCGTCAGCCTGATCAGATGCAGATCGGCGCGCGAGCGGACCATCGCTTGCGGCAACACGGCCACCCCCAAACCCCGGGCCGCGAGGTCGGCCAGGGCCTGCGGCGTGCTCGCCTCGAATGCGACGTGCACGTCGACGCCGGCGTCTGTGCACGCCCCATCGAACTGCTGCCGGATGCCGGTGCCGACGGGTAGCGCGATGACGGCGCGGCCGGCGAGTTCGGGCAGCCGCACGGTTCGCCGGGTGTGCCACGGATCGTCGAGAGCGACGGCGGCCACGATCGGCTGGTCGGTCACGACGACGGCAGCCAGGCCTTCCGGCAGCTCGATACCGACGGAGACGATGGCGGCGTCCAACTGCCCGGTGCGGATGCCCTCGATCAGCACGTCCGAGTTGTCGGTGCCGAGCGTGATGTCGACGTGTGGATGGGCCTCGTGGAACCGGGCCAGCAGGCTCGGCATGTCGACGTCGTGCGCGGTGACGGTGCCGATGGTCACCGAGCCGCGCACGAGGTCGCTCAATTCGGCCACCGCGGTGCGTGCATCGGCCGCCGCGGCGAGGGCCGCCCGTGCGTGCGGCAGGACTGCCTGTCCCGCGGCCGTCAACCGGACTTCGCGCCGGGCCCGGTCGAACAGCGGCTCGCCCAGTTCGCGCTCCAGCCGGGCGATCTGGGCGCTGACCGCGGGTTGCGCGACGTGGATGCGCTCGGCGGCGCGGGTGAAGTTGGCTTCCTCGGCGACGGCGACGAAGTACTCGAACTGCCGAAGTTCCATAAGAAATGATTATAGTTTGTGGACCTGATCGATATTGGACTTATGGTTCTGCCGCGCCGAGGCTGGAGTCATGACACCAGTACTCATCGCCGGCGCCGGCATCGGCGGACTCACCACTGCCCTGACTCTGCACGCGCGCGGATTCGACGCACTCGTGCTGGAACGCGCAAACGACCTGCAGCCGTTGGGGGTTGGGATCAACCTGCTGCCGCACGCGGTCCGCGAACTCACCGAGCTCGGCCTCGGTGGCGCGTTGACCGCCATGGCCGTGGCCCCGTCAGCGATCCGCTTCTACACCCATCGCGGCGAGCTGTTGTTCACCGAACCCCGCGGACTGGCCGCGGGCGACGCCCACCCGCAGCTGTCGGTGCACCGTGGGCGGCTGCAGATGATGCTGCTCGACGCGGTGCGTGCACGTCTCGGCGCCGACGCGGTACACACCGGTAGCGGCGTAACCGACTTCCGGCACAGCGCCGACGGCGTCGTCGTAAACACCGCGGCCGGCCCGGTCGCGGGTTCGGCCCTCGTCGGCGCCGACGGCATCAACTCGGTGGTGCGCGCTGCGCTGCATCCCAGCCCCGACCCCTTGCTGTCGTCCGGCATCACCATGTACCGCGGGGCCAGTGACATCACGCCGTTCCTCGACGGGCACACCATGGCAATCGTCAAGGCCGACAACGGAGTTGACCTCATCTCGTATCCCATCGGTGGCGGTCAGGTGAACTGGGTACTGCAGGTGCCCACCGGGCAGCCCGGCCCGTTGGACGGCGACGCCAAGTGGAACGCGCCCGCGACCGCCGACGATGTCCTGCCGCACGTCGCCGACTGGGATCTCGACTGGCTCGACATGAGTGCGCTGATCGGCCACAGCCCGGCACTGTTCAGTTACCCCATGGTCGACAAGGACCCGCTGCCGCACTGGGGCGAGGGCCTGGTGACGCTGCTCGGCGACGCCGCCCACCCGATGTACCCCGTCCGGGGCCAACGGTGCGTCGCAGTCGATCGTGGACGCGCGCGTGCTCGCTGACGAACTGGCAGCCCATGGCTTCGCCGGGTTCCGGAGTTACGAACAGGCCCGGCGCACCGAGACCGCCGATGTCATCGCCGCCAACCGCGAGATGCACGCGGCGGGGGCATCGCGGGCGCCCGCGGTTCTGGCGCGGGTCACCACGCGGTACCGGACCGAGACCGCGACGAGCACTCGGTCATGACCGGCTGGCCGCCCGCACCGGATCGAAGCGACGCAGCTGTTCGCGGATCACTTCCGGCTGATCCGTGATCGCCGCGATATGCCCGTCGGGCCGGACCAAGACGTAGCAGCCGGCCGGCACGTCGTAATCGGGGCCGGGGCTCAGGCGCACTTGCGGAATGCCGAAATCGACTGCAGCTCTCGCAAATTCGAGCACGGTCCAGTGCGGTCCGCGGAAGATGTCGAACAGCCGGCGACCATCGGGCAACAGGCCGTCGGGTGCGCGGTCGCCGACCTGTAGCGCGCCTGGCGCGCGCGCCTCGCCCGCAAGGGGCCCGCCCCGGTAACTGACGTCCAGCTGATGGATGGCCGACGGGGCCGGCCCGGTCGCGGCGAAGCCCTGACGGTGCAGCGCGCCACTGAGCGCAAGTACGTCGGCCGCCACCGGCATCCGTTCGGCGGCGTAGCTGTCCAGCAGCTCGTCGGGCGCTCCCGCGAGCACGGCGGCCAGTTTCCAGCCGAGGTTGTAGGCGTCCTGCACGCCGGTGTTGACGCCCTGTCCCCCGGCCGGTGAATGGACGTGGGCCGCGTCGCCGGCCAGCAGTACCCGGCCCATCCGAAACTGTTGCGCCATCAACAGATTCACGCGGTACTCCGAAATCCACCGCAGGTCCGACAACACCACATCAGTCCGGCCAGAGCGTTGTTCGAGCAGTTCCTGCATCGCGGCAAGCGTCAGCGCGGGCGGGTCCTCGCCCGGCGCCATCGTCACCACCAGTTGGAAGTGCTCGGTGCCAGGCAGGTTCCACAGCGAGAACCGCTTGGCCTGCTCGCCATCACGCGTCAACAGGTGACAGCACCGGCCGTCGAGCCCGCGCGCCCGCACGTCGCCCACGATGATGCGTTCCTCGGTCAGCGCACCGCCGAGAAAGTCGACGCCGGATACCTTGCGCACCGTGCTGCGACCGCCGTCGGCGCCGACGAGGTAGGCGGCACGGACCGGGCCACGGTCTGTCTGCACGATGACACCGTCATCGTCCTGAGCGAAACCTGTTACCACGGTGTTGAATTCGATGACCCCGCCGAGTTCGCCGAACCGCGCCGCCAGGATCTCATCGGTCCGCCATTGCGGGATCAGCCACGTGAAGGGATACGGCACGGCCGGCGTAGCCGCGAGTTCGGGCAGGCCCAGCAGCTCGTAGATCGGTTTGGTCCAGACCACCTCCGCGCCGCGGTACAGCCGCATGGGCGGAAACGTCTCGCCGGCCGCCAGTACCGCACCGATGATGCCCAGGTCGTCGAACACCTCGAGGGTGCGCGGTTGCAGTCCTTTGCCGCGCGAGCCGGGAAACAATGCCCGCGCCCGGTCCAGCACGCGAACCGGTATGCCGCGGCGGGCCAGCTCGATGGCGAGGGTCAGTCCGGTCGGCCCCGCGCCGGCAATCACCACACTCATCGGGCAACGCCCAACAGGGGCAGCAGCACGTCGTCGATGAGCAGTGCGCTGAAGGCGGCGTCGACGGGACGGTCGAGATGCAGCTGCCGCAGGATCATTGCCTCGGCGACATCGTGGATCAGTTCGACGTCGGCGTCGGCGGCGATGTCGCCCCGCGCGATGGCGCGCTGCAGCGCGTCGTGGAACGGCGAAAGCTCTTCTTTGTCAAGGTGTTGGCGGATGGCCTCGGCGAGCTGTTCGTCGTGCCGCATGAGCGTCGCGAGTTCCGCCGTGACCCGGGTCAACGGGTCGGCGACATTCGCGGCGACGGCGTCCATCACGGCGAACAGGTCGCTGCGCAGCGCCCCGGTATCTGGCATCGACGCGTTTCGGGCGGCGTCCGCGGCGTCGAGCGTGGCCCGGACGAGTTGGGCCTTGTTCGGCCAGCGGCGATAGATGGTCGCCTTGCTGGCACCCGCCCGCAGCGCCACCGCATCGGTGGTCAGAGCCGCATAACCCCGCTCGACGAGCAACTCAGCCGTTGCCGCGAGCACCGCCTGTTCCCGCTCCATCCCTCGAACCATGGCCAAAGTGTACGAAACGGTTTCGTACACTTCAATGCCTTTTCCCGGCTGCCGGGATAAAACTGCAACACGTTTCAGTTTCGGGCCTATTGGCAGCTACGCTGAGCTCGTGCCAGGAGTGACGGAAGCCGGGAGCCAGCCGGCAATTGAAGGTTGGTGGGACACCGACGAAAACGGTGCGCCACACCTGATCGGGGCCAAGTGCCCGCAGTGCGGGACCTACGTTTTCCCGCCTCGCGCCAACAACTGCCCCAGCCCGGCGTGTGACAGCGACGTGCTCGAGCCCGTCGCGTTGTCGCGACGCGGCACGGTGTGGAGCTACACCGAGAACCGCTATCCCCCGCCGGCGCCGTACCCGGCGGCCGACCCGTTCGAGCCGTTCGCCATCGCCGCCGTCCAGCTGGAGGCCGAGGGCCTCATCGTGCTGGGCAAGGTCGTCGAGGGCACGCTCGCCGCGGACCTCAAGGTCGGCATGGAGATGGAACTGACCACCATGCCGCTGTACACCGATGCCGACGGTGTCGAGCGCACCACCTACGCCTGGGAGATTGCGAAGTGAGCACGCCTGAGCCGCTGTACATCCTCGGTGCGGGCATGCACCCGTGGGGCAAATGGGGCCGCGACTTCACCGAGTACGGCGTCGTCGCCGCCCGCGCCGCACTGGCCGAGGCCGGTCTGGACTGGCGTCAGATCCAGTTGGTCGCCGGTGCCGACACCATCCGCAACGGCTACCCCGGCTTCATCGCCGGGTCGACGTTCGCCCAGAAGCTGGGCTGGAACGGCGTGCCGGTGTCGTCGTCATACGCCGCGTGCGCGAGTGGATCGCAGGCTCTCCAGAGCGCCCGCGCCCACATCCTGGCCGGCTTCTGCGACGTCGCGCTCGTCATCGGCGCCGACACCACGCCCAAGGGTGCCTTCGCCCCGGTCGGCGGCGAGCGCAAGAACGACCCCGACTGGCAGCGCTTCCATCTGCTGGGCGCCATGAACCCGGTGTACTTCGCCCTGCTGGCCCGCCGCCGCATGGACCTGTACGGCGCCACCTCCGAGGACTTCGCCCAGATCAAGGTGAAGAACTCCAAGCACGGCCTGAACAACCCGAATGCCCGCTACCACAAGGAGGCATCGGTCGAGGACGTGCTGGCCAGCCCGGTCGTCTCCGACCCGCTGCGGCAGCTGGACATCTGCGCCACCTCGGACGGCGCGGCCGCGCTGATCGTGGCCAGCGCCGACTTCGCGCGCAAGCACCTCGGCTCGCTCGACGGTGTGCCGTCGGTGCGTGCGATCAGCACCGTCACCCCGCAGTACCCGCAGCACCTGCCCGAATTGCCGGACATCGCAACGGATTCCACCGCGGCCATCGCCGGACCGGAACGAGTGTTCAAGGACCAAATCCTCGACGCGGCGTACGCCGAGGCCGGCATCGGTCCCGACGACGTCAACCTCGCAGAGGTCTACGACCTGTCGACCGCGCTGGAGCTCGACTGGTACGAGCATCTGGGCCTGTGCGCCAAGGGTGAAGGCGAGCAGCTGCTGCGCTCGGGCGCCACCACCATCGGTGGTCGCGTGCCGGTCAACCCCTCGGGTGGTCTGGCGTGCTTCGGCGAGGCCATCCCGGCCCAGGCCATCGCGCAGGTGTGTGAGCTGACCTGGCAGCTGAAGGGGCAGGCCACCGGCCGCCAGGTCGAAGGTGCCCGGGTGGGTGTGACCGCGAACCAGGGCCTGTTCGGGCACGGTTCGTCGGTGATCGTCGCGCGCTAGTTTCGAGCCGTCGAACGTGCGGAAGATCCCGGGAAATTACCGATTTCCCGGGATTTTCTGCACAGTGGACCCGTGATGATCTCGGTCCGGGTCAAGCCGGGCAGCCGCAAAGGGCCCCTCGTCGAGACCGACGACGACAGCACGCTGGTCGTGTACGTCCGCGAGCCGGCGGTCGACGGCAAGGCCAACACCGCGGTGATCCGCGTGCTGGCCGAGCATTTCGAGGTGCCGAAGTCGCGGGTCGAGTTGGTATCCGGCGCCGCAGCCCGCATCAAGCGGTTCCGGATCGCCGAGTAACGCGGATACTGCAGTCATGCCACGGATCACCGCCGTCCTCGGCGACATCACGAAGCAGGACGTCGACGCCATCGTCAACGCCGCCAACAATGCGATGCGCGGTGGCGGCGGTGTGGACGGCGCCATCCACCGGGCGGGCGGCCCGGCGGTTCTCCAGGACTGCGTCGAGCGGTTCCCGCACGGCCTGGCGACCGGCGATGCCGGCTGGACCACCGCCGGCAATCTCCCGGCCCGCTGGGTGATCCACACCGTCGGGCCGAATCACCGCGCGGGCCAACGCGATCCGGAGTTGTTGCGGTCCTGCTACCGGCGTTCACTGGAGGTCGCCGACGAGCTCGGCGCGCTGAGCGTGGCCTTCCCGTTGATCAGCGCGGGTATCTACGGGTGGCCGTTGCACGATGCGATCGCGATTGCCGCCGAAACGATTTCATCGGCCTCCGCAGAAGTCGATGACGTCCGCTTGGTGGCGATCGACGACGACATCGTCAACCGAATCGACGCTCAGTTGCGCCGAACATGAGCTTACGTCCGAAATTTCGCGGGTTCTTCGAACACAAGCTCATGTTCGGCGGAAAGACAGCTCAGGCGACGCCGAGGTAGGCCGCTCGGATGCTGTCGTCCTTCAGCAGGTCTCGGGCATTACCGCTGCGGGTGACGGCGCCGGTCTCCAGGATGTAGGCCCGATCGGACCGGCTCAGCGCCTGCTGCGCGTTCTGCTCGACCAGCAGCACCGTGGTGCCTTGCGAGTTGATCTCGGAGATGATCCGGAAGATCTGCGATATCACCATGGGCGCCAAGCCCATCGACGGCTCGTCGAGCAGCAGCACCTTGGGCCGGGCCATCAGCGCGCGGCCGATCGCCAGCATCTGCTGCTCGCCACCGGACAGCGTGCCGCCGGCCTGCGTCCGCCGTTCGGCCAACCGCGGGAACGTCGTCAGCACCCAGTCGAGACGCTCGTCGTGGTCGTGCTTGGACTCGAATTTGCGTCCGTAGCAGCCCATTTCGAGGTTCTCGACGATGGTCATGCCCGGGAAGATGCCGCGGCCCTCGGGCGCCTGGATCAGGCCCGCGGTCACGCGGCGATGCGCTTTCATCTTCGACACGTCCTCGCCGTCGAACCACACCGAACCCGACGACAACGGCAACAACCCGGAGATGGCCCGCATCATGGTGGTCTTGCCGGCGCCGTTGGAGCCGAGCAGGGTGACGAGTTCACCCTCCCGCACGACCAGCGAAACACCATGCAGCGCTTGAATTCTGCCGTAGTGGACGACGGCGTCGCGGACCTCCAGCAGCACCGGCCGCGGGTCGAGGTCGGCGGATTCAGAGCTCGTCATCGGGCACCCCCAGGTAAGCGGCGATGACCTTGGGGTCCTCGCGAATCTCGGCCGGCAGGCCTTCGGCGATCTTGCGGCCGAACTCCAGCACCACGATGCGGTCGGTGACGCCCATGACCAGTCGCATGTCGTGTTCGATCAGCAGCACGGTGTAGCCGTCGTCCCGGATCGCCTGGATCAGTTCGATCAGCGCGGACTTCTCGCTCGGATTGAAGCCGGCCGCGGGCTCGTCCAGACACAGCAGTTTCGGCTCGGTGGCCAGCGCCCGGGCGATCTCCAGCCGGCGCTGGTCGCCGTACGACAGGTTCCGCGCTTTCTCCTCGCCGCGGTGCGCGATCCCGACGAATTGCAGGAGCGCCGCGGCACGTTCGATGGCGTCGCGTTCCTCGCGGCGGTGTCGCGCGGTGCGCAGCAGCGCGCCGGGGACCGACGTCTTGTGCCGGGCGTCGGTGCCGACGACGACGTTCTCCAGCGCCGTCATCTCACCCCACAGCCGGATGTTCTGGAAGGTGCGGGCGATGCCGCGCCGGGTGATCTCGTGGCGCTTGATCTTGCCGAGCGGTGCGCCGTCGAACATCACCGATCCGGACGACGGCCGGTACACGCCGGTGATCGCGTTGAAGCACGTGGTCTTGCCGGCGCCGTTGGGGCCGATGAGACCGAGAATCTCGCCGCGCCGGATATCGAACGTCACCGAATCGAGTGCGGTGAGTCCCCCGAACTTGACGGTGAGATCAGTTGTGGCCAACAGCTTCTCACCCTCGGCGACCTGGACGTCTCGATGCAGGGCGGCGAGTTCCTCGTCGGGTGCGGGCTCTACGGGTTCGGTCATGCCGCCGCCTTCGATTCGTCCGCATTGCGCAACAACGCTCGCGCCGACTTGCCGTAGGTCAGCAGCTGCTGGCGTACCGGGAACAGACCCTGTGGCCGGAAGATCATCAGCACCACCAGCGCCAGGCCGAAGAACAGGTACTTGAGGTCACCGAGGTTGATGCCGAGCACATGCACGCCGAGCAGCCGGTTGGGCAGGTACACGATGATGAACGCACCGACGATCACGCCGAGCTTGTTGCCCTGCCCGCCGAGGACCACCGCGCACAGGAACAGCATCGAGTTGATGATGTTGAAGGTGGGCGGTGCGACGTACTGCACCTGGCCGGCATACAGCGCGCCCGACAGGCCGCCGATGCCCGCGCCGATGACGAACGCCCACAGCTTGAACTTGAAGGTGTTGACGCCCATGACTTCCGCGGCGTCCTCGTCCTCGCGGATGGCGACCCACGCCCGCCCGACACGGCTGCGTTCCAGGTTGCCGACGAGCAGCAGGATGGCGACCATCAGCACCAGGCCCAGCCAGAACCACCACGTGCCGTAGTTGGCGCTGCCGGCGGAGTTGCCGCTGGAGAACACGCCCGTGGGGAGCTTGTCGGTCTCCCCCAGCCGCGGGTAGGCGATCTGGTTGAGGCCGCGGGCGCCGTTGGTCAGGTCCGAGAGATTGTCGGCCAGGAGCCGGATGATCTCGCCGAATCCCAGCGTGACGATCGCGAGGTAGTCGCCGCGCAACCGCAGCGTCGGGATGCCCAGCACCAGGCCGGCCATGGCGGTGACCGCCATGGCCAGGGGTACGCAGGCCAGCCAGGCCCAGTCCTTGTCGAGGAATCCGTCGACCCCGACCTGGTTCCAGGGGCTGTCCGGGCTGGTCAGCAGCGCGACGGTATAGGCGCCGACGGCGTAGAACCCGACGTAGCCGAGGTCGAGCAATCCGGCTTGTCCCACAACGACATTGAGGCCGATCGCGATGATCGCCACCATCGCGAACTGCGCCATGGTGCCACCGAAGCTGATGCCGGGTGTGTTGAGGAACGACGGGGTGTGCAGCGGCAGCATCGCCACCGCCGTGAACAAGAGGACGCCGAATATCCATTTGGCGGGCCGGCTCTGCTGATCCCACCACTGGCGTATCTGGTCACCGGGTGCCAGCAGGTAGCGGGCCCGGCCCTCGTTCGAATGCTGCCCGCTCATGCTCGCGCCTTCCCGAGACTTTCACCGAGTATCCCGGTGGGACGGATCAGCAGCACCAGCACGAGGAGGACGAAAGCCACCACGTCGCGCCATTGCGTGCCGAAGAACGCCTGGCCGTAGTTCTCCATGATGCCGAGGATCAAGCCACCGAGGAGCGCGCCCCGCAGGTTGCCGATGCCGCCGAGCACCGCGGCCGAGAATGCCTTGATTCCCAACAGGAATCCGCCCGAGTAGATGATGCCCTGCGGCACCTTCAGGGTGTAGAGCAGCGCGGCGGCGCCCGCGAGCAGGCCACCGATGAGGAACGTCGTCATGATGATGCGCTCCCGGGAGACGCCCATGAGGGTGGCGGTCGTCGGATCCTGCGCGACGGCGCGGATGCCGCGGCCGAACTTGGTGCGGTTGAGCGCGATGTCGGTGAGCAGCGCCAGCACGATGGCCGCCACGACGATGACGATGGTGACGTTCGAGATGTTCGCGCTGAATAGCGTGAACTGGGTTTTGGGTTGCACCAGGATGATCGGCTGTTGGGCATTGCTGCCGCCGAAACCCTTGAGGATCTTCGGGAGCACGAAGTGCACGAATTCCTGCAGGACGAACGACATGCCGATGGCGGTGATGAGGAATGTCAGCCCGCGCGCGTTGCGGCGGCGCAGCGGCCGGTAGGCCACCATCTCCAGGCCGACGGCCGCAGCACCGGAGACCAGCATCGCGACCACCATGGCGACGCCCAGGTAGAAGATCGTCAACCCGACGCCCAGGTTGTAGGCATTTCCGCTGGGCTTGAAGCCGAGAATGACCTCCAGCGCGAAGTAGGCGCCGAACATGCCGAGCATGAAGATTTCCGAGTGCGCGAAGTTGATGAGTCGCAGCACGCCGAACACCAAGGTGTAGCCGACGGCGACGAGGGCATAGATGGCGCCCCACGACAACCCGTCAATCGTCAACTGCCAGAACCCGTTCACCAGGTTGTCGACGTTGAAATTGATGTTGGCCGCGGTGCACACGTAGTGGCCGACGCAGTCGGATGTCATCGGGTGGCGGCTCCTCGGTTATCGCGGTGGTGAGAGTCCAGGAACGACGACGCGCCCGGCACTGGGTCCGGACGCGTCGTCGCCTGCAGGTTCCTACTGGACCTTGTAGATCCAGATGAGGTTGGTGGTCAGCTCACCCTTGTTGTTCCACTGGTACTTGCGCGCCACGCCCTGACCTTCGTACTTGGTCACGAAGTCCAGCAGTGCGGGCCGGGTGACGGCGCCCGAGTCGATGCCCTTGACCAGGATGGTGCCCAGGTCGTAGCCCTCGGTGCTGTAGGTGCCGGGCTCCTGGCCGAACTTCTTGGTGTACTCCTCGGCGAACTGCTTACTCGCCGGTCCGCACGGGCAGGACAGGATGGCGCCCTTGGTGGCCTCGCCGCCCTGCTTGACGAACTCGGGGTCCTTCGTGCCGTCGGCGCTGGCGAACGTCGCGGTCACGCCGCCGTCCTTGAGCTGCTGAGCGAACGTCGCGGCCTCGGCGTAGTACCCGCTGTAGAAGATCGCGTCCGGCGCGGCGCCCTTGATCTGGGTGACGGCGGCCGAGAAGTCCTTGTCGCCCTTCTTGACCGAGAAGTTGCACGCCGAGTCCGCGACCGGTCCCAGCGTGGTACGCACCGCGGTGGCCAGGCCCAAGCCGTAGTCGGTGCTGTCGTCGACGACGCAGACCTTCTTGTACTTGAGGGTGTTCTTCAGGTAGTTCGCGACCGACGGGCCCTGCACACCGTCATTGGCCAGGCCGCGGAAGAAGGTCTTCCAGCCGTTCTCGCTCAGCGTCACGTTGGTGGCCGAGGCGGTGGCCGCGACCAGACCGGCCTGGTCGAAGACCGTGCCGGTGGCCTTGGTCTCGCCGGAGAACGCGGGGCCGACCAGGCCGATGGTGAACTTGTCATCGACGATCTGCGGCGCGATGCCCGTCGCCTTCTGCGGGTCGCCCTCGGTGTCGAAGGTCTTGAGCGTCACCTGGCAGCCGGGGTTCGCCGCGTTGTGCTTGTCGATGGCGAGCTGCACGCCGTCCTTGATGTTGATGCCCAGAGCGGCATCGGGACCGTTCAGCGCGCCGGCCATCGCGATGGAGACCGGCGGGCACGTGGCCTTGCCGTCACCGGCGGGATCGGCCGGAGTGGCGCCGGCGGCACCCTTGACCTCGGCGCCGTTCTCGTCGATCTGCACCTGTTCGACGATCTTGAGATTCGAGCCGGCCGCGCCGCTCTGCTTCGGATCAGACTGGCTGCATCCCGCCAGACCGAACACGATCAGACCGGCACTGCCGACTGCAAGAGCATTCCGAGCTACGCGACTGCGCACGCTTCACCTCCGGGTCATGGTTACGTGGCACCGGATACGGCCCGCACTCTTCGCAGGTGGGGCCGACGTCCGCTGCTTCGCGTAGACAGTAACCAACACGGCGCGGCTATACGCGCTGTTGAGCGATGCTGGCCGACCTTGTCTTCATCGGACCTGTGTAAACGCTGCGGCCCGAAACACAGAGTTAACGCCGGCGCGGCGCGCGGCTCAGCCCGCTGACGGTTCCGTCGCTTCTGCGGCCGGCGGATCCAGCGTCTCGACGACGACCTCGGCGACCCGTTTCATCGTGGTGCGACGGTCCATCGCCGCCCGCTGAATCCACTTGAACGCCTCGGGCTCGGTCATGCCCTGCTTGGTCTGCAGGATGCCCTTGGCACGCTCGACGAGCTTGCGCGTCTCCAGCCGGTCGGACAGCGAGAGGACTTCCTTCTCCAGCGCTGTCAGCTCGCCGAAGCGGCTGACCGCGACCTCGATGGCCGGCACCAGGTCGGTGATGGAGAACGGCTTGACCAGATAGGCCATGGCACCGGCGTCGCGTGCCCGTTCCACCAGTTCACGCTGGGAAAACGCGGTCAGGATCACAATGGGCGCGATGCGCTTGGCGGCGATCTCGGAAGCGGCGTCGATGCCGTCACGGCGCGGCATCTTCACATCCATGATCACCAAGTCAGGCTTCAGCTGCTCGGCGAGTTCCACAGCCTCCTGGCCGTCGCCGGCCTCGCCGACAATCTCGTAGCCCTCCTCGCGGAGCATCTCCGCCAGGTCCAGCCGGATGAGCGCCTCATCCTCGGCCACGAGAACACGGCGCGGTGCGACGACATCAGATGTTGACCCGGTCATCCCCATATTGTCGCGTGAGCCGTCCAAAGAGGCGACCTCGGGGCGCGGCGTGGCCCTGAGAATCACATCAACTATGGTGGTACACCGCCACCAACAACCGGTGCGACGCCCTCGTATCCCAACTGGCAGAGGAAACGGATTCAAAACCCGTGCAGTGTGAGTTCGAATCTCACCGAGGGCACCAAAACACGCACGAATGTTCTTGCAGGTCAGGAACTTATTGACAGTCGGATTCCGGCGTCACCCACCTCCTTTGGCTGCAATTTGGCTGCATTCGGCTCGAACGAGAAGCCGGCCATCCGCAGGTCATGGGCTGCCGCAACGGCTTCCTCGTCGCGGTCGAATAGGTCGGCGTACGTGTCGAGGGTCATCGCCGCGGAGGCGTGTCCGAGCATCTTCTGCACGGCCTTGACGTTGGCCCCGGCCGACACTGCGAGCGAAGCCGCGGTGTGCCGCAGGTCGTGTGGAGTGATCCGCGGAAACACCGGTGTCACCGGATCACGCTTCGGATGCGCCTTGAGCTCTACGGCCCGCGCCTCGTCCGCAGCGGAAATGCATCGCGCGACCGCGCCCGCAAACCAAGTCCGCGC
>NZ_JAYXBQ010000055.1:0-197271 GCF_039668335.1 Mycobacterium sp. SM3041 | reverse complement strand
CGCGCCGAGCCGGGCAGATTCGGGTCGAGGGTGCGCACAGATCGTCAGATCCGTGGTTGAGAGGCGCTGATCGCACAGTCACGGCCAGGTTGGTCATCTCGGCTCGCAGATCACGACCGGTATGTCCCGGCTGGTCCGGCGTTGGTAGTCGGCGTAGCCCCGGTAGGCGGACACGATCTTCGGCCACAGCTCGGCCTTTTCTGCGGCCGTTGCGGTGCGCGCAGACATCTGCCGACGCTGTCCGTCTATCACGATCTCGCACTCGGGGTTGGCCTGGAGGTTGCGGTACCAGTCCGGGTTGCGGTCGTCGCCGCCCTTGGAGGCGACGAGCACGACCTGACCCGAATTGTGCACGGGCGACGTCAGATAGCAGGTCCGCGGCAGCCCGGACTTGCGACCTGTCGTATGCAACTCCACCAGCGCCATGCCGAAGGGCTTGGCCAACAGCCTGTTTCCGCTGAGGGTCAGGATCAGCCGGTGTGCGCGGTTCATGAGCTTGGCACCGGCGTCACTCAACGTGTTGCTGTTCATTTGACTCCTGGGATCCGGCGCAGCAGCGCGGTGCGGGCGCCGGCCACGGGCGGAGACGCGAATGTCGTCATGGTGTCTTCTCCTGCAGTGCGGTGCGCAGCGTGTCCTGCGCGAGTTTGATTGCGGCAGTGGCCGCGTGGGTCGAACGGAGCGTGTTGAGCATCATGAAGTCGTGGATGATGCCGCCGAACCGCACCTGCACGACAGGCACAGCGGCCTCGCGCAGTTTCGCGGCGTAGGCCTCGCCGCCGTCGCGCAGGACGTCAGCCTCGGCAGTGATCACCAGAGCCGGTGGTAGACCTTCGAGCTGCTCGACGGTGGCACGCAACGGTGACGCGTAGATCTCATCGCGTTGCGCGTCGTTCTCGGTGTACTGATCCCAGAACCACTTCATGCCCTCGCGGCTCAGGAAGTAGTGTTCGGCGAACTGGTGATACGACGGCGTGTCGAAGTCCGCCGCGGTGACGGGGTAGAGCAGCACCTGGTGGCAGATCGTCACGTCGCCCCGGTCCTTGGCCATGAGCGTGAGCACGGCGGCCATGTCGCCACCCACCGAATCGCCGGACACCGCGAATCGCGAAGAATCCAAGCCTTTTTCGGCGCCGTGGGCGAAGACCCATTGTGCGGCGGCGTAGTTCTGCTCGATGGCGGTCGGATACTTGGCTTCGGGGGACAGGTCGTACTCGGGGAACACCACGGCGGCGTCGGCGCCGACGGCCAGTTCCCGGACCAGGCGGTCGTGCGTGTGGGCGTTGCCGAATACCCAGCCCGCGCCATGGATGTAGAAGATCACCGGCAGGGGGCCGGTGGTCCCGGCGGGCTTGACGATGCGGACCTGCACCGAGCCCGTGGGTCCGCCCTCGACGGTGATCCACTCGTCGTCGACGTCGGGCATCTGGACTGCGCCGGACTGCACCTCGTCGACCGTCTTGCGGCCTTCGGCCGGCGGCAGCTGGTAGAGGAATGGCGGTGTGTCGGTGGCCTGGCAGAAGGCGAGGGCCTCGGGCTCGAGCACCGGCTTGATGTCGGTCATGGTTGTCTCCTCATGCTCACGGGGTGGAACTGCTCAACGAGGTGGGACCTGTTCGATAGTTGTCCACTTGCCTACCCCTGACACCTGTTTGGCCACTTATCACAAGTTATTGGCCATCCGACACCTGTGGACCGTGGCCGCCTGCTGTCAGCCTTGAGCTGTCAATCCCTACGAAGGACGAGGTCCATCACCATGGCTACGCAACTCACCGAGGTCGAATTCGCCGGCCAGACCGTCGAGGTGCCGAAGGGCGGTTACTACGACCGCTACCGCTCGAACCCGAATCTGGACGAGGTGGCACAAGACCCCGCGGTAGGCAACATCGACTGGTTCCGGCGCATCCCGAAGGTTCAGGTCGACTCACGGGTGGGGCCGTTGTGGGCGCCGAACTTCTACTACCGCGCCAGCATCGTTCAGGCGAATCTGCTTGCGCCGCTAGACCGTTTGGCCGCGATGCTCCCCGCACCGCTGGAGCCATTGCGTGCCGTGCCCGGTTACGGCATCGCCGCGCTGACGTTCTTCTCGTACGCGGTGTGTGACAACGATCCTTACGATGAGGTGTCCGTTGCCGCCGTCATCCGCAAGCCCGGAGACCACGGCGTGGTGTCGCGCCTGCTGCCCGAACTCGAACTGCTGAATGCCCTGCGGCGCAGGAACTTCTACGCGCACGTGCTGGCGCTACCGGTCACCACCGAGATCGCCCGGGTTCGCGGAGTCAACGGTTACCAGCTGCCGAAGTGGCGCACCGACATCAGCGTCGACATCAGTGACGCCGTGCACGCCGAGATCGACGGGCCCACAGGGAAACCCGATGTGACGCTGCACGCGCCGCTGCCCGAGTTCACCGACGTGCCGTCGCAGTCCCGCATGGGTACCAACACCATGATCCATCTGGTCGACGGCCAGTGGCACCAGACGTCGGTGCAGTCCAACACGCTGTCGTACGCGCAGCGCAGCTTCCCTCGCGACGTGACCATCGCCCGTAACGGCGGCCCGCTCAGCGACCTGCTCGACGGGCTCGGCGCGTCCCGGGTCTTGAGCCTGGACATCGCCAAGGATGCGCAGTTGGTCCTGAACCTGCCGCGGCCGCTGAACGCCTTCGGCTGATCGGGTACATGGGCGGGTTATCAGAGGTGATGTCGCAGAAGGGATTTCCGGAATCGTCCAGAACTCCGTCGACATCGGCCGGCACGCGGTCGAGAAGCTCAGGGCGGCCGTCGCCGGCGATGGTGCCGATAGTGACGCCGAAGCGTGATCCGGATTTCCAGCGAATGGCCGCGGGTCGGGGATAGGGTGCGGGCGGCGACGCGGCCCAGCGGCCTGTGCGGGGTCGGCGCCATACCGACAATGGCCGGCGAGCCCCGGGGAAGGACGGACGATGAAGGTTCTGGTGACCGGGGGGACGGGCTTTGTCGGGGCGCATATCGTTGCCGCGCTGATCCGGGACGGACACGACGTGCGGATGCTGGTTCGGCGGGCGGAGCAGGTGCCGATATCACTTGAACCGCTGGGTGTTTCGGTCGATGACATCGTCGTCGGAGATGTGCTGGATCCTGACGTGGTCGCTGCCGGACTCGACGGTGTCGACGCCGTCGTGCACGCGGCCGCGGTGTTCAGTCTCGACGCGCGCCGAGCCGCCGAGATCACCCGGACCAATCTCCGCGCAACGGAATTGGTCGTGGGCGGTGCCGTGGAACGCGGTCTCGACCCCATCGTGCACATTTCATCGACAGTGGCCCTCACGTGTCGCGACGGTGGCGGACCCGACCTGCCGCTGGGCGACGTCGACCTGCCGTACGCCAAGTCGAAACGTGAGTCAGAGGTACAGATTCGAGCATTCCAATCGGGCGGGGCTCCCGTGGTGTCGGTGTATCCCGGTGGCGTGTTGGGACCGCACGATCCGTATCTGGGGACGCAGGTCGAGCTGTTCACCTGGATCGTGAAGGGCTGGCTTCCAGTGTGGCCGAGGGGCGGTGCCCACTACGTCGACGTCCGCGATGTCGCCGATGTCGTCGCCGCATGCATGGTGCGGGGCAACGGACCGCGTCGCTATGTGGTGCCCGGCCATCACCTGACCGGGGACCTGATGCACGGCACGCTGCACAAGATCACCGGACGCTGGCTGCCATTTGTGACGACGCCGTCCATCGTGGCCAAGCCCTTCAGCCGTTTCGTGGAACTGCTCAACAAGGTGCTGCCGGACGACATCCACCTCCCCGCGGACGTCGAGACCGTCGAGCTCGCCGAGCGAGACACCCGCTTCGACACGTCGCCCACCACGAAGGACCTTGGCATCGTGGCGCTGCCGTTCGAGGAAACCGCCCGCGACACCCTGCTGTGGCTCATCGAAATCGGCGCGCTGGCAAGCAGATACGCCGGAAATCTGCGCTGAGCTACGTTTTCGCGGCTGTGGCGGCAGCGGCTGCCCGGTCGGTGAGCAGGTCGTAGATCGGTCGCGAGCCGAGTGCGATGGCGACCAGTAGCGCCGTCGCACAGGCACCGAGCATCGGGGGCAGCTGGTTCGCGCTGCCCGTGAGTTCAGTGGCGAGGATGAGGCCCGTCACCGGCGCCTGGACGGTCGCGGTGAAGAACGCTGCCATGCCGATGAGGGCAAGGGCCGCCGGAGCAGGCGCCGATTGTGGCGCGACATGGGCCGCGATCAGGCCGACGATCAGTCCGACATCGGCGCCGAGGACGAGCATCGGTGCGAACAGGCCGCCCGGTGTACCCGCGGCATACGACACCACGCCCAGGACGAAACGCAGCACGAGCACCGCCGTGACGGCACCGATGGCGCCGTGGCCCAGCAGCGCTTCCTGGGTGAGGTGGTCGCCGCCACCTGCGAGGTTGGGGGAGTACCAGACCAGCACACCGACGCCGGCGCCGATGAGTGCGGCACGGACCTCGACCGGCCAGCGGCTGGCATCGGCGGCGCGCAGGCCGAACATGATGGCCCTGTTGTAGAGCACCCCCAGGACTCCGGTGAGCACGCCGACGGCCAGTATCCACCCGGAGTCGGCCAGCACCGGATCGGCCAGGGCCGGCACCTCGAATTCACTGCCCGAGCGGACGAATGGGTAGGCCGCCATGAACCCGGATGCCGAGGCGACCAGCGTGGCGACGGTGGTGCGCGGGTCGAAGCGCTTGACGAGCTCCTCCAGGACGAACACCCCGCCGGCGATCGGCGCGTTGAACGCGGTCGCCAGGCCGGCGGCCGCACCGGCGGCGGCGAGGATGCGCAGATCCGCTTGGGGACGGCGGGTCGCCGAGGCGACGATGACGGCGATGGAACCGCCCATCTGCACCGACGGCCCTTCGCGGCCGAGGGCGAGTCCCGAGCCGAGGGCCAGCAGTCCACCGACGTACTTGACCGGCAGGATTCGGAACCGGCCCGGTTCGGCGCGGCCGGCGACCACTGCCTCTACGCGCGGAATACCGCTGCCCTCCGCGAACGGTTCGACGCGGCGGACCAGCGACGCGGCCAGCGCGGTGCAGGCGGCACAGATGGCGACGACGACTATGGGGCCCCACCAACTTTCGTGAGACCACTGCGACAACGAGGCGCGCCACTGCGTCCCGTAATCGAGCAGCACGCGGAAGCTGCCCGCCGCCAGACCGGTCATCGCACCGACGACGGCCGCGGCGAGGACGAACCCGATGACGTTGCCGGCCCGTCCCTTATCCATCACAGCCCACCGCGGGCGACCAACTGCGCGGCGATGACGTTGCGCTGGATTTCGTTGGTGCCTTCGCCGACGATCATCAGCGGGGCGTCGCGGAAGTAGCGTTCGACGTCGTATTCGGTGGAATAGCCGTAGCCACCGTGGATCCGGACGGCATTGAGCGCGATCTCCATGGCGATCTCGGAGGCGAACAGCTTGGCCATGCCCGCTTCCATGTCACAGCGTTCGCCGCTGTCGTAGCGCTCGGCGGCATACCGCGTCAGCTGGCGCGCCGCGGTGAGTTTGGTGGCCATGTCCGCCAGGTAGTTGCCCACCGACTGGTGCTTCCAGATCGGCTGCCCGAAGCTCTCGCGTTCCTGCGCGTAGTCGAGTGCGTCCTCCAACGCCGCGGTCGCGACGCCGAGCGCACGCGAGGCCACCTGAATCCGGCCTGTCTCAAGGCCTTTCATCATCTGGCCGAAGCCCTTGCCGGGCTCGCCCCCGAGGATCGACGACGCGGGAGTGCGGTAGCCGTCGAACGTCAGCTCGCAGGATTCGACGCCCTTGTAGCCCAGCTTGGGCAGATCGCGTGACACCGTCAGCCCGGGACCGTGTTCGACGAGCACCACCGAAATGCCTTTGTGCCGTGGCTCGGCGGACGGGTCGGTCTTGCACAGCAGTGCGATCAGCCCCGAGCGGCGCGCGTTGCTGATCCACGTCTTGGATCCGTTGATCACCAGGTCGGTGCCGTCCCGGCGGGCAGTGGTCGACATGTTCTGCAGATCCGAGCCGCCGCCCGGTTCGGTCAGCGCCATGGTCGCGCGCAGTTCACCGGTGGCCATGCGCGGCAGGTACGTCTGCTTCTGTTCCTCGGTGCCGAACAGGCCGATCAGCTTGGCCACCACGGTGTGACCGCCCATGGCGCCGGCCAGGCTCATCCACCCGCGTGAGAGTTCCTGCGTCACTTCGACATAACACGGCATCGACACCGGGGAACCGCCGTACTCGTCGGGGATCGCGAGCCCGTAGATGCCGATCTGCTTCATCTGTTCGATCCACGCCTCGGGGTAGGTGTTGGCGTGTTCGACATCGCGCACCGTGGGCTTGACATCGCGGTCGATGAACGCGCGCACGGTCGCGACGAGCAGGGACTCTTCGTCGGTCAGGTGAGTGGACACGGGCACTACCTTGCCAGGGCGGTGCCGCTCTCGAAGCAGGTCGGTCTAGGCGAGTTTCCGGTGCGCAGCCTGCTCCACGAAGAGTGGGATGAAGTCCCGCACCGCGTGATCGTGGAAATCGGCGTGTATCCGGCGGACAACGGCCCGCACCGTCCGGGGGTCGATGTTCGGGTAGGTGATGGTCAGTTGCGCCACCAGCGCGTCGATGGCGGCGTATTCGGTGGCCCGCGCCGTGGTGGGATCGACCTCGGCCTCGACGTCGTTCTCGGTTCCGTCGGTGCCCTGATGTTCGATCGCGAACGCGTCGTACGCCGCGATAACGCGCTCGGGCGTGGCGTCCGGGTGCTCGCGGGCCAGCGCGTCGAGCGCAATCCAGCAGGTCGGGCCCAGAATCGTGGTGGGTGGCGGCCGGTCTCCCCGCGTGATGGCCGCGGTGAGCAGATCCCGGAAGGTCTGCTCGGCGAGGCTCGTGGGTTCTTCGGACATGCCAGCGACTGTACGGATCGTTGGTTACCGCCAGGCGACGCGCACGTGAGATCGACTTTTCGCCCCACGGGGTGGGACACGTGCCGCCAGCGGCCGGTGGTCCCGCACACAATCGGCGGCGCCCGTCAACGAAGGAGCGCGAATGTACCTGCACATCGACCCCACCGGAATCCCACCAGTCGTCGAGGTACGTGAACCGGACGACTTCACGGCCTTCAAGGTGGTCATCGAGGTACCCGAGCACGCCTGGATCGCGCCGGACGTGCTGACCGACCTGGCCGGCCGGGGCGATGACGACCAATGGCGGCAGAACCTGGCCGGCATGCTGGCATACGCCGCGCGCAAGGGCTGGTGCGACGACGCCGGACGGGTCCGGGCCCACGTCGAGGTGACTAGCGCAGCACCGCACCGGGGTTGAGAATGCCCTGCGGATCCAGCGCGTCTTTGATGCGCCGCGTCAGGGCCATGGCGTCGTCGCCCAGCTGAGCGGGTAGCCAGTCCCGCTTCAGCCGTCCGACGCCATGTTCGCCGGTGATGGTGCCGCCGAGCCCGATGGCCAGCTCCATGATGCGGGCGAACGCGCGCTGGGCGCGGTCGGTGGCGTCGGGGTCGGTGGGGTCGTACACGATGATCGGATGGGTGTTGCCGTCGCCGGCGTGCGCCACCATGTAGATCTGCACGTCGCAGGTATCGGCGATGTCCTCGACCCCGGTGACCAACGCGGGAAGTTGCGGTATCGGAACGCCCACGTCCTCGAGCAGCAAGCTGCCGAGCTTCTCGACCGCGCCGAACATGCCGCGGCGGGCGGCGGTGAACGCGGCGCCCTCGGCCGGATCATCGGTGGCGAAAACTTCGGTGGCACCGCACTTCTCGCAGTTGCGCACGATCGTCGCCACTTCTTCCGCTGCCGCCCCCGGCGCGTCGGACTGCATCAACAACATCGCTCGGGCAGACCGGTCCAGGCCCATCCGCATGTGGTCCTCAGCGGCGTTGATGCTCGCGTGATCCATGAATTCCAGCATGGCCGGCCGTATTTCACCGGTGATGGCGACCACCGCGTTGGCGGCATCCTCGACGGAGTCGAACAACGCCACCACGGTCGACGCGGGCGGCTGAGCCGGGATCAACCGCAGCGTCAGCTCGGTGATGACCCCCAGAATGCCCTCGGATCCGATGAACAGTTTCGTCAACGACAGTCCCGCAACGTCTTTCAGTAACGGACCACCCAGCCGCAACGCCGTGCCGTCGGCCAGCACGACCTCCATGCCGAGCACGTAATCACCGGTGACGCCGTACTTCACGCAGCACAGGCCGCCCGCGTTGGTCGCGGCATTGCCGCCGATCGACGAGATGTCGATGGACGACGGGTCCGGCGGGTACCACAGACCGTGTTCGGCAGCCGCGCGCTTGACCTCGGTGTTGGTCAGGCCCGGCTGCACCACGGCTGTCCGGGTGGCCGGATCGATCCGGATGTCCCGCATCCGTTCGGTGCTGAGCACCACGGATCCGTCGACGGCGTCGGCCCCGCCGGACAGGCCCGATCCGGCGCCGCGCGGTACCACGGCGACGCGATGTTCGGCGGCCCAGCGCAGCACCTGCTGCACGTCAGCGGTAGCGGCGGGGCGCACCACGGCGACGGGGGTGCCGGCGTTCGGGTCGGCTGCCGAATCTCGGCGGTAGCGCTCGATGATGTCGGGGTCGGTGATCAGCGCGCCGTCGGGCAGGGCATCGGCCAGACGGGTCAGCGCGGCGGCGTGCATCGTCGGACTGTATCGAGATCGCGGCCGTCATGGACCGGACTGGTCCGCTGGGCGGATTTGTCGACGTTGCCTGCGCCGGCACCCCCGCGGGCCTACGATTTGCCCGTGTTGCTCACCGAGGGTCAGGTTTTCGCCGGTTACACCATCCGGCGGAAACTGGGGGCGGGCGGGATGGGCAGCGTGTACCTCGCTTCGCATCCGCGGCTGCCGCGACTGGACGCCGTGAAGGTGCTGTCGGCCGATCTGACGTCGGATCCCGACTACGGACCGCGGTTCCTGCGCGAAGCGGACCTGGTGTCCACGCTGTCGCACCCGAACATCCTCGGCGTCCACGACCGGGGCGAGTGCGACGGCCAGCTCTGGATTTCGATGGATTATGTGGCCGGGACCGATGCCGCGCAGCTGTTGCGTGAGCACTATCCCACCGGCATGCCGCCCGAGGTGGCGCTGCCGATCATCCAGGCCGTGGCGTCGGCGCTCGATCACGCGCACCGGCGGGGCCTGCTGCACCGAGATGTGAAGCCGGCCAACATCTTGCTGGACGCCGAGACATCTCGCATCTACCTCGCCGACTTCGGGATCGCCCGGCCGATGAACGACTCGGCGGGGCTCACCGCGACCAACATGGCGGTGGGGACGGTCGCGTACGCGGCGCCGGAGCAGCTCCGGGGCGAGGGGATGGACGGCCGCACCGATCAATACGCCTTGGCGTGCACGGCATTCCAGCTCCTCACCGGGAACCCGCCGTACGCCGACAGCAATCCGGCGGTGGTCATCACCAAACACGTCACCGCACCGGCGCCGTCACTGGGGGAGCGCCGGCCCGAACTCCGCGGCCTGGATCCGGTCCTGGCCCGGGCCATGTCGAAGACGCCCGCGGCGCGCTTCGCCAGCTGCGGTGAGTTCGCGCAGGCCCTGCAACAGCAGTCCCGTCAACCAACGCCGATGGCCACCAACGATTTCCGCAATCAGCAGACCATGGCCGCACCGGCGCCCCCACCGTCGACGCGGCACGCACCGCCGCCGCCGAACCTGCCGCCACAGCAGTTCACCTCGCCGCCACCACGGTCGTCCCGGTCCGGCGCGCTCATCGCGGCCCTGGCAGTGGTCGCTCTGCTGGTCGTCGCGGGCGTGGTGTTCGCCGGGGTGCAACTGTTCGGGGGTGGCGACCACCTGATCGGGACGCCGCCGACGCACACCATGTCGCCGACAGCCGCGGGTACCGGCTTCAGCGGCAGGTACCGCGCCGAATACGGCCCGGCCACCGATCTGCAGGGCGCGGCGATTCCCGGCGGGCCGGCGATCACGGGCCAATGGGATGTGCGGTCGTCGTGCGGCGCCAACGGGTGCATCGCCAATGCGTCGTACACCGGAAAGAGCGCCGTGCCCGTGGTGTCGAACATGACGTTCGACCAGATCTCGGGCGACTGGGTCGCCGTCGGGACCGGGGCCGTGAAATGTACCGACGCACCGGGTGAGGCGCCGACCGAGGTGTGGGTGGTCTTCACGTTGACCCCCAAGCCCGACGGCACCTTGACCGGTGAGACGACGCGCAGCGCCGTCAACGGCTGCAGCAGCGTGAAGCGGACAGTTACCTTCACCCGCACCGGTGACGGCGAGTTGAGCGGCGTGTCCGACCCCGCCGGTCTGCCGCCGCGCACCACATCACCGGCCTCGACATTGCACGGCCGCTACCACGAGAACATCGTGTACACGGTCGGCGGCTTCGGCCCGGGGGCGCCGGATCTGCAGGTCCGTACGCAGTGCCTGCGCACGGGAGACCGGTGCATCAGCGCTTTCCACGCGATGGACGGTGTGGTCACGCTGATCTTCGCCGCGGGTAAGTGGACGCGTACCGAGGAGGGCACCGTCCCGTGCGCGCTCGGGGGGACCACGCACGTCAAGATCATCGCGGAATATCCGCTACCGACCGATCTTCAGGATCCGATCCCGACGCTGGAGGGTCGAGGCACCAACACTTCGACCGGCGGCGAATGCAAGGGTGGCGATTTCACCGACAAGTTCGTACGCACCGGGGACTGACTGCGATTTGCGTTCCGGAAGTGCCGATCGGGCGGCGGACTCGGGCCGGCCGATTTAAGCTGACTGCCAGCGATTTCGCCCAGATCATCCGGGCGCTGCGTGGTGACGAGTTCTCGGGGAGCTGACCATGGCTGAGCCGCCGGTGATCGAGATCCGCGAATGGGGCCGGCCGGCCCGCCGGATGACGCTCAGCAGGCCGGTGCAGTTCGGGCGCGAGTGCGATGGCGTCAACCTCGCCGACAGTGAGGTATCCCGCCGGCATCTGCGCCTGGTTCCGACGCCGACGGCGCTGTCGGTGGTCGACCTCGGCAGCAGCAACGGCAGCACCGTCAACGGGGTGCCGCTGACCGGACGGGGCACGCTGTCGACCGGCGACGTGATCCGCTTGGGACGCACGGAGATTCTCGTCGTACACGCTCCGAAGCTGTCGAGTGGGGAGCCGGCGCCGGTCGCCACGGCCGCCCACGACCCCACCCGGACCATGCAGGTGATCAAGCTCGTCGACGTCCCGGTCCCGGCGGCCGCGACGGCCGAGGTCCGGCCGGCGGGGCTGCGGCTCGCTGAGCGGGCCCTGGGCATCGATCCGACCGGAACCCGGGACCTGTTCCCGTCGTATGCCGAACTGCCGCACAAGATTTCGCGCCGGACATGGCTCGGGATCCGGGTCATCAGCGTACTGGCGTATCTCGCGGTGGTGGTGACACTGTTCGTCCGGCCGGCCGCGGGACTGTTCGTCTTCTTCCGCGTCATCGTGCCGCTGTGGCCGGCGTTGTTCTTCATCGCGCCAGGGGTGTGGCGCAATATCTGCCCACTGTCGGCGTCGAATCAACTGCCCCGGGTGGCCGGGTTCAGCCGGGCGGCCACCGCGCCCGGCTGGTGGACGCGCAACAGCTTCCTGATCGCCGCCGGCCTGTTCTTCGGTATCGCGGGAGCGCGGCTGGCCGGCCTGGACCGCAGCGGACCGGCGATGGGCGTGGTGCTGGCCGTCATCATCGCGTCGGCGTTCGCCGGTGGGTTTCTGCTCAAAGGCAAGAGCGGCTGGTGTTCCAGCATCTGCCCGCTGCTGCCGCTGCAGCGCACGTATGGGCAGACGCCGTACGTCACCTCGCCGAACAGTCACTGTGAGTCCTGTCTGGGCTGCGCGAAGAACTGCTACGACTTCAAACCCCGGGCGGCCTGGCAGGCCGACATGGCGGACCCCGAGCCGCGGTGGAGTGCGCCGCGTGTGCTGTTCGCCGCCGCGCTACCGGGATTCATCATCGGCTTCTTCACCGTGCATGCCCAGCAGGGCGGTATGGCGACCGAAAAGTACGGTGTGCTGGCGCTTTTCGTGTTGGTGAGTGTCGGGCTGTGCTATGTGCTGCAGGCCGTCACGCCGCTGAGTCAGGCGATGGTGACGGCGATCTTCGCCGCCGTGGCGATCAATTCGTACTACTGGTTCTCCGGTCCCATCATCGCCGACTCGGTGCGGCAGATCACCGGTGTGGACGCGCCGTGGCTGCGGTGGCCCATCATCGTGGCGATCGCGTTGCTGACGGTGTGGTGGCTGGCCCGAACGCGGGTCAGCGAGTTGCAGTTCGCGTATGTCACCGGCGCGCGGCCCGAACCGGTGCTGTTGAACCAGCCGAAGGTGCCGGCGCGCGCTGGCGGCGACGCCGGCGAAACAGGCGCTGTGCGAGTGCGTTTCGAGTCAGACGCCGAGCCCGTCGCGGCGGACGTCGGGATGAGTCTGCTCGACGTCGCGGAAAGCAGCGGACAGCCGATCGAGGCGGGCTGCCGGATGGGCGTGTGTGGTGCCGACCCCGTGTCGATCGTCGCGGGGATGAGCTGCCTGTCGCCGGCGGAAGCCGACGAACTCAAGACGCTGAACCGGCTGGGCCTGGGCAAGTCCAGCAGGATGGCGTGCTGCGCCCGGATCCAGCGCGGCCATGATGGCGGTGTCACGGTGTCACTTACGCCCGAGCGCGCCGACACCGCGGCCAGCGGGCCGGTCAGCTATGACCGCTCGATCGTCAGCATCGTGGTGATCGGCAACGGCATCGCGGGGGTGACGGCCGCGGACTTCCTGCGCCGGGGCCACCCCGACTGCGAAATCCATCTGGTGGGAGCCGAACCGCACGGTCTGTACAACCGCATGGGCATCTCGCGACTGGTGTACGGCCGGTCGGCGATGCAGGGGCTGTACCTGCTGCCCGAGCAGTGGTACGACGACCACGGGGTCACCGCCTGGCTGAACACGTGGGCGTCCGGCATCCATCTGCGTTCGCGGGTGGTGCGGCTGGGCACCGGCGAGACGCTGCCGTACGACAGGCTGATCCTGGCGATGGGGTCCAGCGCCGCGGTACCCGACATTCCCGGCCTGAACCGGCCCGGAAGCGTCGTGTTGCGTTCGGCTGCTGACGCCATGCGGATCCGCGCGTACGTGCAGGAACGGCGGGCCCGGCACGCCGTGGTGGCCGGCGGCGGCCTGCTGGGGCTCGAGGCGGCATACTGCCTGCACCAACTCGGGCTGCAGGTGACCGTCTTGGAACGCGGCACGCGGCTGCTGAGCAAGCAGATCGACGCACGCTGCTCGCAGCTCGTGGCCGAGCATTTCGCCCGCGCCGGCATCACCATCGCGCACAAGGCGGAAACCGCGGAAGTGCGTGGCGCCCCCGCCGTCACCGGCGTGCGGTTCAAGGACGGCCGCATCCTGTCGTGCGAGTTGTTCCTGGCCGCCACGGGCATCCGTCCCAACATCGAATTGGCAAGGGACGCAGGCCTACCCGTCGGCAAAGGGGTCGTGGTCGACGACCGCATGCAGACCCGGGTACCCGGCGTCTACGCCGCCGGTGATGTCGCCGAGCACGGCGGCCGCGTGCTCGGCCTGTGGCCGGTGGCGACCGAACAGGCCGAGGCGGCGGCGGTCAACGCGCTGGGCGGCGACCGGACCGTGCCGGTCGAGACGCCGCCGACGATCCTCAAAGGTGTTGAACTGGAGCTCTTTTCGATCGGCCCGGTGGACCCCGGCGCAGGTGACGAGGTGGTGGTCATCGACCGGCCGGCGGTCCCGTCCTACCGCAGGCTGGTGGTGTCGAAGGGCCGCGCGGTCGGGGCGACGGTGCTGGGCCACCACCCGGCCGACCTCGCGGCCGCCCAGAAAGCGGTCCGCGAGCAGCGCCGCGTCGGCCCGGCGGCACTGGGGGTGCTGAGGACGGGCAACTGGGACATTCTGTCCGATGCCGACAGACTCGCCTACTGACTCTGGGCCGGCACCTGGTAGGTGAGAATCTTCTGGCCGATCCGTAGGTAGCAGCCAGGTAGCAACTCGACGGGCTGGTCGCCGATCTGCGTCCAGGTCTGGTCTCCGGGCGCCGCGATGTGGGTCCCACCGGCGGTTTGCGCGTCGCGGACCAGGACCATGCCGCCGTTGACGGTCACATAGGCGTGGACGCGCGACACCTGTGGGTCGTCGGGCAGGCTGATCGGCGATGCGGCCCCGCTCACCACCGCGGGGTCGATCATCGGATTACGGCCAATGATGTACGGACGGTCCAACGGGTACCCGGCCCCGTCGTCGGCGGTCAGGATTCCGGTGACCGGACGGGCGCGGGTGGTCGCGGGGGCCGGCTGCGGTGCGTGCTGCGCGGCGGACCGCGCGAGTATCGACTGCAGTACGAAGCCACCGCCGGGCACCACGCCGGCAACCAGATCGGTATCCGCGCAGGGCACGAAAGTCGTTGCGGCGCCACAGATCGTGATCCGGTCGAACCAGGGGGCAACCGGCTCGTCGACCAGTGGCCGGCCACCGCTGCCGAGACGCCGCTGACCGCCGCCGGCCTCGACATCGGCGATCACCTCGCCGCGCATGATGAGGTGCAGACAGTCGCCGGTCGGTACCAGCGCGCCGAACGCCGGCACGTTGTCGGCTTCCGGCCCGTTGGTGAGTGCGGCGAGCACCTGAGGCAATGCCGGCGGCGCGACGGTGGCGAGCAGCTGCAGGAGCGGGCGGGCCCGGGCGCCATCGGGGAGGTATGTCAGCACGTCGCCGAATCGGGCGACCAGACCTTCTCCGCGGCCGATGGCCACGTAGTGCTGCTTCTGTTCCACCTTGTCGCCGCCTCGGTAGGTTGCCGCAGATGCTGATGATAAGTCAGCGTCGGACCCCGTGCCATGCGGCGATTCACCTGCGGCGGCGGGGCCCGTGCCCGTCATCAGGTCCCGGCAGTGTCCCTGAGTTCAATCACGGTGGCGATCTGCCGTCGGTGACTTAACTCAGGGACCTCGGACGGCCTCAGACGGCACCTGGCTTCAATCGCGGTGGCCGTGAGCAGCTCGTCGTTGACTTCAGGGATCGCCGTCGTCTTCCAGGTAGCTGCAACGACACAACGGGTGCCTGCAGGAGCGACAAAGGTGCAGGTCAGACCCGACGATGGAAACACTCCGCAATACCGGGCCGCCGACCTGAAAGGAAGCACCGACCATGAAGATCACCGTCAAGCACTTCGCGCCCTGGCTGGCTGCTGTCGCCGCCGTCGGAGCTCTCGCCATGGCACCCGTCGCCGCCGCAGACCACGACGAAGCCGACCCGACTGCCGGCGCGCTGGATCAGCCTCTCTGATCGCGCGCCCGGCGACCGGCCCGGCTCCACCAGATCAGTGTTTCTGCCTTCCAAGGCTTTTCGACGAGAAGGCGGTATCGAGGGGTGACACTGGCGGGAGCCGGGCCGTTTCGGCTGCTCGGTGTAGTCAGGCGATGAGGGCGCGGATCGCGTCGCCCGACAGATCGAGTTTCGGCAGGAACCGCGGTGGTGAGTCACTCAGGTCGGCGACGGGCAGGTCGGTGAAGGTCGAGGTCAGGATGGCCATCACGGTGGCGGTGCCGGCGTGGGAGTTCAGTTGCGCGACAAGGTCGAAGCCGCTCTCCTCACCGAGGTTCACGTCGACCAGCGCGATATCCGGCCGGAGTCGTTCGACGGTGTGCAGCCCGTCCGAGATGGATTGCGCGGTGCCGACGACGTCGATACCGCCCTGCCGCAGGAGTGCCGTCGCCGCGGCCAGGTAGTCGGCGTTGTCGTCGACGATGACGCATCGCAGAGATTGGCGGTTCGTCATGACTGCATTGTCTCCCGGGTGATGGCGTCCGGGCATTCCTGCTAGCTGCCATCTGTGCCGGCGACGGCGGTCTCTTTCAGCGGCATCTCCGCGACGAGCGTGGTCCCGACACCGGCGGTGCTGGACAGGCGCAACTTGCCGCCGAGGGCGGCCACCCGGTCCTCCAGACCGAGCAGGCCGCTACCGGCGTCGAGGGACGCGCCGCCGACCCCGTCGTCGGTGACCGTGATGCGCAACGATGTCGCGTCGGTGTCGACGTGCACGGTGACCACCGACGCCTGCGCGTGCTTGGCGGCGTTGGTGAGAGCTTCGGCGACGGTGTAGTAGGCGGCGATCTCGACGGCCTGGGGCAGCCGCACCGGGACATCGACGTCGACCTCGACGGGCAACGGCGCGCGCCGGCCGAGGTCACGCAGTGCCGGACGCAGTCCGCCGCGCGACAGGATCGCCGGATGCACCCCGTGCGCGAGTTCGCGCAGCTCGTCGCTCGCGGTGCGCAGGCCGTCGCCGATGCCGGCGATGCGGGAACGCAGCTCGGCGGGATCGTCCGGGATCGCCATCTGGAGGGTTCGAACCTGCAGGGCCAGCGTGACGAGCCGCTGTTGGGCACCGTCATGCAGGTCGCGTTCGATACCGCGCCGCGCGTTGTCGGAAGCGGTGACGATACGGGCCCGGGAGGCGACGAGCTCGGCGCGCGCGTGCGCGTTCGCGATGGCCGTGCCGATGAGTTCGGCGAAGTCCCTCAGGCAGTCTTCGGTGTCGGCGGGGAGCGCGTCCGGACCGGATGTGCCGACAATCATTGCGCCCCAGAGCTGTCCGTCGACCGTGATGGGTACGCCGACGCACGCCTGTAGCCCGAGATCACGGACGAGCGCCGCCGTCGAACCGCCGGCGTCGTCGTGGGTGTCCTTGCGCGCGGGACCGCCGGTTGAACGCACCATCGCGATGACGTCGTCGCCATCGACGGCGAATGTGGTCCCGACGGCGATCGTGGTGAGTCCCGGTTCGTCGTGTGCGGCAACAAGAGTCGCGGTGCCCTCGGACTCGTACCGGACGAGCCCGGCGTTGCGGACATGCAGCACCGCGGCGACTTCATCGGCCACACCCGACAGGACGTCGGACGGCGACCTGCCTTCGGCGATCTGGGTCGCGACCCGTCGCAGTGCGCCCTGCTGGTCGGCGAGTTCGCGCACGCGCTCGGTGGCCGCGCTGGCGACCTGCCAGCTCTGGTGCGCGTCACGGGCGCGGGTACGGAGTTGCCAGCCAAGGACATTGGCGAGCCCGGCGATGGGCAGGAACACCGAGAGCGTGAGAACGTCGATCGGCTTGAGGGGCAGGAGCGGGCCGCCGTCCAGATGCACCTGCAGGTAGGCGACGGCACTGGCGACAGTGGTGAGCAGCGACAGACCGAGGCCCCAGCCCGCGCTCATGATCAGCACGCCGAACATGAACACGATGGCGTAGGTGCTGTGCGGCGGCGGGTCTCGCAGAAGCCGAACCACCCCGACCTCGCCGGCGATCAGGCCGGTGGCGACCAGCAGCCCGACGTACCACGGCGGGGTGGAGACAGCCGGATTCCATCGTGCCGGATTCATCGGCCGCCTCCCGTCTGGTCACCTGGTTCGGTCATCGAACCCTAACCGCGGTCGGGACCGCGCCGGCGGCCAGTTGACCGACGTGTCAGAACGACTGGTCGATGTGGCCTGCCGGCGCGTTCGAGTTGTGCTCGCCGTTCTGGTACTGGCTGTAGGAATCGGTACCGGAGGGGACGGTCGGGTTGGTGTCGGCGGCGGCGACAGGCGCCACCACGAGTGCCCCGCCGACCGCGGCGATGGACAACCACACGGTGATGCGCTTCAGGGAGTTCTTCATGATCGGGGCTCGCTTTCGGTCGGACGGGAGGGTGGGGGCAGGGCAGGTCAGTGGTTGCGGAACAACAGGAAGCCGTAGTCGCCGCCGAACGGCTGCTGCAACTGCCCGGCTTCCTGCGCCGCCGGGCCGGGTGTCGCCACGATCTGGGCGTTGCCGTTGCTCTGGGTGACGGAGGATCCGGTGGGCAGGGTGGCGGCCGCCGCGGTCGGGGCGGCGACGATGGCCAGGGCCGCCGCCGCGGTCGCGGCCAGCGGGATGATCCGGGTGCGGGTGATGTGCATTGTCCTCTACCAGCTTTCGTTGTTCTGATGTCTGTGGTTGGCCGTGTCCGGCTGCTCTTCAGATTGCTCCGGAACGTCGTCGGCGTCGTCGATGCCAGCGCCCAATTCGGGGGTAGGGCTAGCTGCAATACGGGCCCCCTGCCAGTGGGCCCGGGACCGATTCACAGGACTGCGGGCGACGCTGGACGGCGGCCAGGCAAGATGAACGCAATGAGCGGCACGTCCGGCGTCTGACGGCACGGCGGCCAGGGGTCGAGACGAACAGGACATACGTGGACGCAGTGGGTGCACGGGAGGGGACGCGCGTCGTCGTCGCCGATGACGACGTGTTGCTTCGGGAAGGTGTGGCGAGCCTGCTGACCGGCGCGGGTTTCACCGTCGTCGGGCAGGCCGGTGACAGTGGCGAGCTGCTCGCCTTGGTCCGGGACACGGTCCCCGACCTGGTGGTGACCGATATCCGGATGCCGCCCACCCACACGACCGAGGGCCTGGACGCCGCCAAGGTGATCCGCGGCGAGTTGCCCGACGTTGCGATCCTCGTGCTGTCGGCGCATGTCGACGTCGAGCACGCGATGGAACTGCTCAGCGGCGGCCAGCGCATCGGCTATCTGCTCAAGAGTCGCGTCATCGACGTGACCGACTTCCTCGAGACACTGCACCGCATCACGGGTGGCGCGTCGGTGGTGGACCCCGCCCTCGTGCAGGAACTGTTCGCGGCTCAGCGCCGGGAAGATCCGCTGGCGGTGTTGACCGAACGCGAGCACGAGGTGCTGGCCCTGATGGCGGAGGGCCGGTCGAACGCCGGCATCGCGCATCAGCTCTGGGTGACCGAAGGCACCGTCGAGAAGCACGTGCGCAGCATTCTCAGCAAGCTGAACCTGCCCGACACCGGCGAAGATCACCGCCGCGTGCTGGCCGTCATCACCTTCCTGGATTCGCGCTGACCGGCGGGGTCGCCAGGCCGCCCAGTGCCCAGATGGTCAGGTAGGCCAGCCCGAAGAACGCGGCGACCGCCAGCCCGACCCCGGTCGACTGCACGTAGGACAGCGGTGCGCGCACCCACTCGAACGTGGCGGCCACGACGGCGTGGGGCCGGGTGACCAGATCCCAGGAGTTCCAGCGCTGGAACCGGCCGATCACCACGCCGATCGCACACAGCCCCACGGACGTGACCACGGTCAGCCAGCCCCAGATCGGGCCGAACTCGTGGTCGATCCGCCTGTGCACCAGCAGCAGCGACACGGTGCCGAGCAGGATGCCGGTCCACGCCGCGAACCCGTACTGCAGGACGTGGCGCCACAGCTCATCCTGCTCACCCAGATGCACCAGGTCGGTGACGAGGTATGGCGCGTTCGGCAGGAACGCGAGCCAGCCCAGCCCCAGCGGAAGCAGCCAGCGGCGCCGCGTCACCGCGGCGAAGGCGGCGGCGAAGAGCATCGGGATCCAGGCCAGGAACATGTTCCAGACCAGGAACCACGTCGGGTAGGACAGTGGCGCCGCCGGATCGGTGACCCCGAGGACCAGCGTCAGGGCGGTGGTGGCGAGCAGGGCGGCGACCAGCAGGTACCCGCGGAAATCGATCACCCGACCAGTGTGCCTGCGATTCGGGCGAGTTTCGGGTTCGAGGTTTCACCCGGTCGGGACCGGGGTATGTGAACCGGCGAGGGCAGCGCCTGCCCGGAGCTGATCGAGCGGAGCCATGGAGAGGAGCAGTCCTTGACGGACGCGAGCGACAACTCAATACGGTCGATTCGACGTGCGGCGGCGATCGGTACCGAGGCGCCGACGGCAGCGGGCGTTTGCATGATCTGCGCGTCATCCCGCTATCCAACGAGGTAGTGGCACAGACATTTTGACGAGGTTAGTCGGCTACCGCGGAAGGCGGTAGCCGGCTAACCGGACCCTGCATCACGAAATCGATTGGAAATCAACAGGAAACTCCAGATGACGCTGCCGGAGCGGGGTCTGCGGGGCGGGTACTTTCGTGTCCGTCAATCGGATCGCTGACCACTCCGCGAGCAAACATATTGCAACAGAACAAATTTGAATCATCCGCACGTCGACGGTGCGCATCGGGTACGGTGGAACCGGAGACGTCCACCAAGGGAGCTGACTTCCACCATGTGCGGCATTGCCGGCGAAATCGCCTGGGGCCGTGGTGCTGATCTGGCGGCGGTTGCTGCCATGACCGACCGCATGGCACCGCGGGGCCCGGACAGTAGCGGATTGTGGGTGCGGGACGGGGTGGCGTTGGGTCACCGGCGTCTGGCCATCATCGATCTGTCCAGTCACGGACACCAACCCATGCATGATCCGGAGCTCGGCCTCACCGTCGTCTTCAATGGGTGTATCTACAACTATCCCCAACTGCGCCAGGAACTTTCGAGCAAGGGCTACCGCTTCTTCTCGCACAGCGACACCGAGGTGGTGCTGAAGGGATACCAGGAGTGGGGCGAGCGCGTCGTCGAGCACCTGTACGGGATGTTCGCCTTCGCGGTCGCGGAGATCGAGTCCGGCCGGGTACTGCTGGCGCGTGACCGCCTCGGGGTCAAGCCCCTGTACTGGTGCGAGGCCGCCGGGGGAGCGCTGCGCTTCGCGTCGTCGCTGCCGGCGCTGGTGGCCGCAGGCGGCGTCGACACCGATCTCGATCCTGTTGCGCTGCAACACTATCTGAGCTTCCACTCCGTCGTGCCCGCGCCGCGCACCATCCTGCGCGGCGTGCAGAAGCTGCCGCCGGGCACTGTCATGCGCATCGAACGCGATGGCACGCGCACGGAGACGACCTACTGGGAACCCGTTTTCGAGCGGTCGCTCGAGCGGGCCGACTGGACCGAGAACGACTGGCGGGACGCCGTGCTGGCGGCGCTGCGCACCGCGGTCGAACGCCGGCTGGTCGCCGACGTGCCGGTGGGCTGCCTGCTGTCCGGTGGCCTGGACTCCAGCTTGATCGTGGGGCTGCTCGCCGAAGCCGGCCAGCACGGCCTGGCCACCTTCTCCATCGGGTTCGAATCCGCGGGTGGTGAGGAAGGCGACGAGTTCAAGTACTCGGACATCATCGCCCGCCAGTTCGATACCGACCATCACCAGATCCGCATCGACTCCGCACGCATGCTGCCTGCACTCTCCGGCGCCATCGAGGCCATGAGCGAGCCCATGATGAGCCACGACTGCGTGGCGTTCTACCTGTTGTCGCAGGAGGTCAGCCAACATGTGAAGGTCGTGCAGTCCGGCCAGGGGGCCGACGAGATCTTCGCCGGCTACCACTGGTACCCGCCGATGGCGAGTGCGGCCGACAATAACCCGGTCGACGCGCTGCAACGCTACCGCGCCGCGTTCTTCGACCGCAGCCACGACGCGGTCAACCGGCTGCTGCAGCCCCAGTGGCGGCTCGAGCACGACTCCGCGGGCGCGTTCGCGCTGCAGAACTTCAGCCATCCCGGGGCGGCCACCGCGACCGACCGGGCGCTGCGGCTCGACACCACGGTCATGCTCGTCGACGACCCGGTCAAACGCGTCGACAACATGACCATGGCCTGGGGTCTGGAAGGTCGCGTGCCGTTCCTCGACCACGAGCTGGTCGAGCTCGCGGCGACGTGCCCGCCCGAACTCAAGACCGCGCAGGACGGCAAGGGCGTGCTGAAAGACGCTGCGCGCAAGGTGATTCCGGCCGATGTCATCGATCGGCCCAAGGGCTACTTCCCGGTGCCCGCACTCAAGCACCTCGCCGGCCCCTATCTCGAGCTGGTCCGCGACGCGCTGCACAGCCAGGCCGCGCGCGATCGTGGTCTGTTCGCCCCCGAAGCGGTCGCCGGGATGTTCGACGATCCCAACGGCAATCTCACGCCACTGCGCGGGAATCCGTTGTGGCAGATCGGACTGCTGGAACTCTGGCTCGCCAACCACGTCGACGGAGTGGCCCGATGATGACACCGCAGACCAGCGATATGGCCGAGGGCGTCGTACAGGACATGGGTTGGGGGCGGCTGGTTTTCGGCCAGACGTTCCGCGATCCCGACGAGTTCGGCACAGCGCTGCGGGAGGAGGGCAGCGGCCGCCGCGACATCGGGATGTACCTCGACGCGCCGCACGTCTTCGTGGCGCTGCACGCCCACGAGTTCTTCATCGACCCGAGTTTCACCTACCGGCTCGACCTCACCACGCCCATGCAGTACCGGCCGCCCGATGTTCCGGGATTGACGGTCCGGCAGGTGAATTCGATCGAGGACTGCATCGCGATCAACCACATCTACGTGCGGTGCCACATGGTGCCGGCCGACAGCGACCTGATGTGGAGCAACAGTCAGGACGCGCCGCACGTGGTGTATCTGGTCGCCGTGGACGACGAGACCGGGCAGGTGGTCGGCACGGTCACCGGCATCGATCACTGCCAGCTGTTCGGGGATCGGGAGAACGGCTCCAGCCTGTGGTGCCTGGCGGTCGAGCCGACCGTCACCCGGCCCGGAACCGGCGGCCTGCTGGTGCGCTCGCTGATCGAGGAGTTCATCCGGCGGGGACGGTCGCAGATGGATCTGTCGGTGCTGCACAACAACGACGGCGCGATCGCGCTGTACGAGCGCATCGGCTTCACCCGGGTGCCCGCCGCACTCGGGATCAAACGCAAGAATGCCATCAACGAACCGCTGTTCGCCCCGGTGCGGCCGGAAGAGCAACTGGGACAACTGAACCCGTATGCGCGGATCATCGCCGACGAGGCGATTCTGCGGGGCATCGCAGTGGACGTGCTCGACGCTCAGGGCGGCTACCTCCGGCTCACGCACGGTGGCACCAGCATCGTCACCCGCGAATCGTTGTCCGAGCTGACCAGTGCGGTGGCGATGAGCCGGTGTGACGACAAGCGGGTCGCCAGGGCGGTCGTCGCGGAGGCGGGTATCCGGGTGCCGGAGGGCTGCACCGCGACTTTCACCGACGAAGACTGCCGTTTCCTGGAGAAGGTGGGCTCAGCCGTCGTCAAACCGGCGCGGGGCGAACAGGGCGCGGGCATCACGGTCGGCGTCACCAACCCCGACGACCTGAACCGCGCCATCGGCCTGGCCATGCAGCACTGCCCCGACGTGCTCATCGAAGAGTGTTGCGAGGGTGAAGATTTGCGCATCGTCGTCATCGACGGCAAGGTGATCGCCGCGGCCATCCGCCGACCGCCCGAGGTGATCGGCACCGGCACCCACACCATCCGCCAGCTCATCGAAGCGCAGAGCCGGCGCCGGTCGGTGGCCACGCACGGGGAATCGGTGATCCCGCTGGACAGCGTCACCGAAGACACCGTGCACAAGGCGGGCTGGCAGCTGGACGACGTGCTGCCCGCCAACGAACGCCTGATCGTGCGCCACACGGCGAACCTGCACACCGGCGGGACGATTCACGACGTCACCGACGAGCTCAACCCCACGCTGGCGAAAGTGGCGGTCGACGCGGCGGCGGCGATCGAGATTCCGGTGACCGGAATCGATCTGATCGTGCCGACGGTGTGCGGCGAGGAGTACGTGTTCATCGAAGCCAATGAGCGGCCGGGCCTGGCCAATCACGAGCCGCGGCCGACAGCGCAGGCGTTCATCGATCTGCTGTTCCCGCGTACCGCGGCCACCCCGTGGGCCTGGCATCCCGACCCGATCGAGCAGCACTGAGTGCTGTTTCGCAGAACCATTGTGGTCGTTGGACAACGTGATGTGAACTGGAGAAATGATGACTGAGCCCGACGATGCCGAAAACGTGACGATGTCGCCGGACGACCGCATTTGGATGGTCGACACGCTGTTGGCGTTGCTACAGACGCCGAGCCCATCGGGGCGCACCGACGCCGTGATGCAACTGATCGGTCAAACGCTGACCAAACTCGGTGTCCCGTTCACCCTGACGCGGCGCGGTGCACTCATCGCCGAACTGCCAGGGCGGTCGCAGACCACCGACCGCGCCATCGTGGTGCACGCCGACACCATCGGGTGCATGGTGCGCGAACTCAAGGACAACGGGCGGCTGGCGCTGGTGCCCGTCGGCACCTTCTCGGCGCGATTCGCCACCGGTGCCCGGGTCCGCATCCTGCCCGACGACAACGACCAGTTCTTCACCGGAACCGTGATGCCCCTCAAGGCGAGCGGCCATGCGTTCGGTGACGAGATCGATACGCAGCCGACCGGTTGGGACGACGTCGAGGTCCGCGTCGACCGCAGCGTCTCGTCGCGCGCGGACCTCGAGCAGCTGGGGCTCAACGTCGGCGATTTCGTCGCGTTGGTCGCCAGCCCCGAGCTGACGGAGGACGGCTTCGTCGTCTCCCGGCACCTGGACGGAAAGGCCGGCGTCGCCATCGCACTGACGCTGGCGAAGGTCGTCGCCGAGCGCAACATCGTGCTACCGCACCGGACCACGCTCATGGTGACGATCACCGAGGAAGTCGGCCACGGCGCCAGTCACGGCCTGCCGCCCGACGTCGCTGAACTGGTGTCGGTGGACAACGCGGTGTGCGCACCCGGCCAGCAGTCCCTCGAACACGGCGTCACCATCCCGATGGCCGACATGCACGGGCCGTTCGACTATTACCTGACCCGCAAGTTGTGCAAGCTGGCGCAGGAAAAGGGAATCACCCACGCCCGCGACATCTTTCGCTACTACCGGTCGGATGTGGCGGCGGCCATCGAAGCCGGCGCCGCCACCCGGGCAGCCCTCGTGGGATTCGGGCTCGACGGTAGTCACGGCTGGGAACGCACCCATCTCGATTCGCTCGAGGCGACGTATCTGCTGCTGTACAGCTGGCTCCGGACGCCGCTGACGTTTGCGATGTGGGATGCCCAGCCGTTCGGCGATCTGGAAGATTTCCCCGCCGAGCAGGCCGCGGCCAGCGAGCAGTGGGTACCACTGTCGCGCGGCGACTTCGCCGACCCGGGCGCGGCCTCGCAGGGGCACCACTGGCCACCCGAGGACGGCAGCGCCGACGTCACCCCGCATTGATTCGGGCGCAATCGGCGGGTTTACTCCGCCGCGGATTGGGTAGCAGTAGCTGGAACACCGGCCGGACAACATTGGAGGGGGATTTCATGACACCTACGTCGACGACAGCCACCGATGACGTCATCGACTACGTCAAGGCCCGGCACCTCACGACGCGCGAGCTGTTCAGCAAGACTCTGCGCGCGGCCGACGTCACCACGCGCCGCCGGTGCTTCGCGGCACTGCGCGCGGCGCTGACCGCGCAGGAAGTGAGCGAGGAGCTGCTGGTCCACCCAAGGGTGCGGCGTGGGCGGGTGGTCGAGTCGCTGCGCGGCGAGACGGACGACACCAAGGAACTGTTGGACCACATGGCGCGGCTCGATCCGGCGTCGGCAGAGTTCGAGACCGCGCTGACCGATCTGCAGCAGGCCACCGAAGACCACACCCAGCGCGTCGAAGCCGAGGAATTCCCGCTGCTGACCCGCCGGTGATCAGCGCGGCGCGGCTTGCTCGACGCGAGGCTGCGCTGGGGAGCGGCCGAGCTTGCTCACAACGAATTGTGCTGCCTGGTCGGCCATTCCGTTGTCGGAGTACGCCATATGGGCGGCATTGTCACCGCCGCCCGTCGAGCACACCGGGTCATCGGCGATGCACAGGTCGAGGGTCTTAGACACATAACGCGAGCCGACCGTGATCGGAGGCGCGCCCGTGTAGACCATCTGCAGGAAACCGGACGAGGGCTTGCCGAACAGCACGACCGCGGCAACATGGTCTGCCACGAATGCCGGCATCGGTCCCGTGATGCCCATCGGCAGGGTGACGCCGGCGGGGACGGCGTCCTCGGTGATGTACGCGGCCACCGCCGCGCCCTGGGAATACCCGCCCAGCACGATCTTGGTGGTGGGACAGACTGATGCTGTGCTCTGGACCCTGTTCGTCGCGTCGACGACCCCGTCCGCGGCGGTCGCGAAATCGAGCGACGCCGGGTAGTCCACGGGGGCCACATCGACGGTCCGGCCCGCAGCCCGTGCGGTCAGTGCGTCGACGAAGGCCTGACCGGCCTTGCCCACGCCCGGTGGTTCCATCGTGCCCCGCGCGAAAATCACTTGAATATCGGGGCAGGGTTGCGCAGGCGCTGGAACGCTCCCGGCCGGTACGGCCAGCAACAGGGAGGTCAGCGGCACCGCCGCGGCGATACAACACGTGATGGTCTTCATGACTGAACCCACCGATCTTCGGCTCACCGGTCGGATCGCTCCATTGCGGTCGACGAATACGGCCCGTTTACCCCGGGAACCGTCGGTCTAAACCATCAGTGGCGTCACTCGTCCGGGCTGGGCCGGGAGACCGCTATCCGAATTGCCAGCGGTCGGTGTTCGCCGCCGGCCGGGCCGAGTGTTCGCCGGCCTGCGCGCAATGGTCGCAGCAATACTGGCGGCCGTCGAGTCGCAACCCGTGGCCCAGTATTCGGCATCCGCAGTGGCGGCACATCGGGGCCACCATCGTGGCCATACATTCGATGCAGTCGAAGCTCGCGCTGCGTCCGTTCCAATTGACCGTGAACGACTCGTCGCAATCCGTTCCGCAGGTAATACACACCGCCATCGAAAAGAGCCGTTCCTGTTGGGGTTTTCAAGTGCTGCTCACGCCGACGGGGTGCATACCCTGGGCCATTCTCGGCCAAACCTGTTCTCGCAGAAATGTTTTTTGCCGCCTGACCAGCTGTGATGGCCGGTCGGCGCAGCGTCGCGGTGGTGCCCCGATGCGTTCGGCGGTAAGGTCGGGTACAGCGTCAAGATGGCGCAGTTGCTTAGACCGAAGCGACAGCAGCTGAGAGCTACCTGTCCGGTATGCAGCCGCGGTCCAGATGAGGGCACGGCTGTGCTGGGTGCCGTAGGTGGCGATCGGCGACGGCAGATTGCCGGTCCACCTCACTGGTGGAAACAACACGCATGCCACGGCGCCGAGTCGATACTCAGGGAGCCGAATCTCCCGATGCGTGTTGTGGGCCTGGGGAAGGCACGTCATGTCAACTTCGTTGCTGGAGAAGCGTTTACCTGAAGGAGACCGCTACGCCGACGAGTATGCGGACGTACCGGGATTGGTGGCGGAGCTACGCGCCCTTCCGGCCGAATCCGACGAATTCGCCCGGCAACGCGAACAAATCGTGTTGCGGTGCTGCCCGTTGGCCGACCGGCTGGCCCGCCATTTCGACGGCAGGGGAGAAAACCTCGACGACCTGGTCCAGGTAGCGCGGCTCGGCCTGATCCAGGCGATCAACCGCTTCGATCCGGACAACGGTGCCGGGTTCGTGGCGTTCGCCGTCCCGACCATCATGGGGGAGTTGCGCCGCCATTTCCGCGACTACGGCTGGAAAGTGCACGTGCCGAGGAGCATTCGCGACATCCGCCAGCAAATCAAGGGCGCGACAACGGAATTGACGCAGCAGTTGGGCCGCGCGCCGACCATCAGCGAACTGGCGGAGGCGCTGTCCGTTGCGCCGGAACAGATCACGGAAAGCCTCCTGGCGGCCAATGCTTATCAACCGCAATCACTCGACACGCCCGTCGTCGACAACGAGGACAACCCGCAGTCGCTGTCCGACCTGCTCGGTGACGTCGATGAAGGTTTCGAGCGCATCACCGATCGCGAAGCGGTCAAACCGGTGCTGCAATCGCTGCCGGTGCGCGAACAGCGGATTCTGTACCTGAGGTTCTTCAAATCCAAGACCCAGCGCCAGATCGCGGAGACGATCGGCGTCTCGCAGATGCACGTCTCGCGCATCCTGGAGCGGACGCTGCGGGAGATTCGCATGCAGGTCGCACAAACCTGACGGCGACCGCGGCCGCCCAGCCGCTCGACGCGCTGGTGCACCAAGGGCTTTCGCCCGAGAGCACCAGCGTCGTCGATCGTCTGCTGTCGGGGGAACCGGGCTCACCGTCGGTTAGCCGTGTCCGCCGCCGCAACCCACTCCGGGAATGCAGCCGCTACCACCGGGGACTCCGCCCGGCCCGGCGTTCGTGCCGCCGGAACCGCACGCCGTGCCCCATTGGGTGGGTACGCAGCCGGCACCTCCCGGGCCGCCTCCGGGACCACCATTCACACCACCGGAACCACACTGGCCGTTGACACAACCGCCGCCGCCCGGGCCGGGACCGGGATCATCGACGGGCTGCAGCGGGTAGCTGGTCAGCACGGGGTGGGCTCCGACGGTGCTCGGCACGATATCGGCTGACACGAACGAGGCGGCGACGCCGGCCGCTGCGAACGCTCCGGCCGCCAACAGGGGAATCATTTTGTCAGTGAACATATCTCGTTCATTGCCGTCTGACGGCGGAGTCAAACCTCTGGCCGCCGGATTCGCGGGATCGGTCGTTCCGACTGCGGACCGGTGCTTACTACATGGTGGCGTAGGTCACGCGGCGTAATACTTGCATCGATCATGCTTATTTAAATAGCCTGCTGGCAGGCGGCGGGCCGGCATCGACGAATCGTCGATCCGGGTGGCGCCGACGCATTCACGACGAAGTGAGAGGTTCTGCCATGTTGTCCATGTCCACGTTGGCTCCGGCCCACGCCGAGGTTGTCAAAGCCACGTTGCCGGTGGTCGGCGGTGCGATCGGCGAGATCACCCCGGTCTTCTACCGTCGCCTGTTCGCGGCGCATCCGGAGTTGGAGCGCGACCTGTTCAACCGCGGCAATCAGGCGAACGGGTCGCAGCAGAAGGCATTGGCGGGGTCCGTCGCGATGTACGCCACGCTGCTCGTGGACCCTGACGCCCCCGGGGCGGACGTCATCGAGCGCATCGCACACAAGCACGCGTCCCTCGGCGTGGCGCCGGACCAGTACCCGGTGGTCTATGAACACCTGTTCGCGGCGATCGTCGAGGTGCTCGGTGCCGATGTCGTCACTGCCGATGTCGCCGAGGCGTGGACGGCGGTCTACTGGTCGATGGCGGACCTGCTGATCGGCCGTGAACGGGAGTTGTACGAGGCGGCCGGCACCAGTCCGGAACACGTCTGGATGCCGGTTCGGGTGGTCGAACGGGTGCAGCAGTCGCCACTCACCGTGGCCTTCGGACTGGCTGCCGCCGATGGTGTCAAGTTGCCCGATTTCGCTCCGGGACAGTACGTTTCGGTGGCGGTGCAGCTGCCCGACGGCGCGCGCCAGATTCGTCAGTACAGCCTGTCGCACGCCGGTGCCGAGGATCGGTGGCGCATCTCGGTGCGCCGCGACGGCGCAGTGTCGTCGCACCTGCACGAGTACGTTTTCGAAGGTGACGTGCTGCAGGTGTCGCACCCCTTCGGTGACATCACGCTGGACAGTCCGGCCGAGACGCCGCTGTTGCTGATCTCGGCGGGCATCGGGATCACGCCGGTGCTGGGGATGCTGTATTTCATCGCGGCCGAGCAGCCGCAACGGCCCGTGACCGTCGTGCACTGCGACCGCACCCGCGCCAGTCACGCCCACCGTGCGGAACTGGCCGATCTGGTCGCGCGGATTCCCGGCGCTGCACTGCACACCTGGTACGACGGGCTGCCCGACGGCTATCCGCTCACCGAACCGGACCGGCATGGCCGAATCGACTTGAGCGCCATCGCATTTCCGCCGGATGTCAACGTCTACATCTGCGGTCCGGCGCCCTTCATGGCAGAGGTGGTCCGGCAGCTCGGGACCGCCGGTGTGGCGCGTGACCGCATCTGGTTCGAAGCGTTCAGCCCGCTGGCCGTCTAACCTCGCCGCTGATGAGTACACCGACTGCGATCCAGGTCGCCATCACCTTCGTCTGGTTGGGGATGGTGCTCGCCATCTCCTTCCTGGAGGCGCCGCTCAAATTCCGCGCGCCGAACGTCACCCTTCCGATCGGTCTCGGCATCGGGCGCCTGGTGTTCCGCGCGCTGAACACCGTCGAGCTGGTGTTCGCCGCGGCAATCGTGCTCGCAGCCTTGATGAATCGGCCGTCGGTCACCGTCATGGTCGCGCTCGCCGTGGCCGTGGGGGCATTGGTCGTGCAGCTGGTCGCTGTCCGGCCCGGGCTCAATCGCCGGTCGGACGAGGTGCTCGCCGGCCGCGAAGGTCCGCGCTCCCGCGGTCACTACGCCTATGTCGCGCTCGAGATGATCAAGGTCATCGCGCTCCTGGTCGCCGGTGCGGGTTTGCTCTAGTCGCGCCGCGTGAGCAGTGTCGGTGGGCCTACGTAGCCTGGGGCCATGAAGCAGCAAGTGCACTTCTTCACCCTGGCCACGGTCGATCTCGACGCCACCCGGCAGTTCTACGGCGCGCTCGGGTGGACCCCGGCGCTCGATGTGCCGGGGGAGATCATCTTCTACCAGACGGCGCCGGGCCAGCTGCTCGGATTCTTCCTCGCGGAGAAGTTCAATGCCGACCTCGCGCAGGCTGCCGACCATTCGCAGGTCAGCGGAATCACGTTGGCGCACAACGTCGACAGCCCGGACGCAGTCGTCGAGCTGGCGAACGCCATGACCGCCGCGGGCGGCACCACACTCAAGCCGCCGCAACCCGGTCAGTTCGGTGGCGTGTTCCACACGCACGTCCAGGATCCGAACGGCGTGATCTGGGAGATCGCGCACAACCCGAACTGGCGCATCAACCCGGACGGCACCGTCAGCCTGGGGTAGAAGCCGCTACATCTTGATGGCAGGCAAGAGCCGGATCAGGTTCCAGGTCCGGTTGCGGCGGGCGCACAGGCTGGAAATGCCCAGTGCGCCGAGCCAGATGCACACCAACACGATGATGGCCTGCCACAGCCGGCCGTCGATGCCGCCGAGGATCAGCTGGCGAAGTCCGTTGACGCCGAACGTCATCGGATCGAACTTGTGCATCACCTGGAACGGCCTGGACGTCGTCTCGACCGGGTACATGCCGCCGGCGCTGACCATCTGCAGCATCAGCAGCGCCATGATCAGCACGCGGCCGACCGCCGGCCCGACCAGTGCGTTGATGGCCTGCGTCGCGGCGACGAAGGCCAGCGAGATCAGCATCATGAAGCCGAGCATCGCCACCGGATGCGCCACCTGCATGCCGAGGGCGAACCGCACCACGCAGTACAGGATGATCGACTGGCCCAGTGCGAGGACCGCCGCGGGCAGATAGCTGGCGAACACCACGCGAATGGCCAGCACCTCAGCGGCGATCGGGCGGTTCTGCAAGGGCCGCAACACCATCCACAGGACGAGCGCACCGAAGAACAGGGCCAGCGTCAGGAAGAACGGGGCCATGCCGGTGGCGAAGTTGGGGGCACCGTTCTCGTGTGAGGACTCCAGGTTCACCGGACCGCCGATGGTGTCGGCGATGGCCTGCTTCTGCTGCTCGGTCCACGTCGGCACCTGCTTGGCGCCGTCGGCCAGCTTGGTGGCCAGTTCGTGGTTGCCGTCCTTGAGCTGGACGGTGCCCGACTTCAACTGGCGCGCCCCGTCATCGAGTTGCACGATGCCGCTTGCCAATTGCGCGTTGCCGGTGGCCAACTGCTGGGCGCCGTTACGCAACTGGTTCAGTTTGTCGGTGAGCTGCTGGCCGGTGCCGCCCACCTGATCGAGAGCAGTCCGCAGCGGGCTGCCGGGGGACCGCAGGTTCTCGGTCATCGAGATCGCGGCATTGCGTCCATCGGTGATCTGCTGGCGGATCTGTGGCGTGAACTGGTGGCCGTTCAGCTGGTCCTGGACGCCGCGCAGGGTGTTGACCGCGCCGACCGAAACCGGGTCCTGGTTCACCGAAAGTTGTTGGATCACCGAACCGATCGCTGCTGCCGCGGTGTCCTGCGCGGTGGCGAGCGCGCCGGCCTGATCGGCGGCCTGCTCCAGCGCCGTCGCGCTCTGCTGCAACTGCTCGGTGCTCCCGCCGACCTGCGACAGGGCCTTGGTCACTTTCAGCAGCGGATCGGTGGCCTGGTTGATCCCCGCGGAGAGTTGTTTGGCGCCGGCCGACAGCTTGGCCGAGCCGTTCCGGGCGTCGTCGAGGCCGCCGACCAGCTTGCCCGCGCCGGCGTCCACCTGCGCTGCGCCGTCGGCCAGCTTCTGCGCTCCGTCGGCGGCCTGCTTGATGCCGGCTCCGGACGAAACCACCACGGACAGAATCTGATTCACCGCCTGGCCGGAGATGCGCGTCGACACCGCGTTGAGCACCTGGCTGGTGGCCGTGCGGCCGATGGTCGAGGAGATGTAGTTGTTGGCGTCGTTGTACACCGCGATCAGCTGGGCCTTCTGGGGATCGCCGCTGACGGGCGAGGCAATGGCCTCGCTGAAGTTCTCCGGCAGCTCCAGCATGAAGTAGAACTTGCCGTGCTCGACGCCGTCGCGCGCCTCCTTTTCGCTCACCACATGCCAGTCGAGGCTGTGGTCCGCGGTCAGGCTCCGGGCGATCTCGTCGCCCGCGTTGACGTGGACGCCCTCGACGACGGCACCGCGGTCGGCGTTCACCAGGGCCACTGGCATCTTGTTGACCTGGCCGAACGGGTCCCAGAACGCCCACAGGTACAGCGCGCCGTACACCAGCGGCAGCAGCATCAGCACCACGATCGCGGCGCGCGTCATGCGGCTGCGGCCGAATCGCTTGATCTCCGAGCCGAATGCGAGTCCAGCAAGCATGGTCAGGCCTTTCCGGTCAGCATGCGGCGGTCATGCAGAACGTGGTCGGGGGCGTCCTCGCCCAGCGGGTTGGTCACTCCGACGACGACGGTGCGGTGCTCGGCGAGGGCGCCGAGCCGCTGTACCGCGAGGGCACGGCGTTCGTTGTCGCGGACCTGCTCGAGGTCGCCGACGATCAGCACCGGCCGGTCGGACATCAGGGCCAGGGTGATGCGCAGCAGAAAGAGCTCGAGATCGGACAGCTCGATGATGAAGCTCTTTGGCGACAGCAGCGGAAGGTCGTCGCCGAAGACCGCCGTCATCTCCGGGACGTCCGACTGGACCGGAACCCAGGCCGGGAACGGCGACACCCAGCGGCGCTGCTCGGTGATGACCGTCTGGACCGTCACCATGTCTTCCAGGTCGTCGATGTCGGCGAACGCGGCGATAGCACAGTGCTTCCGGATGCCGCGGGGCCCCGTCGCGCCATTGACGGTGACGGTGCCGCGCGTCGGCTTGAGCCGGCCTGCCAGCGACAGCAGGAGCGTGTGCTGCGCCGGACCGCCCGGCATCTGAATGGCGTGGAATCCCGGCCGCAACTCCAGGTCGACATCAGAGAAGAGCGGGCCGTGCTCGCCGATGACAGCGAGCCCCTGCGCGGTGATCACCGGCGGGCTGTCCGCTGCGTCGGGGGCGGCCGTCGTCTCGTCGTCCATTGCTGCTCATCTCCGGGGTCGAAGTAACGATGGCCAGTAAATCAGCGCGCCGGGGCAGAAACTCCGATAGCGGCGTTCTCGCAGGTGTGATGTCACGCGGAATCGCCCGCGATATGCCGTGGCGGACACATCGGGCTCGCCGACTTCGTGGATCGCTTCCAGGTAATGTCTGTGCGGCCTGTCACTCGACGTCTGTCAAGAATTGAATTCTTGATTTCAGGTACTTCTCATTTCGTGTACGAGATTCCCATTGTTATTGTCCCGTTATGCATCGTTTCGGGGGCGTTCTGGCAGCGTGTCTGCTCATCGGTTCAGTGCTCGCGGGAGTGCCCGCAGCCCACGCGGACGGCGACGAGCCGCAGTACGCCGAGTTCTATCTACCCCCGGACCCGCTGCCGCCCGGCCGCCCCGGGGACCTGATCCGCACCGAACCGTCGCGCCTGGTGCTCGAACCGTCCGGCCAGCTCGGCGCCATCATGGCCACCGGCACGCGAATCATGTACCGCAGCACCGATGCCCGCGGAAACCCGGTCGCCGTGACCGGTACCTACTTCGAGCCGTACAACGACTGGCCGGGCAAGGGGCCGCGGCCACTGATCAGCTACGCGGTCGGTACGCAGGGCCAGGGCAACCAGTGCGCACCGTCGCGCCAGTTCAACCAGGGCATCCATTACTCGGGTGGCTGGGACATCATGGTCAACTACGAAGAGGCGTTCATCGCCACGATGGTCGCGCGCGGATTCGCGATCGTGATGACCGACTACGAGGGCCTCGGTACTCCCGGGATGCACACGTACGTCAACCGCGTCGCCGAGGCCGCCGCGGTGCTCGACGCCACGCGTGCCGCCAAGAAGCTGCCGGGCACCTCGCTGGATCCCGATGGGCCCGTTGCTTTCTGGGGCTACTCGCAAGGCGGAGGCGCGGCGGCGTCGGCGGCCGAGCTGGCGTCGTCCTACGCGCCTGAACTGCACGTCGTCGGCACGTACGCCGGGGCGCCAGTGGCCGATCTCAAGGAACTGTTCCCGTACACCGACGGCAGCGCGCTGGTCGGCGTGGTCGGTTACGCGCTCAACGGCGAAATCTACGCCTACCCCGAGTTCGCCGACCTGATCCGCTCCAAGCTCACCCAGCGCGGCAAGGACATGCTCGAGAGCGTCTCACGGCAGTGTGTCGCTCAGACCATCGTCGACTTCATGTTCCGGCATCTGCAGCCGTACTTCACCGAGGACATCAACGTGCTGGTCGAGGAAGAGCCCTTCAAGACGCTGTTCGACATGCAGAAGCTCGGCAAGTACAAGCCCAACGCTCCGGTCCTCATCAACAGCAACCGCTACGACCCGCTCGTGCCGTGGACCGCGGCCAACCAGCTCGGGCGGGACTGGTGCGACAAGGGGGCCGATGTCGAGTTCCGCACCAACGAGGAGCCCCCGTTCCTGAACAAACTGGTGATCAACCATGCCCTGCCGATGCTGGTCGACGGCGAGCCCGCCATGCAATGGATCGCGGCGCGCTTCAACGGTGAGCCCACGTCGCCGAACTGCGGGACGTACTGAGTCGAGAGCTCAGTCCCTGCCCGCCGCGGAGGCGCGGATCACGCGGTCGCGGCCCCGGCTCTTCGCTTCGTACATCGCCACGTCGGCGCGGCGGATCGCCGACCGCAACCCCGCCTTGTGCCCGAGCTGCGATACCCCGATGCTCACCGTTCCGGCGAGCACCGCGTCATTGTGGCTGAACGTGGCGGCGGCGAACGCCACCCGGAGCCGGTCGGCGATGACGGCCGCCTGACTTTCGTCGACACCCGGCAGCATCGCGCAGAATTCCTCGCCGCCGATCCGCGCCAACAGGTCGCCGCTGCGCAGATTCGACCGTGCCACGCATGCGAACTCGGTCAGCAGCCGGTCGCCGGCCTCGTGCCCGAAGACGTCGTTGACGGCCTTGAACTCATCCAGATCCATCACGATGACCGAGCACCGCAACTGGCGCGCGACGCACTCCTCGGCCAGCCGCTGCGCCTGGATCATGAAGCCCGCGCGGTTCAGCGTCCTGGTGAGAGAGTCGAGCATCGCCGCGTCGGCCAATTGATCCTCGAGCCGCTCCCAACCCATCAGCGACAGGCACAGGTTGATGGCCATCACGGCGAAAGCGAAGAAGAGCATCGGCACCGACACGGCCGCGCTGGTGGTGGCGAACTGCACCGCGCCGGCGTCCAGATGGAGGCTGACCGAACGCGCGACGGTCGCCGCGGCCGCGACGACGTACAGGCCGATCAGGATGCGCCGCGACGCCAGGCGCTCGACACGCTGGGCTTTGATGCCGTCGACGACGCTGAGCGCGAAATATCCGGCCAGCACGAGAGCCGTCAGGGACACCCGGGCCGGGATGCTGACGTTGAACGGCGGTATCAACTCGAACGCGGCCAGCACCACCAGCGGCCCGGCAGCCATCACCCGGCCGCGGACCGGCTGGCCGTTGAAGGCGCACAGACCACCCCAGATCAACGACCAGCACATGACGATCAGGACGTTGGAGACCGTCACCGACAACACCTCGGGCACCAGCCCGCGGGCGCTCAGCAGCCCGGCTCCGAGGGCACCCAGGAAATTGCCCGCGCCCCACAGCTGGACCGCCGGATGTCGCCGCCTACCGGCCCCCACCCAGACATGCAGCAACCCGAACAGCAGGGCGGTCATGGAGACGACCATCCACAGGGTGCGCACGTCGGGATTCATGTCGCGCTACCGGGTGCGCCCAGGGGCGTGGTGCGTCGGGATCGGCTGAGGCATAGCGCAAACTTACTCGCCGCTGCCGACGACTGTCGGCAGCATTGGGTAGGGTCCAGCCCGTGAATTTGAGCGTCAAGTCTGTCGTCAAGTCCGTGAACGCCCGCCTGGCCGAAGAGTTGGCCGTCGCCGAAGGTCAGGTCGACGCCGCGGTACGGCTGCTGGACGAAGGCGCGACCGTGCCGTTCATCGCGCGGTACCGCAAGGAAGTCACCGGCAGCCTGGACGACGGTCAGCTCCGCACCCTCGAGGAGCGGCTCCGGTATCTGCGTGAACTGGATCAGCGGCGCGACGCTGTGCTGGCCTCGATCGAAGAACAGGGCAAGCTCACCGACGACCTGAAGGCGGCGCTGCTGGCCGCCGAGACGAAGTCCAGGGTCGAAGACATCTACCTGCCGTACAAGCCCAAGCGCCGCACCAAGGCGCAGATCGCCCGCGAGGCCGGCCTGGAGCCGCTGGCGGACCGGCTGCTCGCCGACCCCACGCTCAACCCCGAGGACGTGGCCGCCGAGTTCCTGGGTGAGGAGGTGGCCGACGTCGCCGCCGCACTCGACGGCGCGCGCCACATCCTGGTGGAGCGGGTGTCCGAGGACGCCGAACTGGTCGGTGCCGTGCGCGAGAAGTTCTGGTCCGACGGCACCCTGACCACCAAGCCGTGGTCGGAGGAGGCGGCGAAAAGCCCTGCCGCCCAGAAGTTCCGCGACTACTTCGAGTACTCCGAGCCGCTCGAGGACATGCCGTCGCACCGCGTGCTGGCGGTATTGCGAGGTGAGAAGGAAGAGGCGCTGTCGCTCAACTTCGACGGCGGCGACGAGACGCTGTACCAGGCCATGATCGCGCAGTCGCTCGGTGTGGACATGGCTGCCGGGGGCGCCGCCACGCCGTGGCTGACCGCGACGGTCGGCTGGGCCTGGCGCACCAAGCTGATGTTCTCGGCGGCCGTCGACGCCCGGATCCGGCTGCGGCAGCGCGCCGAGGAGGACGCCGTCGCGGTGTTCGCCAAGAATCTCAAGGACCTGCTGCTGGCCGCGCCGGCCGGAACCCGCGCCACGCTGGGACTCGATCCCGGGTTCCGCACCGGTGTGAAGGTCGCGGTGGTGGACGGCACCGGCAAGGTCGTCGACACCTGTGCCATCTACCCGCATCAGCCGCAGAACAAGTGGAACGACGCCAAGGCGACGCTGGCCGCCCTCGTCGCGCGGCACAACGTCGAACTGATCGCCATCGGTAACGGCACCGCGTCCCGCGAAACCGATGCGCTGGCAACCGAACTCATCGCCGACCTGAAGGCGGCGGGCGCGTCCGGTCCCAAGCGGCTGCCGACCAAGGCGATCGTCAGCGAGGCCGGCGCCTCGGTGTACTCGGCATCGGCCTATGCCGCCCACGAGCTGCCCGACCTGGACGTGACGCTGCGCGGCGCGGTCTCGATCGCCCGTCGTCTGCAGGACCCGCTCGCCGAACTGGTCAAGATCGAGCCGAAGTCGATCGGCGTCGGGCAGTACCAGCACGACGTGACGCCCGGAACCCTGGCCCGCAGCCTCGACGCGGTGGTCGAGGACGCCGTGAACGCGGTCGGTGTCGACCTCAACACGGCCTCGGTGCCGCTGCTGGCCAAGGTCTCCGGCGTCACCGAATCGCTGGCCGAGTCGATCGTGTCGTACCGCGACAAGACCGGACCGTTCCGCAGCCGCAGCGGTCTGCTCGACGTTCCACGTCTGGGCCCCAAGGCTTTTGAGCAGTGCGCCGGCTTCCTGCGCATCCGGGAAGGCGACGACCCGCTGGACGCCTCGGGTGTGCATCCCGAGGCCTACCCGGTGGTGCGGCGCATCCTCGACCGCGCCGGCGTCACCCTCGCCGAACTGATCGGCGACGAGCGGAAGCTGCGCGCGCTCAAGCCGGGCGACTTCGCCGACGAACGATTCGGCATCCCGACCGTGACCGACATCCTGGGCGAGCTGGAGAAGCCGGGCCGCGACCCGCGCCCCGCGTTCTCCACCGCGACCTTCGCGGCCGGCGTCGAGAAGGTGTCCGACCTCAAGGTCGGCATGGTGCTCGAGGGCGTCGTGACGAACGTGGCCGCGTTCGGCGCTTTCGTGGACGTCGGCGTGCACCAGGACGGTCTGGTGCACGTGTCGGCGATGGCCGACCGCTTCGTCTCCGACCCGCACGAGGTGGTCAAGTCCGGCCAGGTCGTCAAAGTCAAGGTGCTCGAGGTCGATGTCGAGCGGCAGCGCATCGGACTGAGCCTGCGGCTCAACGACGACCCGCAGCGCGCCCGCGACGGCAAGCGGCCCGAGCAGGGCGGCGGAGCCCGGCGCGACGGCGGCGGGCAGCCGCGCGGACGCGATGGCGGCAACCGCGGCGGTAACGGTGGCGGACAGAACCGCGGCAATGGCCAAGATCGCGGACGTAATCCGCAGCGCGGCAATGGCGGTGGCCGCCGCGAGTCTGTGCCGTCCGGCTCGATGGCCGACGCCCTGCGCAAGGCGGGCTTCGGCAAGTAGCGGTGTTCTCGCGAGGAGACATAAAACTGTCGATATCCCAGTGATTTTCGACAGTTTTATGGCTGCTCGCGAGAAGTGATCAGGAATCGAGAAGCGACCCGGCTCGAGGCCCGGTTAGCGTGTGGGTATGCCCAGCAGAACGCATGCCGCTGACAGCCATGACCTCATCCGCGTGGTCGGTGCCCGGGAGAACAACCTCAAGGACATCAGCGTCGAGATCCCCAAGCGGCGGCTGACGGTGTTCACCGGGGTGTCCGGCTCCGGCAAGAGCTCGCTGGTGTTCGACACCATCGCCGCCGAATCGCAGCGGCTGATCAACGAGACCTACAGCGCATTCGTGCAGGGCTTCATGCCGTCGCAGGCCCGCCCCGACGTCGACGTGCTCGAGGGTTTGACGACCGCGATCATCGTCGACCAGGAGCGGATGGGCTCCGACCCACGCTCCACGGTCGGCACCGCCACCGACACCGGTGCGCTGCTCCGGATCCTGTTCAGCCGGATCGGTGAACCGAACATCGGCTCGCCGCAGGCGTTCTCGTTCAACGTCGCCTCGATCAGCGGGGCCGGGGCGGTGACCATGGAGCGCGCCGGACGCACCGTCAAAGAGCGTCGCGACTTCAACATCGTGGGCGGTATGTGTCTGCGGTGTGAGGGTCGTGGCGCCGTCAACGACATCGATCTCACCGCGCTGTACGACGACAGCAAGTCGATCAACGAGGGCGCCATCACCATTCCCGGCTTCAGCATCGACGGCTGGTACGGCCGAATCTTCAACGGCTGCGGCTTCTTCGACCCCGACAAGCCGATCAAGAAGTTCACCAAGAAGGAACTGGACGCCCTGCTGCACAAGGAGGCGACCAAGATCAAGGTCGACGGCGTCAACCTCACCTACCTGGGGCTGATCCCGCAGATCAAGAAATCGTTCCTGAGCAAGGACGTCGAGGCGATGCAGCCCCATATCCGGGCGTTCGTCGAGCGGGCGGTGACGTTCACGACTTGTCCCGAGTGCGACGGCACCCGGTTGTCGGAGCTGGCTCGCTCGTCAAAGATCAAGGGCGTCAACATCGCCGAGGCCTGCGCCATGCAGATCACCGACCTCGCGGAGTGGGTCGGGGCGCTGGCCGACGACAAGCGCCTCGGCGCCGGCGTGGCGCCCCTGTTGGCGACATTGCGGCACACGCTCGACTCGTTTGTCGCGATCGGTCTGGGCTACCTCTCCCTGGCGCGCCCCGCCGGCACACTCTCCGGCGGAGAAGCGCAGCGGGTCAAGATGATTCGCCACCTCGGCTCGGCCCTGACCGACGTCACCTACGTGTTCGACGAGCCGACCATCGGACTGCATCCGCACGACATCACCCGCATGAACGACCTGTTGATTCAGCTGCGGGACAAGGGAAACACCGTGCTGGTCGTCGAACACAAGCCGGAAGTGATCGCCATCGCCGACCACGTGGTGGACCTCGGTCCCGAGGCGGGCTCGGGTGGCGGCCAGGTGGTTTACGAAGGCACGGTGAAGGGGCTGCGCGGTAGCGGCAGTATCACCGGACGGCATCTCGACGACCGGGCGGCGCTGAAGGAGTCGGTGCGAGAAGCCAACGGGGCGTTGGAGATTCGTGGCGCAAACACCAACAATCTGCAGGACGTCGACGTGGACATCCCGCTCGGCGTGCTCGCCGTGATCACGGGCGTGGCGGGCTCGGGCAAGAGCTCCCTGATCGACGGGTCGGTGGCCGGGCGCGACGGCGTCGTCACCATCGACCAGGCGCCGATCCGGGGATCGCGACGCAGCAACCCGGCCACCTATACCGGACTGCTCGACCACATCCGCAAGGCGTTCGCCAAGGCCAACGACGTCAAACCCGCACTGTTCAGCTCGAATTCGGAAGGCGCCTGCCCGGCATGCAACGGAGCCGGAGTCATCTACACCGACCTGGGAGTGATGGCGACCGTCGAGTCGCGCTGTGAAGAGTGCGAAGGCCGGCGGTTCGGGGCCTCGGTGCTCGAATACACCCTGGGCGGGCAGAACATCGCCGAAGTGCTCGCCATGCCCGTCGCCGAGGCCGAGCAGTTCTTCTCCGACGGTGACGCGAAAGTGCCGGCCGCACAGAAAATCCTCGCCCGGATGGTGGACGTCGGGCTGGGCTACCTCACGCTCGGGCAGCCGCTGACCACACTGTCCGGCGGGGAGCGACAACGACTCAAGCTCGCCACGCAGATGGGGGAGAAGGGCGACATCTACATCCTCGACGAGCCGACCACCGGCCTGCACCTGGCGGACGTCGAGCAACTGCTCGCGCTCTTGGACCGGATCGTCGACGGCGGCAAGTCGGTCCTCGTCATCGAACATCACCAGGCCGTCATGGCGCACGCCGACTGGATCATCGACCTGGGTCCCGGCGCAGGTCACGAGGGCGGCCGGGTCATCTTCGAGGGTTCTCCGGCCGACCTGGTCGCGGCCGGGAACACCCTGACCGGAACCCACCTTGCCGAAGACGTCAGATAGCAGTCAGGGCTGCCATCGCTGAGCGGTGGCAGCCCTGACTGTGAAACAGAGGGGTCGTCGAACGGTTAGACGGGCATCTCCGGGCCCTCAGGAGCCGGGGCAGGCGCCTCGGGGGCCGGCGCCGGGGCCTCGGGAGCGGGCGCGAAGTTGGCCGCCTCGATGATTTCCGGGGCCGGGAGGTCGGCCGGGTCGGCCGGAGGCGCCAGGGGCGCGTCCAGCGGGCCGTCGAGAGGCAGGTCGGCGGGGATGTCCTCACCCGGGGCCATCGGCAGGTGCATGTGGTGGGTGAACTGGCGCTGGAAGGCGCCGCCGCCACCGATGCGGACGCCACCGCCCTCACCGCTGGACACCGGAGTGCCGTCCGGCAGCGTCACGGCCGTGTGGCCGCCGTTCCAGCCGATGTTCAGGGCGCCGGGCGCGGTGCCGGGCAGGAAGCCACGAGCCCGCAGTGCGGCCTCTTCGTTGCCGGTGTTGAACCGGTTGCCGTAGATGGGGCGGCCGGTGGCCGCGTTGGCCACCCAGGAGGCCAGTCCGGAGCAGTCAGTGCCGCGTGCCGTGTCTCCGCCGGAGACGTACGGCGTACCCGAAACCTGGTTGACCAAAGCCAGCAGCGAGGCGGTCGCAATAGCAAACATGGCGATGAACGCTAGCAACGGAAAATCGCGACGGTCAAAATACTGTGTCTGCCATCACGTTTCGCGAATCCTGTGGTGTGCGTTACATCGGTGTGTATTCGCATCGTTTGGGGCAGAAGCGATTTCACGTCTTCGCAGGTGAATGCGCAAAACATACTGCCATACACAGCTTTTGCGCAAATGCAAGGTCGTGACGGTCGTTGCGAGGTCGTGACCAGCTAATTCCGAGACCGGCGTGACCGGCCTCTGCGCGGCTTTTGCGTCGGTTTCGACGTCCTGTCGGGCAGCTCATGCCGCCGATTCGGCGGATACTGGCTGACCATCTGAAACGGTCAAGTTACGGTGGGTCGATGTGGCTGTCGCGGTCCCGGTTCGAACTCAGGGAAGAGGTGCCGGGGACGCCCGACGAAGTCCGCACCTTCTATACAGATCTGGCGAATATGAAGCTGGTTCATCCGCTCGTGGTGGCGGTGGACTGTCTGGCCGATCAGCAGGATGTGCGGGGCCGCCGCCGTGACTATCGGGTGCGGGATCGCATCCCATTCGGCCCGTTGAGTCTGCGCGTGACCTACCGGGCCACGGTGCTGATCGCGCCCGACGGCGTCGTGCACACCGAGGCGCGCCAATTTCCGTCCGTGCGGCTCAGTGGCACCGTCACCTTCGCGCCTGCCGGCGCAGGCACCGCTCTCACCGAGGTAGTGGATATAGAGGCACCTTCTCCGTTCATGGCTTTCACTGCTGCGCAGGCGGAGAAGGCGCACGCGGCGATGCTCGCTGCCATTCGGCGTCATTTTGAGAAAAGCTTGGGCTGATCCAGGCTGCCGGATGGGGTGCCGCGCTGGATGGCCGGGTTTCCTTGCCTTACCGGCGACGCTCTCGAAAAAACTTTGGTCACTTTGTTAGCGCTGGTTGCAGGAGGTAACTAGTGGCCCATTCGTCACAGCGCCTTGTCGGTGATTCGAACTAATGTTCGAGTATGGCCATCGACTCCGCTACTGTCCTCAACGCCTACGCGGCGCTTGAGGATGCGATCGCCACGGTCAACGGCCTGGACTACAGCGGGTTGCCCATCAAAGTCCTGTTGGAGCTGCAGTCCCGCCGCGAAACCCTGAAGTGCGCGGCCGAGGCGGTCGACCATCAGATCCTGGCCGCGGCACAAACCCAGGCCACCGCCAAGGGGATCGGGGCCAAGGATTGGCCTGAGGTGTTGCATGTGCGGTTGCGGATCAGCCGGGAGGAGGCCCGCCGGAGGGTGCGGGACACGGATAATTTGGGTCCGCGCTCGGCGATCACGGGCGAGGCGTTGGGTCCGGTGTGGGAACTGGTGGCCGCCGCGTTGGCCGAGGGTGCGATCAATAGTGAGCACGTGCAGGTGATCGCCTGGTTTTTCGGCAAGGTGCCGTTGTGGGCGGCCGACCCGGTCACGTTGTTGCAGTGCGAGACGGATCTGGTGGCCGATGCCCGGGTCAAAACCCCCGAAGACCTCCGCAAAGTCGCGGCGGATTTGTTGTACAAGCTGGATCAGGATGGGCCCGAACCCAACGACGATGAGCCGGATCCGAAGCGGTCGTTCGTGATGGGTAAGCAGCGGCCTGACGGGCGCACCGACGTCACCGCTCAACTCGATCCGGAAGGGCGGGCTTACTGGGAGGTGTTGTTCGACAAGTACGCCGCCCCGGGCATGTGCAACCCGGCCGATCCGGAACCCTGCTTCTCCGGGACCCCGACGCAGGAGCAGATCGACAACGACACAAGGACTGTGGCGCAGCGGCAGTACGACGCCTTCAAATTCGTGGGCCGGATGATGCTGGCCACCGGAACCTCCGGGGTGCACAACGGGTTCCCCGTCGCGGTGGTCGCCACCTGCACCGTCACCGAGCTGGAAAAGCGCGCCGGGATGGCGCTCACCCACACCGGTACCAAGCTCCTGGTGAAGGATCTGGTGCGGATGGCAGCCCAGGGCTCGGACAACTACCTGGCGGTGTTCGATGAGCACACCGGCCAACCGCTCTACTTGGGCCGGGCAGCGAGAACCGCCAGTACAGCCCAACGCCTGGCGTTGTTCGCCCGCGACCACGGCTGCACCCGCCCCAACTGCATCGCCCCCGCCTCGCGCTCGCAGGCTCATCACGTCAACACCAACTGGCGCGACGACGGCCCCACCGACATCACCAACCTCACCCTGGCCTGCGGCCGCGACAACCGTCTGGTCGACACCGGCGGCTGGCACACCACCATGGGCCCCGACGGTCGCACCCAATGGACCCCACCACCCCTGCTCGACGTCGGCCAACCACGAACCAACCACTACCACCACCCCACGCTCTACCCGCCCGAGAGCGGAGATTCCGATGGTGAAACAGACAGTCCCGCAACCTGATACGACGCCCCGATGCGGCAACCCAGCCTCACCGGCGATGTCCTATGGGCGAATATCGGCCGTCCGTTCGAATCGGTCGGCTGGTCCGAAACAGAAGGCGGGATCGGGGCGCGGTGCGGGTCGCGGCGATGACGGTCAGCAGCGCGGCGGATCGCAGCGACGGCGGTCGGCAGCGATGGCGGTCAGCGACCGCGGCACTTGAGGCTACCGGTGACCCACAACCATGGAAGGCGAAAGTGCTGCGCTGCAAACGAATTGAATGCGCACTACCGCCAGTGACGAATGTCGACACCCGGCCAGCGGCTCGCGGTGCAGTGTGGGGATCAGCTCGGGAAGAACCCGTCGCCGGTCTTGAAGCCGGGCTGCCAGCCCTGCGCTCCCAGGCACAGCAGCGGTCGGCCGTCAGGAGCCTGCGCCGCGGTCTGCGGGCCCGGGCACGGAGAACCGATGTCCTTGACGCCCTGGATCGCATAGGAGTAGCCCCAGAATCCGGTGTCGACGGGCGGCCACTGGTTGGGAATCCAGTGGCAGGCCATGGATGCGCCGCCCGGACCGCGGCCGAAGATGAAGATGTCGTGGTTGTCGCACGGCGCGCCGTTGACGGCCTGGTAGTTCATGCCGGGGACGTCAGTGGGGTAGCGGCCGGGATCGTCGCTGCCGCCCAGCGCCGGATCGGCGCTCGCGAAGGGTGCCAGCCCGATGGCGGTTCCGGCGATCGCTGCGGCCACCGTCAGTACCCGAAACATCCTGGTCATCTCCCCTCGCACTACTGCCACACGACAATGTGGCAAAGCGTAGCGTGTCAGCCGCGTCGCCGGGGATATAGTCGGCAGGTCAATATCAGCGGGGTTCGTGCCCCGCCGTCTGATCGTCGTCACGCTGCGGTGCGCCGGCCTGTTCAGGCGCGTCCAGCACGCTCACCCCGATGCCGTAGGGCAGGAACCTGACCTTTCGGGACGGGTCGGTGTTGTTCTTGTTGGCCCGCAGGGCCTCCAGTTCGGAGGGGTAGACCTCTTCGACGTGCGCTCCGCCGTCCGCGGCGACGGTGTACACCACCCACACGCCGTCGCCGGTGTCGCCGGTGGTCTCGGGCTGCGTCGCGTGCCGCGGCGTCCGGGTCAGGTCGTTCACCACGTTGGCCCAGGCGGCACCGCGGCCGAGGCGGTCGAATACGCCCCGGATGCCCTCGCCCGTCTCGCGCAGGACGCGATCGAACTCTTCCGGATCGATGCCGAACGGGCCGTTGTTGCTCATACCGACCAGTGTGCGCGACATCGGCGACATCTGCCACGACGATCCGACAGGCCATCCCCTCGCAGCCGAACTCGGCGGTGGTGGACGATGGAGACATGCCGGTACCACAATCGCCGACCCGCGACGACCTCCTGGCCACCGTCGAGCGCTCGCCTGCCGCCACGGCAGCGCACGACAAGGCGGCCTGGGTGGATCTGTTCAGCGCCGACGGACGCGTCGAGGACCCTGCCGGTTCCCGGCCGCACGTCGGTCACCGTGCCATCGCACAGTTCTACGACACCTTCATCGGGCCGCGCACCATCGTGTTCCACCGCGACGCCGACATCGTGCTCGGCAACACCGTCGTGCGTGACCTCGAGCTCGAAGTGCACATGGGCACCCAGGTGCAGCTGCGCATCCCGGTCTATCTGCAGTACGACGTGGTGGCAGAGGGCTCCGACGCGTCGCTGAAAATTTCTCGGCTGCAAGCATTTTGGGAGCTGCCGGGCATGGTCGTGCAGTTCGTCCGGTGCGGCGCCGCGGCGCTGCCGGCGGGTTTGGGGCTCTCGGCGGCGCTGTTGCGCAACCAGGGCCCCGGCGGCGCGGTGGGTTTTCTCGGCGGGCTGCGCACCGGAGGGACAAGAGCAAAGCGTGCGTTGACGGGGCTGCTGGCCGATGCCGCGACGGGCGACGAGCTGGCGGTCAAGCGCCGGCTCAGTGAGCCGGTGCAGATCACCCGCGGCCCTGACGCCCGGCTCAGCGTGTCCGAACTGGTCGAAGAACTCGCCGGAACGCGCGTGCAGAAGGTCATTGCCGCAGGCCGGTACGTCCTGGCCGGCGTCCGACGGGACGGCTACCGCGGTGTGGTCATCGCGGAGCTGGGTATCGGGGGCCGGGGCATCGTCGGCCTGCGACTCTTTGCCGAATGAAGCCGCCAGTTGCCGCTGCTTCCGTCCCCGACATGAGAACGTAGTCACACCATGCCAGTGCAACCACAACACGAATACATGTCCTACGAGGAATTCGGTCGACGATTCTTCGAGGTCGCGGTCAGCGAGGAACGTGTCGCGGACGCGATCGGCGGCATCGCCGGTGAAGCCTTCGACATGGGTCCCATCGCCCAGGGCCCCGGCGGGCTCGCGAAGGTCACCGCGCGCGTGCAGATCAAACACCCCGTGGTGGCCAGGACGCTCGGTGAAGAAATCACCTTCGCAATCCGCATCCCGCTGGAAATCGACATGACGCTGGACCTGCGCATCGACCGGCCCCGGTTCATGGTGTTCGGCGAGATCAACCTGACCGCGACCGCGCGGGCCGCCCACCCGCTGCTCCTCGTCATCGACGTCAAGACGCCACGGTCGTCGGACATCGCCATCCACGTGACGTCGTCATCGATCCGGGCGGAGCTGTTGCGCATCGTTGCCAACGTCGACGGCGAGATCCGGCGCTTCATCGCCCAGCATGTGGCAGGCGAGATCAACAGCGCAGATGCCAAGGTCATCGACATCGGAACCCGGATTGCAAGCGCCTGGACGGGCGTCTGAGACGGCCGCGAGGCGGTAGCGGCAACCTGCTTCCCCTATGATGAGGACATCATGAAGAGCACATTCGGCGCCGCCATCGCAATTGCAGCTACCACCGTCGGAATCGTGGGCAGCCTCGTCGCAGCCGCTCCGGCCAGCGCCGATGCGGGCGTCGATGCCTTCAACAACGCGCTCAGCAACGCCGACATGATGCTGCCGAACGGGTCTGATCCGGTCGCGCTGGGCCAGTCGGTGTGCCCGATGCTCGCGCAGCCCGGCCAGACCCTGGCCGACGCGGCGGCCAAGGTCGCCGACACCTCGGGCATGTCGCTGGGCCCGGCCACGATGTTCACCGGCTTCGCGATCTCGTCGTTCTGCCCGGGCGTCGTCGGTGCGCTCGGACGCGGTGAATCGCCGCTGCCGCTCGGACTACTCGGCCTCGGATAACGCCGGGCTGGCGTCGAGCGGCGCCAGCACCGGGCGCTTCGGCTCGAGCCCCTTACCTCGAGAACTGCCCAGCGTGTGCCGCCACACCCACGGCATCAGCATGTTCTGGGCCCACATCAGCTGCGAATACATGCGCTCGCGCAGTCGCGGCAGCACGAGTTCACCCTCGACCTCGGCCCAGCGGTGATCACTTCCGGGCAACTCCAGCGCCTCGGCGGCGGCGTCGGCGAACAGTTGATGGCCGTGCGGGGAGCCGTGCACCCGGTCGACGGCCCAGGTCGCGGGGTCCAGCATCGAGGTGGCCGTCGACAGGTCGACCAGCCGGAAGCCGAAACGGGTCGAGTCGGCCCGGATCACCTCATTGATGCGGCGCAGCCGGCCGCTGAGCACCCGTCCCACCGGCAGGATGCGGGCGATGTCGGGAAACGTCGTCGTGACCACGGTCGCGCCGGTGGCGGCGAGTTCGATGTGCACACGGCGCATGTCCTCCAGCGCCTTGTCGAAGCTGCGCACCGGCCGGGTGACGTCGTTCATCCCGATGCAGCTGGTGATCAGATCGGGGTTCATGTCCCGGGCCAGCGGCAGTTGCCGGTCCAGTACGTCACTGATGCGGCGGCCCCGCACCGCGAGGTTCGCGTACTGGAGTCCAGGCTGTAATGCGTTGAGTCGCCAGGCCAGGCGGTCGGCGAAACCCTGGATGCCGGTGTTGTCGTCGCCATCCAACAGGCCCTCGGTCTGGCTGTCGCCGAGCGCGACGTATCGGGAGTAGCCGATGGTCACGACCGTGACTGTAATGAAGGATCGGCGGATCTTCAGCGCAGCGGATCAGCCCGGCCAGATCACGTCGAGCGGGCGGCCCACCACACTGAGTTGGTTGATCAGCTCGTCCAGGACGGCGCGCGGCAGGTCGAACCGCCATTCCGGCAGTGTCGCGCCGACACGTACGACGCCAGGACCGACCTCCACCGAGGTCAGGGTCATGCCGTACGGCAGCTCGGGCAGCCGCACCGGGTACGCCGGGGCGAGCCCGGGCACCGGCACCCGGGCGGCGCCCAGCGTCAGGCCACGGGGCTTGAGCCATAGCGTGTTGCCGTGCAAATGGGGATCGACCTCGATGACCCCCGAGCGGAAGCGCGACAACCGGATTCGGGCGACCCCGTCCTCGCCGATCTCGGTGCGCACACGCGGTTCGGCGGCCCGGATCAGCTCGTCGAGCGAGTCGGACGGCACCTCCACCGTCACCTCGACGGGAGTGGCGGCCAGCATCGGTGGCACCGAGGGCCGGATGTGTAGGTTGTTCAGCTTCGCCGAGACCGAATTCAGTTCGGTTCCCGCCCATTTCACCTTGTCCGCGGCGATCTTGACGGTGCCGATGTGGCCGACGGCGAAGATGCCGGCATCCCACCGGGAATCGAACTTGGTCACGGTGAAGGCCAGGTCGCTGGTGCTCATGCGGACGGTGATCCGGCGCCCGATCACCAGCGGCCGCACCGTCAGCAACGCCGTCCGATAGGCCGCGGCCGCCCCGGTGCTCACCGGCAGCACCGCGGCGGTCGACACCACCGAGGTGAACAGATCGAGCGGTCGGAGCGGGTCCCACCGGCGCGGCGGACGCGTCATGGGGTCCAGCATGCCCGTAGCTGCCGCCGGTGCACCACTCGGCATCCGGGGAACGGGCTCCCGGTAGCGTCGAGTCGTGGCTGAGTCTGATGAGCTGTACCGGCAGCGTGACCGAGCTGATTCGTTCGGCGGTGCCGCCCGGTCGTATGACCGGCACCGGCCCCGCTACCCGGAGGCCATGCTCGACGAACTGGTCGGGACCGGTCCGGTCCGGGTGCTCGACGTCGGCGCCGGAACCGGGATCGCGTCCCGGCAGCTGATCGCCCGCGGGGCGGAACTGGTTGCGCTGGAACCGGATCCGAGGATGGCCGAGATCGCCGCCGAGCACGGCGTCACCGTCGAGGTGGCCACTTTCGAGGACTGGGACGACGCCGGCCGGACCTTCGACGTGGTCCTGTTCGCCCAGTCGTTCCACTGGGTCGACCCGGCGGCGGCGCTGCCGAAGATTCGCCGGTTGCTCGCCCCGGGCGGCCGGCTGGCGCTGGCGTGGAACCGGCTGTTCCCGGTGCAGCCGTCGCGCCAGGATTTCGCGGAGGTGTACCGCGACTTCCTCGATGCCGCTTCACCTTTGGTGACCGGGACCCCCACCGGCGGGACCGGCTCGGGCATGGACAGCGCCGACGTGGTGGCCGACCTGGAGACCGCCGGATTCGCCGTGCAGCAGCTGACCTACGCCCGCGGTGAGCAGTACACCCGCGAGCAGTGGCTGGACCTCGTGTTCACCTACTCCAACCACCTGGTGCTGCCCGCCGACCGCGCCGCCGAACTGCGGGCCCGGCTGGCGGCGGTGATCGGCGACGGCGGCGTGCAGGTCGGCGGAGACACGCTGCTGATCGTGGCGCGGCCGACAGAGGCCACCGCTAGTCCCTGAGGCGGCGGACGGGCCGGGTCTCGATGGCGTTGAGCGTCAGGGCGCGGCGCCGGATGCGCCAGCCGTCGCCGGTCGGGGCGTACTCGTCGTCGTACCGCAGGTGCCACACCAGATCGGTGACGTCCGAGTTGGCGCCGCGGGTCCAGTGGTGGGCGACGCACGTGATGCGGCCACGAGCGTGGTCCACGGCGTCGGTGTAGACCTCGCCGACGATCTCGTGCTGGGTGCGGGCGACGCCCGACAGGGCGGCCATCGCGGCCCGGACCCCGTCGGGCCGGTGCTCGGGCCGTACCGGGTCCAGCGATCGGGGCGGGTCCGGGAGGACCAATTCCGCTGTGCTGGTGAAGAGTTCGACGACATCGTCGAACCGGCGGTCGTCGACGGCCGCGGCGTAACGGTGCACCAGGTCGGTCAGCGCCAGCCGGTCGGCCACTGTCAGCGGCACGGCGTGAGCCCGAGCCGTTCGGCGCACGCCGACAACATGTCCCTGGCCTCGTCGATGTCGGTGACGGGCGGCATCGCCAGCACGATGCGGTCGGCGCCGAGCTCCGCGAGCCGGTCGGCACGATCGGCGTCGACCTTGGGCACCAGGTGTCCGAGGGAGAGTTCGAGGGCGTCGGGGTCCCGGCCGGCCCGCTCGGCCGACTCCCGCATCAGCGCGATCAACGCCGACAGTTCCGCGCCGGCGACGCCGAGCGGCTGCAAGCCGTCACCGCGCTGGCCGGCGCGGCGGGCCGCGGCCCGGCTGTGCCCGCCGATGTGGATCGGGATCGGCGAAACCGGCTTGGGATAGCAAGCGGCATGGGCGAATTCGAAGAACTCGCCGGAATGGGTGGCGCCGTCCGGCTGATCCGACCACAGCAGCCGCAATACGTCGATCTGCTCGTCGGCGCGGCGGCCACGGGCGTCGAACGGGGCGCCGCACGCCTCGATCTCCTCGCGCAGCCAGCCCATGCCGACGGCCAGGCGAACACGACCGCCGGACAAGGCGTTCAAGGTGGCGACGCGCTTGGCCAACACCACCGGGTGATGGTTCGGCAGCACCAGCACGCCCGTCGCCAGGCCCAGTGTGCTCGTCTGCCCGGCGAGGAAAGCCAGCAGCTCCAGTGGATCCGGGACCGCACAGTCGGCGGGAATCTCCACGCGGCCCGAGGCGTCGTAGGGATACACGCTCGAGTACTCGGTGAGCAGCACCGTATGTTCCACGGCCACAATGGATTCGAAGCCACAGCTCTCCACGTGGCGGGCGAACTGCGTCATCCAGACCGGATCGGCGGTGACTCCGGCCGCGACCGGTGCGACCACGGCGAACTTCGGTGACATCAGCGCCTCCGCTCGCCGCGGCGAATCTCTTCCCAGCACTGCAGCCGTGTCATCCCGGTCCGGTCCATGCATTCGCGGATCGGCGTCTCCTGTTCTGGCGCAGGCGCTTCGGTGGTGGCCGGGGTGGTCGGCGGTGCGGCGGTGGTGGTCTCGACCGTGACCGTGCTGGTGACCGTCGCCTCGGTCGGTTCGGCGGGAGGCTCGGTGGGCGCGACGGCCGATGTCGGGCTCGGTGGCGCCTCGGTGGCCGACGGTGTGGTGGTCGCCGGGGGAGCCGTGGTGGTCGTCGCTGCGGGACGCGGCGGTGCCGGCTGTTCATCCTTGGCGCGGGTGAACTCGATGGCCGCGAAGACCAGTGCGGCGATCAGCAGCACCGTGAGCACGACGGGCAGGATCAGCGACCGGCGGGACCGCGTGGATTTGTCCGGCTGCAGGACCTGCGTCCTGTCCGCCGCCGCGGGAGCCAAAATGGTGGCACCCGCGCCCGTCACGCCCAGCCCGTGCTGAAGGGCGCGGGCGAAATCGGCGCACTTGTCGAACCGGTCCTTGGGATCCTTGGCGAGTGCCTTGGCCAGCACCGGGTCCAGGGCGCCGAGATCGGGCCGGCTTTGTGAGAGCGACGGCGGGGGAGCGCTGAGGTGCTTGCCGATGATCACCGCGGCATTGGAGTTCTCGAACGGCGGCGCCCCGGTGAAGAGCTGAAAAGCGCTGGCCGCCAACGCATATTGGTCGGCGCGGCCGTCGATGACGCTGCCGGTCAGCTGCTCCGGAGCGGCGTAGAACACGGTGCCGACGGTCATGTTCGTCGCGGTCAGCCCGGCGGAGTCGTTGGCGCACCGCGCAATGCCGAAGTCGGCCAACTTGATTCGGCGGCTCGCCGGATCGGTGTCGCTGATCAGGATGTTGGCCGGTTTGACGTCGCGGTGCAGCAGATCGTGCTGGTGCGCGTAGTCGAGCGCGTCGGCGACGGCGCTGATGATCGCGACCGCCTGGTCGTCGGATACGCCGCCGGCGCCGCGCAGCAGGCGGCCGACGTCGATGCCGTCGACGTACTCCATCGAGATCCACAACTGGCCGTCGAACTCGCCGCGGTCGTACACCCCGACGATGTTCGGATGCGACAACGCAGCGGTCAGGTCCGCCTCACGCAGGAACCGCTCGCGGAACTCCTGATTCGTGGACATCTCGGGACGCAGCACCTTGAGCGCGTCCTGCCTGGGCAGTCGCGGATGCCGGGCGACATAGACCTCGCCCATGCCACCGGAACCCAGGCACCGGACGATGGTGTAGCCCGCGAAATCGGTCCCCTCGGCCATTGGCATTGGGGCATCGTAAACCGGACGGCTAGAGGTCCAGGGTCAGCGGTCCGTCGCCCTGCGCGCGCGACACACAGATCAGTGCCTGACCGGCCTCGCGTTCGGTCTCGGTCAGCAGGCCGTCCCGGTGGTCGACGGCGCCGGCGAGCACCTTCACCCGGCACGTACCGCAGAAGCCCTGCTGGCACGAATACGGTGCGTGCACACCGGCTTTGATCAGCGCCGTCAGCAACGTCTCGTCGGCCGCGACGGCAACGGTCTGGCCCGTCGAGGCGACCTCGACCTTGAACTCCTGGCCATCGGTCACCGGAGGCGCGGCGAAGCGCTCGAAGTGCAGCTCGATGTCGTCCGCCCCGACCAGCCGGGTACGGATCGCATTGAGCATCGGCGCCGGGCCGCACGTGTACACCGAGGTGCCCGGCCGGCAGTCGCCCAGCAGATCGTCGGCCGTCGGCAGGCCGTCGACGTCGTCGGTGCGGATCTGCACCTTGTCGCCGAATCGCGTCAGCTCGTCCAGGAACGGCAGGCTGTCTCGGCTGCGGCCGACGTACAGCATCGACCAGTCGATGCCGAACTGTTCGGCGCGCGCCAGCATGGGCAGGATCGGCGTGATACCGATACCGCCGGCGATGAACCGCAGCGTTCGGGTCGGCGACCCGAAGCCGGGCACCGCCAGCGGGAAGGCGTTGCGCGGTCCGTTGGTGGTGATCACGTCCCCGACCGCCAGCTGGTGCGCCTCGATGGAGCCACCGCCGCCATCGGGTATGCGCCGCACGGCAATTCGGTAGGCGCCCTGCTCGTCGGGATCGCCGCACAGCGAGTACTGGCGGATCAGACCGCTGGGCAGGTGGATGTCGAGATGCGAACCCGGGTGCCAGCGGGGAAGTTCCGACCCGTCGGCGCTGACGAACGTCAACGCCACCACGTCCTGGTCGTGCGCGACGACCTCACGGCCGGCGATCTTGAGCGCGATGGTGCGTTCGACGACGGCCGGTACCGGGGGCTTGCGCACCCGCGTCGACACCCAGAACGTGCTGCTGACGACGGCGTCGGCCACGGTTACCAGCAGGTCGTGCGGCAACAGGCCCATCACGCTGGGCGGCGCCAGACGTGACCGGAAGCGGCGCGCCCTCACAGGTGTGCGGCGCGGGCAGCGGGCGAGGCGGCCAGATACGCCACGGCCTGCGCGGTCGAGCCCATGTCTTCCGGGCTGTAGTTCGGCTTGAAGTACACCAGCGTCTGGGTCAGCAGCAGGTTCCGGTACTTCGGCAGGAGCCCCAGCTTCGAGTCGCGCATCCGCAGGCGCTGCGACTTCCACCAGCCGAGCTTGAGCTGCGGGTCGCTCTTGACCAGGAACCGCATGCCGCGCTGGAAGAACACGTACATCAGGACCGCCACCACGCTCATGGCGCGGATGCGGTCGAAGTAGCTGTTGCGGAAGTACACGGCGACCTCGTGGGCCACCGAGCGGTGCTCGACCTCCTCGGCGCCGTGCCAGCGGAACAGGTCCACCATGACGGGGTCGGCGTCGTAGTTGTCCCACGTGCAGTTCAAGACGAAGTCGCCGAGTACCGCGGTGTAGTGCTCGACGGCCGCGATGAACCACAGCCGCTCGATGAGGTTGTTCATCTTGCGGCGCGGGTCGTCCGTCTTGGCCGGAGCGAGGATCTCTTCGAAGACGAACTCGACCTGATCGAGCAACGGCGTGACATTCATGCCACTGCGCACCAGGTAGTCGTTCATGACGGTGTCGTGGGCCTCGGCGTGCATGGCCTCCTGGCCGATGAAGCCGCGGACGTCGTCGGCGAGCTTCGGATCCTTGATGAGCGGCAGCGCCTCGTTGAACGTCTCGATGAACCAGCGCTCACCCGCCGGAAGCAGGATGTTCAGCAGGTTCACCACATGCGAGGCGACAGGGTGGCCGGGAATCCAGGACATCGGCTTGTCCGCGGTCTCGAAAGCCACGTTGCGGGCCTGGATCTGCACCGGACCCGGGTCTACCTCATGGGCGAAACGTTGTGGTCGCAGCATGGAACAGCTACCTCCGGATCCTCAAGCATCGTTGCGAGTGGACTCAGTGTAAGCGTTTTATGTGGGAACGGCGGTACTGGGTTTTGCCGTGAGACGACGAAACGGCATCCCAGCAGCCAAAAACTGTGTCTTGACCTGCTGGAATGCCGTCTCGGCAAAAGTTACATACCGGGGACCGACATGCCCGGCTGCGGGCCGACAGGCGTCGCCTGCACGGTCGTCACGCCGTTGGCGCCGACGTGCGGGCCCTGCGGAGCACCGGGCGCCCCGGCGGGAGCGCCGCCACCGGCCGCCGGCGCGCCGGCGGAGGCGTTCTCGACGGCCTTGGTGGTGCAGTTCAGCATGAGGATGACGCGGCCGTGGCTGCCCATCTTCTCCTGATCGACGATGCACTGCGCCTGCGGCACATCGCTGCCGACCGAGCCGCCGAACGTGGCCCGCACACCCTGGCTCTTGAGTATCGAGACGGCGCGGGCGTAGGACTCGCCCACCACGTTCATCGAGCTCGAACCGCCCGGATCCGACGCGGCCACCGACGAGCCGAACATCGCGGTGGCACCCACCGCCACCGCACCTGCTGCCACGGCGCCTGCCGTCAGCATCTTCAGCTTCTTCACCTGACCTCCTCGAGTACAGCGAAGATAGCGCAGATGGCGGGGTGGAGAAACTCGAATCAACTCAATCCCGGTGTCACCGCGTCGGCCATCACCTGCGCCAACGCAGCCGCACGAGCATCGGAAAACAGGTCTTCGAGGAGGATCTTCCGGCCGTCCGGACCCGCCAGCGGGACCCGCCAGTTCGGATATTCGTCGGTGGTGCCCGGCTGATTCTGGGTCCGCACGTCACCGACGGCATCGGGCAGCGCCAGTGCCAGGAGCCGCGACGGGGTGCGGGTGAGATAGCGGTACAGGGCGAGGACGGTCTGCTCGGGGTCGATCGCATCCGGGGCGTTCGGCGGCAACAACCCCGCCGCGCGCAGGACGTCCAGCCAGCGCTGCTGATCGGCGCGGTCGGCCGCGACCTCTTCTTTGTAAGGGCGGGTCAGCAGGCCGAGATCGCGGCGCAGCCGCAGATGCGCGCCGGCCAGGTAACCCGCCGTCGGTGGCAGGTCATGCGTCGTCACCGCCGACAGGCAGTATTCGCGCCACCGCGGCGCTGGCAGTGGTCCGCCGTCCTGGTCGGCCTCGAACCACAGGATCGAGGTGCCGAGCAGACCGCGGTCGTGCAGGTAGTCGCGAACCCATGGTTCGACGGTGCCCAGATCCTCGCCGACCACCACCGCGCCGGCCCGCTGCGCCTCCAGCGCCACGATGCCGATCATCGCCTCGTGGTCGTAGTGGACGTAGGTGCCGTCGACCGGCGTCGCGCCGTCCGGAATCCACCACAGCCGGAACAGGCCGATGATGTGGTCGATGCGGACACCGCCCGCGTGCCGCAGCACGGCCCGGACCACGGCGCGGAACGGCTCGTAGGCCCGCTCCACGAGCTCGTCCGGACGCCACGGCGGCTGCGACCAGTCCTGTCCGAGCTGATTGAACTCGTCCGGCGGCGCCCCCGCCGACACGCCGGTGGCCAGCACGTCCTGCAGGGCCCAGGCGTCGGCGCCGCCCGGGTGCACGCCGACTGCCAGATCGTGGACGATGCCGAGGGACATCCCCGCCTGCACCGCGGTGGCCTGCGCGGCGGTCAGCTGGTCATCGAGTTGCCACTGCAGCCACCGATGGAAATCGATACGGCTGCTGTGCTTTTCGGCGAACGCCCGCACCGCCGGATGGTCCGGGTGCTGAAACTCCGCCGGCCAGTCGCGCCAGTCGTCGCCGTGCTTCTCGGCCAGCACGCACCACGTCGCGAAGTCGTCGAGCGTGCGGCCGGTCCGTTGCCGGTAGCCGTCGTATGCGACGGCCCGCCCCGCCGAGCGGTGGGCCCGGTAAACCTCCTTGAGCGCATTGCGCTTGGACTTCCACGCGGCGTCGCGATCGATGAACTCGTTCTTGTCGGCGCGGGACTGGGCGTCGGCGCGGGCCTTGCGCAGCGTGGCCGGGGTGCGGACGGCGGTGTACTCGGGAACGGCCTGCACGCGCAGGTAGAGCGGGTTGGCGAACTGGCGCGACGTCGGCAGATACGGCGACGGCTCCATCGGGGCCACCGGGCCGGCGGCGTGCAACGGGTTCACCAGGATGAAGTCGGCCTGGTGCCGGGTGGCCGACCACACGGCGAGGTCGGTGAGGTCGGTGAGATCGCCGGTACCCCAGGAGTCCCGAGACCGCACGCTGTAGAGCTGGGTGGCCAGGCCCCAGGCCCGGCCGCTGCCCAGACGGCTCGGCAGCGTCAGCGCGTCGGGGGTGACGATCAGGACGGCGTCGGCGTCCGCGGCGGCGCCGGCCTGGACGTGCAGCCGGTGGTAGCCCAGCGGAAGATCGGCGGGCAGTTCGAAGCTCGCCTCGCCGACCAGGCGGCCATCGAGATCGAAGGGCGGCCGGTTGTTCTCCAGCTGGCGCAGCCCGGCCCGCACCGAACCGTCCTCCAACCGGATCCACACGCCGACGGGCGCGCCGTGGGTGACATGCACCCAGAAGCTCGACGGCTGACCGGCCCGGGCGACGATCGTGGGGGACAGGGTGCGCTGCCAGTACGCGCGCTCGTGGTCGGCCAGGGCAGCCGCGCGTGCGTCCTCGGAATCGGCCGGTACGCCGAGCGCCGCGAGCACGGCGACCAGCGTGGACGCGGCGACGGCGTGTTGCGTGCCGCTCCAGTCCAGGTACTCGGTGGCCACACCGTGGCGTCGGGCGAGCTCGACGAGCGACGCGGTGCGATCAGTCATGCGCGCCATCTTGCCGCGATTCGGAGCACGATGGGAGCTGAGTGGAGGGTGCGGGCGCATTTCCGGCCGGCGGACGGTGCGTGCCCGGATACGCTGCGCCCGGAGGTGTCGACGTGAGTTCCGATCTGCTGTCCGACGTGCTGCCGACGATGCTGCACGACCCGGTCTCGTACGCCATTCCGTTCTTCGTGGTGGCGCTGCTGCTGGAGTGGGGCGCGGCCCGCAAGCTCGCGTACGACGAACAGCGGCCGCCGTCGGGCGCCTACCTGCGCGCCGATGCCTGGGCCAGCATCTGGATGGGCGCGGTGTCGCTGTTCACCAGCGGTGTACTGAACTTCCTCGCGCTGGTCGGCTACGCGGCGCTGTATGTGTACGTCGCGCCGTGGCACCTGCCGGGTGACGCCTGGTACACGTGGGTGATCGCGATCCTCGGCGTCGACCTGATCTATTACACCTACCACCGCATGGCCCACCGGGTGCGGCTGTTCTGGGCCACGCACCAGGCGCACCATTCCAGCGAGTACTTCAATCTGTCCACCGCACTGCGGCAGAAGTGGAATCCCTCCGGCGACCTGGCGATGAAGGCGGTACTGCCGGCGCTGGGCGTGCCGCCGTGGATCGTGTTCGCCAGCTTCTCGCTGAACCTGGTGTACCAGTACTGGATTCACACCGAACGAATCGGAAAGCTCTGGCGGCCAATCGAATACATTTTCAACACGCCGTCGCACCACCGCGTGCACCACGGCCGGGACCGGCAATACCTCGACAAGAACTACGGCGGCGTCCTGATCATCTGGGACCGGATGTTCGGCAGCTTCACGCCGGAGGCCGCGCGGCCGAACTATGGTCTGACCAAACCTGTTGGTACGTACAACATCTGGAAACTTCAGACGCACGAGTATGCGTCGATTGTCCGAGATGTGCGCCAGGCCAACGGGTTCGGTGACCGAATGGGCTACGTCTTCGGCCCGCCGGGATGGCAGCCGGCGGGACCGGAGGCCGCGCCGGTTCACTGACAGGGGCGTCAACGCTGACAGAACGCTGTGATTCCTTCGCGATAACTCATTGTTCGCCAACTGTTTTGATTTCAGCGAGCGCAAACACTGGCGTTCCCCGGAACCGTCGGTACTGTCGTTGCTCGACAGGGGTGAATCGAACCAAAGGAGCTGGACTTTCATGGGTGACACACTTCAGAAGGGCGAGAAGCTCGAGGTCGGCCAGTCGCTGACGTCGAACAACGGTGCGTACCGGCTGGTGCTGCAGGACGACGGCAACCTAGTGCTGTACGCAGGGGAGCAGTCCGTGTGGGCCACCGCCACCGACGGCCAGGACGTCAAGCGCGCCGAGGTGCAGGAGGACGGCAACTTCGTGCTGTACACCCCGGACAAGCCGGTGTGGGCCAGCCAGACCGCCGGCGCCGACAACGTCCGTCTCGTGCTGCAGGACGATCGCAACCTCGTGCTCTACAGCGGCGACGACGCCAAGTGGTCGTCCGAGACCCACACCGACGAGGTGCCCCCGGCGCCGGTCGAGGCGGCTCCGGAGCCCGCGCCCGCACCCGAGCCCGAGGTGGCTGCCGAGCCGGTCGCCGAGGTCGCGCCCGAGCCCGAGCCCGCCCCGGTGCCCGAGGCGCCGGCGCCGCGCACCTACACCGTGCAGTCGGGTGACACCCTGTGGGCCATCGCCGAGCAGTTCTACGGCGACGGCAACCGCTACCCGGAGATCGCCGGGGCCAGCGGTATCGACAACCCGGACCTGATCCAGCCCGGTCAGCTCCTGACCATTCCCTGACCTGGACGGACGTTGGCGGCCTGGATCGAAAGATCCGGGCCGCCAACGCGTTTCAACGCCCGGTTCGAGGGGCAGTTTGTTTGCTGGTGCGGGGCGGCCGCCGGTCGCCCACGGCGGGGCCTTTCCCGTCCCGGGTTGGGGTTTGCGGGGTAGGCTGGCGCGACGTCCGTCCCGAGGTGATGGGAGCAAGTCATGTTTGTGGGGGGTTTGCGGGCTGCGGCCGTAGCCGCGGTCGCCGTGCCGATGTTCGCCGTGGGCGCCCCGGCGCCGATCGCGTCGGCTGATCCCGGAGTGCTCGTGTACCCAGGCATGGAGATTCACCAGGGCACCACGCGCTGCACGCTGGGTTATGTGGACCCGGTCGCACGGACCGGCTACACCGCAGGTCACTGCCGTGGCAACGGCCCGGTGACCGACAAGGACGGCCGCTTCATCGGCACCATGATCACGTTCCGGGACAACACGCCGGACGGCGCCACGATCGCCACCGATCACCAGATCTCCGACTGGGAGTCCATCAACATCGCCGGCGACGTCATGGTGAACAACATTCTGCCGGGCGGGCGGATGCTCGTCACCGATCCCGCGGTGAATCCGCAGCGCGGCGCTCCGGTGTGCCACTTCGGCGTCGTCACCGGTGAGACGTGCGGCACCGTCGACGCCGTGAACAACGGCTGGTTCACCATGTCCAACGGCATCGTCAGTCAGAAGGGTGACTCCGGCGGGCCGGTCTACACCGTGACCCCGGACAACCGCGCCGTCCTCGTCGGCGTCTTCAACAGCACGTGGGGCCATTTCCCCGCGGCCGTCTCGTGGAGCGCGACAGATCAGCAGACCAACGACGCCGTCGTGCAGCAGGCCTCCGACGGCTGATGCGCTGCCCGCGTTGATGTGTAACCGTTGACTTATATAAGTCGCGGCTATAGCTTGGCGTGGTGCACGCCTTCGACGTCCTGGGGGACCCGGTTCGCCGCCGGATTCTGGAACTGCTGGCGCACGGTGAACTGACCGCGGGCGCCATCGGGACGACGATTCAGGCGGAGTTCTCGATCAGTCAACCGGCGGTATCGCAGCATCTGAAGGTGTTGCGCGACAATGGTTTTGCCAGTGTGCGCCCGGACGGTCAGCGGCGGCTGTATGCCGTGGACGGCCGGGGCATGCAGGACATCGACAACTGGCTGGCCGGGTTCCGCCAGTTCTGGCGACCGCATCTGGACGCACTGGCCACCGAGGTGGCGCGCGGGAAACGCAACCGCAAGGGGGAGTCATGATCGATGTCACCGCACAGATCAACGCCGTGGAGCGCACCGTCGGCACGCGGACGTGGCAGGCGGGCGAGGCCCGCGTCGTCACGATCAGTCAGACGTATCCGACCGACGTGGCCGATCTGTGGGACGCCTGTACCAATCGGGACCGGATTCCGCGGTGGTTCCTGCCGGTCACCGGCGACCTCGTGGTCGGCGGCGCGTTTCAGCTGGAGGGCAACGCCGGCGGCACCGTGCTGACATGCGATCCGCCGCGCACCTTCACCGCCACCTGGGAGTGCAACGGCCAGGTCAGCTGGATCGAGCTCCGAATCCTCGACGCGGGCAACGGTTCGGCGCGTCTGGAGCTCGACCACATCGCTTCCGCCGATGACGACGAGTTCTGGGCGCAGTACGGTCCCAGCGCCGTCGGCATGGGCTGGGACGGGGCGCTTCTCGGGCTGGCCATCCACACGTCGACGGGGGCGGACATCGATCCGTCGTTCGGTCCGCAGTGGACCGTGAGCGACGAGGGCCGCCGTTTCACGCGCGAATCCGGCGCGGCCTGGTGTGCGGCGGATATCGCCGGTGGTACCGATTCGGGGCAGGCGCGCGCCGCGTCGGCCCGGTGCATCGCGGCCTACCTCGGTGTCGAAAGCGGGTAGAAACTAGAACACGTTCTAGCCATGGTCTCGTCTCGACGTTATTGTCTAGTCGATCACTGATCAGACACGTGTCCAGGTTGCCGGATTCGACCGTGCCGGACACCACCGAGAGACCGGCCCAGGAGAGACGATGCAAACAGTGCCCGAGACCGTCAACGCCGCAGACGTCACCGAATGGTCCGACGAGGCCGACGTCGTGGTGATCGGCTTCGGTATCGCCGGTGGCTGTGCCGCGGTCAGCGCTGCGGCCGCGGGCGCCAAGGTCCTCGTGCTGGAGAAGGCCGCCGGCGCGGGCGGTACCACGTCCATGGCCGGCGGCCACTTCTACCTGGGTGGCGGCACGGCGGTGCAGCAGGCCACCGGCCACGACGACACCACCGACGAGATGTACAAGTACCTGGTCGCCGTCGCCCACGACCCCGAGCACGACAAGATCCGCGCCTACTGCGACGGCAGCGTCGAGCACTTCAACTGGTTGGAGGACTTGGGTTTTCAGTTCGAGCGCAGCTACTACCCGGGCAAGGTGGTGGTGCCGCCGGGCACAGAGGGGCTGTCCTACACCGGCAACGAGAAGGTGTGGCCGTTCTGCGAGCAGGCCAAGGCCGCGCCCCGTGGCCACTCGGTGCCGGTGCCGGGTGAGCTGGGCGGCGCGGACATGGTCATCAAGCTACTGCTGAAGCGGGCGGACGAGCTCGGCGTCGAGATGCGTTACGAGACCGGCGCGACGAACCTCGTGCTCGACGACACCGGCGCTGTCGCCGGGGTGGCATGGAAGAACTTCGGCGTGACGGGCACCGTGAAGGCCGGTGCGGTGATCATCGCCGCGGGCGGTTTCGCGATGAACCCGGAGATGGTGGCCGAGCACACGCCGGCGCTGGGTCAGAAGCGAAAGACCAAGCACCACGGCGAAGTTGAGCCCTACATCCTGGGCAACCCGAACGACGACGGGCTGGGCATCAAGCTCGGCGTCTCGGCCGGCGGCGTGGCCAAGAACCTGGACCAGCTGTTCATCACGGCTGCCGCCTACCCGCCCGAGATCCTGCTCACCGGCGTCATCGTCAACCAGGACGGCGAGCGCTTCGTCAACGAGGACTCCTACCATTCGCGCACATCGGCTTTCGTGCTCGAGCAGCCCGACCAGGTGGCCTACCTGATCGTCGACGAAGCGCACACCGAGATGCCGGCGATGCCGTTGATCCGGTTCATCGACGGCTGGGAGACGATCGCGGAAATGGAAGCGGCCCTTGGTATTCCGGCCGGCAACCTGGCCGCGACGCTGGAGCGGTACAACGCCAACGCTGCGGCGGGCTCAGACCCCGACTTCCACAAACAGCCGGATTACGTTGCGGCCCAGGACAATGGACCCTGGGCGGCGTTCGACCTGTCGCTCGGCCGGGCCCTGTACTCCGGGTTCACCATGGGCGGACTGTCGGTCAGCATCGACGGCGAAGTACTGCGCGCGGACGGCAGCGCGGTGCCGGGCCTCTACGCCGCGGGCGCCTGCGCGTCGAACATCGCGCAGGACGGCAAGGGCTACGCCAGTGGCACCCAGCTGGGCGAAGGATCGTTCTTCGGCCGCCGGGCCGGAACCCACGCCGCCACACGCTGATCAGACGCGGGCGGGGGTGCCGTCCTCGTCCTCGATCCGGGTGAGCCGCCAGGTGCCGTCGCCCAGCAACTCCAGCTCCTGCTGGTGGTGCTGTTCGACGGTGCTGCGGTGGCTGACGCTGACCACGGTGGTGTCCGGCAGTTCGGTCCGAACCAGTTGGTACAGCATCATTTCCAGGCCCTCGTCGAGTGCCGACGTGGACTCGTCGAAGAAAACCGCCTTCGGCCCGGTCAGCAGGACGCGGGCGAAGGCGACGCGCTGCTGCTCGCCGGGGGACAGCACCTTGGCCCAGTCGTCCACCTCGTCGAGACGGTTCGCCAGGTGCGGCAGCGCGACCTTGCGCAGGACCTCCTGCAGGTCCTCGTCGGTGTGGGTCCCCACCTTGCTGGGGTAGGACACCACCGCACGCAGATCGCCGAGCGGCACATACGGCAGCTGGGACAGGAACAGCGTCTCGTTCGCGTCCATCGGGAAGTGCATGGCGCCGTGACAGAAGGGCCACAGCTTGGCCAGGCTGCGCAGCAGGGTCGTCTTGCCGCTGCCGGACGGGCCGGTGACCACGAGCGCTTCACCGGGGTACAGGCACAGGTCGAGTGGCGCGATGAGCTCGCGGCCGTCCGGGGTGCTGACGGTGACCTTCTCGAGCGTGATGGTGTCGTCGGGGCAGTCCTCGGTCGCGAGCTCGGGCAGGTGCCGGGCCGCGTCGTTGGCCGTCACCAGGCCGTGCAGACGGATGATGGCGGCGCGGTAGCCGGCGAACTGGTCGTAGACGTTGCGGAAGAAGGACAACCCGTCCTGGATGCTGCCGAACGCCGACGCCGTCTGGTTCATGTCGCCGAGCTTGATCTCGCCGGCGAGGAAACGCGGGAACTGCAGGACGTACGGCAGCGGCACGATGATCTGGCTCATCGAGAGGTTCCAGCCGTTGAGGCCGATCATCCGGTTCACGTAGCGCTTGTAGTTGTCGACGACGGGCGCGAACAGCCGGCGCAGGCCCGACCGCTCGGCGAGCTCACCGTGGTAGAACGCGACGGCCTCGGCCGCGTCGCGCATGCGCACGAGCGCGTAGCGGAACGCCGCGTTGAAACGTTCGTTGTCGAACGACAGCCAGATGATCGGACGGCCGATCCAGAACGCGACGACCGACGCGATCAGGACATAGCCGAGCCCGATCCAGAACATCGCCTTGGGGATGGTGAGCCCGGCGATGGTCAGGGTGCCGGACAGGTTCCACAGAATCGCGGTGAACGAAAGCATCGAAGCGATGGCGTTGATGGCACCGAACAACAACGTCGAGGTGGTCATGTTGTTGGGCGTGTTGGGCAGTGGCCCCACGCCGGCGGTGAAGATGTCGATGTCGCTCTGGATGCGCTGGTCCGGGTTGTCGATGGTGTCGTCGATGAACCGCGACCGGTAGTACGCCTTGCCGTCCAGCCAGTCGCCCGTGAGCCGGTCGGTCAGCCACGCGCGCCACCGCAGGATGAAGCGCTGCGTCATGAACAGGTCGAGCATGATGCGGCAGACGTGCAGCACGGCCAGCAGCGAGAAGATGCCGATCGACATCCAGAAGCCATGGGCGCCCGAGTCTTTGACCGCCTGGTCGTGACCGGCCAGGCCGGAGGCCACCACCTGGAAGCTCGTCATCAGATCGTTGCTCTGATAGCTGAAGAGCACGGTGAGCCGCACGCCCGTGATCACCGACAACAGCAGTGCCGCCAGCCACAGCCACACGATGATGCTGTCGCGGCCGACGAAGTACGCGCCCGTGATGCGCCAGAACTGCCTACCCCAGACCGTGAACCGGCCGATGGCGGTCACCACCACCAGCGTCGATACCGCAGCGATCAGCCAGGCTTTCGCGATCCACCACAGCGAGGTCGTGAGCTCACTGCCCCATTCGAGGGTCGGGGTGAACAAATCCATCCCCGCAAGATACCCGTGCTCTGTTGACGTGCGCGCTGCGACAGGCATGGACGTGAGACGCCGGTCACCTTCTGCGGGTCTCCGGCAGGTGGATGGTTGCAGAAGTGCCGCCGGACCGGACCGGTACCTTTGACCTGTGGCGAAAACGAGCACCGCGAAATCCGGCCGGCTGAGCAGCAAGTTCTGGAAGCTGCTCGGTGCCTCCACCGACAAGAACCAGAACCGATCGATGAATCAGGTTCGGGCGTCGGCCGAATTCGACGACAAGGCCGCGGGGCTGGACGACGAGCAGATCACCAAGGCCGCCAAGCTGCTCGAGCTGTCCGAGCTCGCCGATGCCGCCGACATCCCGCAGTTCCTGGCGATCGCCCGCGAGGCCGCAGAGCGCACGACGGGCCTGCGCCCGTTCGACGTTCAGCTCTTCGGCGCGCTGCGCATGATGGCCGGCGACGTCGTCGAGATGGCCACCGGTGAGGGCAAGACCCTGGCCGGCGCCATCGCCGCTGCCGGTTACGCGCTGGCGGGACGGCACGTGCACGTCATCTCGGTCAACGACTACCTGGCCCGCCGTGACGCCGAGTGGATGGGACCGCTGCTGGCCGCCATGGGCCTGACGGTCGGCTGGATCACCGCCGAGTCGACGGCCGCCGAGCGGCGCGCCGCCTACGAATGCGACGTCACCTACGCCTCGGTCAACGAGATCGGGTTCGACGTGCTGCGCGACCAGCTCGTCACCCACGTCGACGACCTGGTGTCGCCGCGGCCCGACGTCGCACTCATCGACGAGGCCGACTCCGTCCTGGTCGACGAGGCGCTGGTGCCGCTGGTGCTCGCCGGCACCACGCACCGCGAGACCCCGCGCATGGAGATCATCCGGCTGGTCGGGGAGATGACCTCCGAGAACCGGGTCGACGACTCGCTGCAGTACTACGACACCGACGCCGACCGCCGCAACGTGCACCTCACCGACGCCGGCGCGCGCAAGCTCGAGAAGGCGCTCGGCGGCATCGACCTGTACTCCGAGGAGCACATCGGCACCACCCTGACCGAGGTCAACGTCGCCCTGCACGCCCACGTGCTGCTGCAGCGCGACGTGCACTACATCGTGCGGGACAACGCCGTTCACCTCATCAACGCCTCGCGCGGCCGCATCGCGTCGCTGCAGCGCTGGCCCGACGGCCTGCAGGCCGCCGTCGAGGCCAAGGAAGGCATCGAGACCACCGAGACGGGCGAGGTGCTCGACACCATCACCGTCCAGGCCCTCATCAACCGGTACCCGACGGTGTGCGGCATGACCGGTACCGCGCTGGCCGCCGGTGAGCAGCTGCGCCAGTTCTACCGGCTCGGGGTGTCGCCGATTCCGCCGAACACGCCGAACATCCGCGAGGACGAGGCCGACCGCGTCTACATCACCGCGGCTGCCAAGAACCAGGCCGTCATCGAGCACATCCAGGAGATCCACGCGACCGGTCAGCCGGTGCTGGTCGGTACCCGCGACGTCGCCGAATCCGAAGAGCTGCACGCGAAGCTGGTCAAGGCCGGCGTGCCCGCCGTCGTGCTGAACGCCAAGAACGACGAGGAAGAAGCCGCCGTCATCGCCGAGGCCGGCAAGCTCGCGACCGTCACCGTGTCCACCCAGATGGCCGGCCGCGGCACCGACATCCGCCTCGGCGGCTCCGACGAAGCCGACCACGACGCCGTCGCCGAGCTGGGCGGCCTGCACGTCATCGGCACCGGCCGGCACCACACCGAGCGCCTCGACAATCAGCTGCGCGGCCGCGCCGGCCGCCAGGGCGACCCGGGTTCGTCGGTGTTCTTCTCCAGCTGGGAGGACGACGTCGTCGTCTCGCACCTGGAGCCGGAAAAGCTGCCGATGCAGACCGATGAGGACGGCCGGATCATCAGTGACCGCGCCGGCCAGATGCTCGAGCACGCGCAGCGCGTCGCCGAGGGCCGGCTGCTGGACGTGCACGCCAACACCTGGCGCTACAACCAGCTCACCGCGCAGCAGCGCGCGATCATCGTGGAACGCCGCGAGACCCTGCTGCGCACCACCACCGCGCGCGACGAGCTCAAGGAGTTGTCGCCGGACCGGTACCAGGAACTGGTCAGCCAGATTGGGGAAGAGGGCGCCGAGGACGAGCTCGAGCGCATCTGCCGGCTGATCATGCTGTACCACCTGGACCGCGGCTGGGCCGACCACCTGGCGTACCTGTCCGACATCCGCGAGAGCATCCACCTGCGCGCGCTGGGACGCCAGGATCCGCTCGACGAGTTCCACCGCATGGCGGTCGACGCGTTCGCATCGCTGGCGGCCGACGCCATCGAGGCCGCGCAGCAGACCTTCGAGACCGCCAACGTGCTGGAGGACGAGCCCGGCCTGGATCTGTCCAAGCTCGCCCGCCCGACGTCGACGTGGACGTACATGATTCACGACAACCCGCTGGCCGACGACACGATGGCAGCGCTGAGCCTGCCCGGGGTATTCCGTTAGGTTTAGCCCTATGGACCCCCAGCGAGAAGCCGGAGGCGGATCGCGTACAGACGTGGAAGCCGAGTCGGGCGACCGTGTGCTGACGATTCCCAACGCGCTCAGCGCGTTGCGGTTGCTGCTGGTCCCGGTGTTCCTCTACCTGCTGCTGTCGGCGCATGCCAACGGTTGGGCCGTCGCGATCCTGATGTTCAGCGGCTTCTCCGACTGGGCGGACGGCAAGATCGCGCGCCTGGTGCCGAACCAGTCGTCGCGGCTGGGCGAGCTGCTGGACCCGCTGGTCGACCGGATCTACATGCTCGTCGTGCCGGTCGCGCTGGCGATCGCGCACGTCGTGCCCTGGTGGTTCGTGCTGACCCTGATCGGCCGCGACGTCGTGCTGGCGGCCACGCTGCCGCTGCTGCGCGGCCGCGGGCTGACGGCGCTGCCCGTCACCTATATCGGCAAGGCCGCGACGTTCGCGCTGATGTCCGGCTTCCCGCTGGTGCTGCTGGGACAGTGGCCCGACGCCTGGAGCCGCGTGGTGCTGGCCTGTGGTTGGGCGTTCCTCGTCTGGGGGATGGCCATGTATCTGTGGTCGGCGGTGCTGTACCTGATCCAGGTGGCCATGGTGCGCCGGGAGCTCCCGCCGGTCGCGAGGTCGGCGGCGTGACGGAAGCCGGGACGCCCCGGGACCGGGCGCTGGGCGGCTACTGGCCGGAGGCCGGCCGTAACAGCCACGTCGCCGACGAGCCGGTCCGGATTCCGGTGCCGTCACTGCTGCGCTCGCTGCTGACCGACCATCTCGATCCGGGCTACGCCGCCGCGGCCGAGCGCCGCGAGGCGGCCGGTGACGGTGCCCGCCGCGGCTCCCGGCGGTTCGTCGACGGCGCCTGGCTGCTGGTCGGCGTCGCCGCGGTGTCGGTGGTGTTCGTGACGGCGGCACAGCACGCGGTGTCGATGGCCCCGGCCAATGACCAGACCCAGCATGTCCTGTCGGCCAATGCGCGCACCGCCGAAGAGCGGACCCGCGACAGCACCGCCACCCGCGATGCCCTCGCGGGCCAGGTGGAGGCCGCGCGCCGCAGCCGGCTGGCCGGCGACGAGAAAGGCCGTGAGCTGCTGGCCGCCCTCGAGCAGGCCGAGTTCGGCGCGGGCGTGACCGCGGTGACCGGGCCGGGTCTCACCGTCACCGTCACCGAGCCGCCGCCGAGCCCGAACCTGTCCGATGTCTCGAAGCAGCGCGTTGCCGGCAGCCCGCAGATCATCCTGGACCGCGACCTGCAGCTGGCCGTCAACTCGTTGTGGGCGGCCGGTGCCGAGGCGGTCTCCGTCGGCGGCGTGCGGATCGGGCCGAACGTGACCATGCGGCAGGCCGGCGGTGGCATCCTCGTCGACAATCAGCCGGTGGCCAGCCCGTACGTCGTCGTCGCCATCGGGCCGCCGCACGCCATGCAGGAGGTGTTCGAGCAGACCCCTGCCATGCAGCGGCTGATGCTGCTCGCCCAGTCGTACGGCGTGGGAATCAGCGTCCAGACCCGCGACCGGCTGACGGTGTCGGCCGCGTCGGTACGAGATGTCAACTTCGCCAAGGAGATCGGACCAAAGTGAGCAGGGCTACATGATCGGGATCGCGGCACTGGTGGTCGGCATCGTGGTGGGGTTGATCTTCCACCCCAGCGTGCCCGAAGCGGTCCAGCCGTATCTGCCGATCGCCGTGGTGGCGGCGCTGGACGCGGTGTTCGGGGGACTGCGGGCCTACCTGGAACGCATCTTCGATGCGAAGGTCTTCGTGATCTCGTTCGTCTTCAACGTCCTGGTCGCCGCGGTGATCGTGTACGTGGGCGACCAACTGGGCGTGGGCACGCAGCTGTCCACCGCGATCATCGTCGTGCTCGGTATCCGGATCTTCGGCAACGCGGCGGCGCTGCGCCGAAGGTTGTTCGGGGCGTGACGGTGCTGGGGCGAGCGGAGCGACGGGGAAAACGACAGCATGGCTGACGAACAGCACGCGAACGAGCACCACGCGGACGAGGAACACCACGGGCGCCACGAACTGCCCGACGGCGTCCCGGCCCGGCTGCCGCGCACCCGGTCGCAGTTGATGTTCGGCGCGCTGGCCGTACTGCTCTGTGTGCTGCTCGGCGTGGCCATCGCGACCCAGGTGCGCCAGACCGAATCCGGTGACGCCCTCGACACCGCCCGGCCCGCCGACCTGCTGGTGCTGCTCGACTCGCTGCAACAGCGCGAGGCGTCTCTCAACACCGAGGTGGCCGACCTGCAGAAGACGCTGTCGTCGTTGCAGGCGTCGGGCAACAGCGACCAGGCCGCCATCGAGAACGCGCAGGCGCGGCTGCGCGCGCTGTCGATCCTGATCGGCACCGTCGCGGCCACCGGCCCGGGCGTCACCATCACCATCGAGGACATCGCACCCGGCGTGTCGCCCGAGACCCTGCTCGATGTCATCAACGAGCTGCGCGCCGCCGGCGCCGAGGCCATCGAAATCCGGTCCGGCGGCGGTGACCAGCAGACCGCGGTACGGGTCGGTGTCGACACCTGGGTGACCGGCACCGCGGGCGCGCTGGTCGTCGACAACGTGACCATGAACCCGCCGTATTCCATTCTCGCCATTGGTGATCCGCCGACGCTGGCGGCCGCGATGAACATCCCGGGCGGGGCGATGGACAGTGTGAAACGGGTTGGCGGCACAATGACCGTGCAACAGGCCGACACGATCGACGTGAGTGCCTTGCGGCAACCGAAACCGCGCCAATACGCTCAGCCCGTCAAGTAGACGCCGGGTCTGATCGTGGAGCCGTATCGTATGTACCCCATCAACACACTGACCTGAAACTGCAAGGAGCGTCGTGAGCGAAACGCCAGCCGATCTGCTGTACACCACCGAGCACGAATGGGTGCGCCGTACCGGCGAGGGCACCGTGCGGGTCGGAATCACCGATTTCGCGCAGGGCGCGCTGGGTGACGTGGTCTACGTCGATCTGCCCGAGGTCGGTACCACCGTGGCCGCCGGCGACGTGTTCGGCGAGGTCGAGTCGCCCAAGACGACCTCGGAGCTGTACGCCCCCATCGCCGCGAAAATCGTTGCGGTCAACGGTGATCTGGAAGGCTCGCCCGACCTGGTCAACTCCGATCCGTACGACGCCGGCTGGCTCATCGAACTGCAGGCCGACGCGGCCGAACTGGACGGCCAGCTCGCCGGTCTGCTCGACGCGGACGGCTACCGGGCGACCCTTGACGACTGACCCTTTTGTTAGGGTGCTGCGGTCCGGTTCGGCCGCGGCGACACCAAAGTCGGCTCGGCGGATCCGGCGGTGGCGGGCACACTGGCCCGCGCCGCGCGGTACGGTCAATAGTGAGACCTACGCGACATCGATGACTGCTGGCAGCACCTGCCGGCTGGTCGTGCAAAAGAGCGCCACAGCAGCCAGTAGAGGAGCAGCGCGTGACGGATAACGACAGCGGTTCGGGGACTGATTTCGGGTCCGAGGAGGCAACGGTGGAGACCACATCGGTCTTCCGTGCGGACTTCCTCAATGAGCTCGACGCCCCGGCTTCGACGAGCGGCACGAGTGCCGTCTCCGGAGTTGAAGGACTGCCGGTGGGCTCGGCCCTGCTGGTGGTCAAGCGCGGGCCGAATGCCGGCTCGCGATTCCTGCTGGATCAGCCGAGCACCTCGGCGGGCCGTCATCCCGACAGCGACATCTTCCTCGACGACGTGACGGTGAGCCGTCGCCACGCCGAGTTCCGGCTCGAGTCCGGCGAGTTCCAGGTGGTCGACGTCGGCAGCCTCAACGGCACCTACGTCAACCGCGAGCCCGTCGACTCGGCGGTGCTGGCCAACGGGGACGAGGTCCAGATCGGCAAGTTCCGCCTGGTGTTCCTGACCGGCCCCAAGACCGACGACAGCTCGGCTGGTTAGACCGGCGGTCAGTCCATGACGCAGCCCGACCGCAGTGCAGTGGCCGGGATGTCGATCGGAGCAGTGTTCGATCTGCTCCGGCCAGACTTCCCGGATGTGACCATCTCCAAGATCCGGTTCCTGGAGGAACAGGGTTTGGTCACGCCCGAACGCACTGGGTCGGGCTACCGTCGTTTCACGGCCTATGACTGTGCGCGGCTGCGGTTCATCCTGTCCGCGCAACGCGATCAGTACCTGCCACTCAAGGTCATCAAGGCCCAGCTGGACGCCCAGCCCGACGGCGCGCTGCCGTCGAACGGATCCGCTTACGGCGTACCGAAATTGGTTCCCGATCCCGACAGCGATCAGGCCGGCGGCCCGGCTGACGTCGCGCCCGCGCAGGTCCGGCTCAGCCGGGAGGATCTGCTGCAGCGCTCGGGCATCACCTCGGAGCTGCTGGCCGCGCTGGTCAAGAGCGGCGTGATCATCCCCGGCCCGGCGGGCTTCTTCGACGAACATGCCGTGGTCATCGCACAATGCGCCCATGCGCTGGGCGAATACGGTGTCGAACCGCGGCACCTGCGGGCCTTCCGGTCCGCCGCCGACCGGCAGTCGGACCTGATCGCCCAGATCGCCGGCCCCATCGGCAAAGCCGGCAACGCCGGGGCCCGCGACCGGGCCGACGAACTGGCCCGCGAGGTCGCGGCGCTCGCCATCACGCTGCACACCTCGCTGATCAAGTCCGCGGTGCGCGACGTTCTCGATCGCTGAGGACTAGACTCGAATTCGTTGATGGCACACGGATTGCGGAGGGCAGACGCAGATGGGCGAGGTTCGTGTGGTCGGCATTCGGGTGGAACAGCCGCAGAACCAGCCTGTGCTCCTGCTCCGCGAATCCGACGGTGACCGGTACCTGCCGATCTGGATCGGCCAGTCCGAGGCTGCGGCCATCGCGCTCGAGCAGCAGGGCGTGTCGCCGGCGCGGCCCCTCACGCACGACCTCATCAAGGATTTGATTGCCGCGCTTGGTCATTCGCTGCGCGAGGTGCGCATCGTCGACCTGCAGGAAGGCACCTTCTACGCCGACCTGGTCTTCGACCGCGACATCACGGTGTCGGCGCGGCCGTCGGACTCGGTGGCCATCGCGTTGCGGATGGGCGTGCCGATCTATGTCGAGGAAGCGGTGCTCGCCGAAGCCGGTCTGCTGATCCCGGACGAGGCTGACGAGGAATCGTCCGGCCCGGTGCGCGAGGACGAGGTCGAGAAGTTCAAGGAGTTCCTCGACAGCATTTCCCCGGACGATTTCAAGGCGACTTAGGTCGGAGTGCGCTGTCCCGGAGGGCCCTTGTTACGGATGCATCTCAGTTAGGTCAGCGCGTGTCGACACTCGGTGCGCCGTTTGCGGATTCGACGAATCCGCGCCACATACTTTCCTCGTTCTGGTGACAGGCTGAAGAGGCCCGGCGGGAAGCGTATGCTCGACACATTCGAGCAGCGGACATGCCCGCCGAGCAGCAGTGGCCGCCAGGCAGGTTAGTTCGATCGGCGAGAGGATCAGGCAGTGGGCGACGAGACGCCACGTCAAGAGCAGTTGGACCTGACGACCAACGGCGCGCCTGAGCAGGCCGCCCCGACGCCGGCTCCCGTGCCGGTGCAGGCAGGCCTGTTCCCTGACGAGTCTGTTCCCGACGAACTGGTCGGCTACCGCGGGCCGAGTGCCTGCCAGATCGCCGGCATCACCTACCGTCAGCTCGACTACTGGGCCCGCACCTCGCTGGTGGTCCCGTCGATCCGCGGCGCCGCAGGCTCCGGCAGCCAGCGCCTGTACTCGTTCAAGGACATCCTGGTCCTCAAGATCGTCAAGCGGCTGCTGGACACCGGCATCTCGCTGCACAACATCCGCGTCGCGGTCGACCACCTGCGCCAGCGCGGTGTCCACGACCTGGCCAACATCACGCTGTTCTCGGACGGCACCACGGTGTACGAGTGCACGTCCGCCGAAGAGGTCGTCGACCTGCTGCAGGGCGGTCAGGGCGTGTTCGGCATCGCGGTCTCGGGTGCGATGCGTGAGCTGACCGGTGCCATCGCCGACTTCCCGGGTGAACGGGCCGACGGCGGCGAGTCCATCGCGGCACCCGAGGACGAGCTCGCATCGCGGCGCAAGCAGCGCGACCGCAAGATCGGCTGAGCCCACCAACGCACGAGCAACGGCCCCTTTCCGCGCGGAGAGGGGCCGTTTGCTGTCCATTCGTGGCTGTTGGTGACCGACCGGTAGACTGGCGCGCGCATCGTCCCGACGCGGGAGAGTTCTGTGGCCGCCAGCCATGGACGCCGAAGGAGCAATACCTCTCCATCAACCTCTCAGGCCCCCGGACCGCGCCGGAGCCCGATGCCTCTGGAAAGCGGCGAGCTGCGACTCGCCCGCCCATGGGGAAAGGCCGACCACTGTCGGGCCGAATCTCTCAGGCACCGACGACAGAGGGGGAGGGAACGCCCCAACGTCTGGAGAGGCCGTCATGACCGACAGCACGTCCCGTTCCTCTGCTGAGCACCACCAGCTTCGCTTCGTCGACCGGCACATCGGCCCGGATGCCGACGCGGTGGCCACCATGCTCGGGGTCATCGGCGTCGACTCGCTGGAAGAGCTTGCCTCCAAGGCGCTGCCCGCGGGCATTCTCGACGCGCTGTCCAGCGCCGGCCTGGCCCCCGGCCTCGACGAGCTGCCGGCCCCGGCGTCCGAAGAGCAGTCGCTTGCCGAGCTGCGCGCGCTCGCCGAGACCAACACCGTCGCGGTGTCGATGATCGGTCAGGGCTACTTCGACACGCTGACCCCGGCGGTGCTGCGCCGCAACATTCTCGAGAACCCGGCCTGGTACACGGCCTACACGCCGTACCAGCCGGAGATCAGCCAGGGCCGCCTGGAGGCCCTGCTCAACTTCCAGACGATGGTCACCGACCTGACGGGCATGGAGATCGCCAACGCCTCCATGCTCGACGAGGCCACCGCCGCGGCCGAGGCCATGACGCTGATGCACCGCGCCGTGAAGGGCGACTGCCGCCGCCTGGCCGTGGACATCGACATCTACCCGCAGACCGCCGCCGTGCTGGCCACCCGTGCCGAACCGCTGAACATCGAGATCGTCACCGCCGACCTGCGTGACGGCCTGCCCGAGGGCGAGTTCTTCGGCGTCATCGCCCAGGTTCCGGGGGCGAGTGGCGCGGTCAACGATTGGTCCGCGCTGGTCGCGCAGGCCCATGAGCGCGGCGCGCTGGTCGCCATCGGCGCGGACCTGCTGGCGCTGACGCTCGTCACCCCGCCCGGCGAGATCGGCGCCGACGTCGCCTTCGGCACCACGCAGCGGTTCGGGGTGCCGATGGGCTTCGGCGGCCCGCACGCCGGTTACCTGGCCGTGCACGGCAAGCACGCCCGTCAGCTGCCCGGCCGTCTGGTCGGTGTCTCGGTCGATGCCGACGGCGCCAAGGCGTACCGCCTCAGCCTGCAGACCCGTGAACAGCACATCCGTCGGGACCGGGCCACCAGCAACATCTGTACCGCCCAGGTGCTGCTCGCGGTGATCGCCGCGATGTACGCCAGCTACCACGGGCCGCGCGGGCTGACCGCGATCGCGCACCGGGTGCACGGCCACGCCCTCGCGGTGGCCATGGGCCTGAAGGAGGCCGGCGTCGAGGTGGTGCACGGTGGATTCTTCGACACCGTCCTGGCTCGCGTGCCGGGTAAGGCCGAGCAGGTGCAGGCGGCCGCCAAGGAACGCGGCATCAACGTCTGGCTGGTCGACGCCGACCACATCTCGGTGTCGTGCGACGAGGCGACGACCGCCGACCACGTCGACGCGGTGCTCGCGGCGTTCGGCGCCACCCGCGGCGGACATCACTGGGACGGGCCCGAAATCCACACCCGCACTTCGGAATTCCTCACCCACCCGGCGTTCTCGCGGTACCGCACCGAGACCGAGATGATGCGTTACCTGCGTTCGCTCGCCGACAAGGACATCGCGCTGGACCGCAGCATGATCCCGCTGGGCTCGTGCACCATGAAGCTCAACGCGGCCGCCGAGATGGAGCCCATCACCTGGACCGAGTTCGCGCAGCAGCACCCGTTCGCCCCGGCCTCGGACACCCCGGGCCTGCGCAAGCTGATCGCTGACGTCGAGTCCTGGCTGGTCAGCATCACCGGCTACGACTCGGTGTCGCTGCAGCCCAACGCCGGCTCGCAGGGGGAGTACGCCGGTCTGCTGGCCATCCGCGCCTACCACGAGGCCCGCGGCGAATCCGGCCGCAACATCTGCCTCATCCCGTCCAGCGCCCACGGCACCAACGCCGCGTCGGCCGCCATGGTCGGCATGAAGGTCGTGGTCGTGGCGTGCCGGGAGAACGGCGACGTCGACCTGGACGACCTGCGCGTCAAGGTCGCCGAGCACGCCAGTGACCTCGCCGCGCTGATGATCACCTACCCGTCCACGCATGGGGTCTACGAGCACGACGTCGCTGACATCTGCGCCGCGGTGCACGACGCCGGCGGTCAGGTGTACGTCGACGGTGCCAACCTCAACGCGATCGTCGGGCTGGCCCGGCCCGGCAAGTTCGGCGGCGACGTCAGCCACCTGAACCTGCACAAGACGTTCTGCATCCCGCACGGCGGTGGCGGCCCGGGCGTCGGCCCGGTGGCCGTCCGTTCGCACCTCGCGCCGTACCTGCCCGGCCACCCGCTGGCGGCCGAGCTCACCGATGACCACACCGTGTCGGCGGCGCCGTATGGTTCGGCGTCCATCCTGCCGATCACCTGGGCCTACATCCGGATGATGGGCGCGGCCGGCCTGCGCGCGGCGACGCTGACCGCGATCGCGTCGGCCAACTACATCGCCCGCCGCCTCGACGAGCACTACCCGGTGCTGTACACCGGCGAGAACGGCATGGTCGCCCACGAGTGCATCCTGGACCTGCGGGCCATCACCAAGGCCACCGGCGTCACCGTCGACGACGTGGCAAAGCGCTTGGCGGACTACGGTTTCCACGCGCCGACCATGAGCTTCCCGGTGGCCGGCACGCTGATGGTCGAGCCCACCGAGAGTGAGAGCCTCACCGAGGTCGACGCCTTCATCGCCGCGATGATCGCGATCAAGGCCGAGATCGACCAGGTCGGTTCCGGTGAGTGGCCGGCGGACGACAACCCGCTGCACAACGCGCCGCACACCGCCGAGTGCCTGCTGGTCGACGAGTGGAAGCACCCGTACACCCGCGAGCATGCCGCCTACCCGCTGGGCAAGGGCTTCCGGCCGAAGGTGTGGCCGCCGGTGCGCCGCATCGACGGCGCGTTCGGTGACCGCAACCTCGTCTGCTCCTGCCCGCCGATCGAGGCTTTCGCCTAGTCACGGTCTGTGCAGAAACGTCCCGCTCAGAGCTTCTGAGCGGGACGTTTTTGCACATCTGCTGCGGCGTGTCGCGGGCAGACACGGCCGCTCGCGGTGATGAAAACTAGCTAGGGCAGGGCAGCGGCGACGGCGTTGACCAGTTCCGGCGCCGCCGAGGTCGGCATGCCGGTGAACGTGCCGCCGGTGAGCTGCGCGACGGCCTGCCACGTCGAGCCGTCGGAGTCGCTGCCGATGTCGATGACGTTGACCGCGACCGGGCGGGCCGGATCGAACGCCGACTTGATGTAGTCCTGCAGGCCCTGGCCGTCCAGTGACTGGTCGGTGTGCGGGCCGGAGGTGATCAACAGGATCGAATTGGCCTGGCCGTCCACATACTTCGACATTGCGTCGCCGTAGAGCATGCGTAGCGTCGTGAACGAGACGTGACCGCCGCCCGACGAGCTCTGGTTGTTCAGGTTCGAGATCAGCTGCGACGCATGCGCTTGGTCGCTCAGCGGCGCCGCCGGAATCTCGTTGCGGCCCGACACTCCGTCGAACGTCCACAGCCCCACCGAGCTGTTCGGCGACATCGCCTTGAGCCGGTCCATCAGCGCTGTGGTCACATTGCCGAGGCGGGTCTTCGCGCCGTCGCTGGTCGGCATCGACTGGTCCAGCATGATCGTCACGGCGCCGGCCTTGGACGTGCCGCCGACGGCATTGGCCAGCGTGGCGCGCGTGCCCGGATCGCCGACCGACAGGGCGTCGGGCAGGGAGCCGAGATTCACCACGTCGTTCTTCGGGGGATTGCCACCGTCGACGCGGAAGCCGGCCTTGGACAGCTCGGCGAGCTGCTCTGGCTTGCGCAGGAAGCGTTCGAACTCGCTGGCCGCGGTGACCGCCTCGTGCGACAGGCCCTCGCCGGCGAGCAGCACGGCCGGGTAGTCGGCGACCGCGGGCGCGCCGGGCGGCAGCCAAGCTGCCAGCTTGCCCTTGGCATTGTCGGTGTGTTGCGACCGCTGGTAGAGCTGCTGTTCGGTGGTGACGACCGCGTGCACCGGCGCCGTGGCCGGGTCACTCGCGGAGATCAGCGCGTCGAGCGCCGTCGAGGCCTTGGGGTCCGCGAGCTTCGGCTGCGCGGCCGTCAACCGGTGTACCGCACCGGCACCGGCGTTGACGGGCCCACCATTGGCCGCGGCGGCGGCGACGGCCTCGGCGGCCAGATACGCCGCGTCACTGTTGTCGGCGGTCGGCACGGCGAGCCGCAGCGAACCCCAGCCCGGCAGGCTCAGGCCGTCCAGCGCCGTCGGCGTCGTCTGCAGTGCGGGCAGCGTGCCCCAATTCTGCTGCGACAGTGCATCTTTGAGCTGCGGCCGGACCGCCAACAGCACCGGCGAGGTCGCCAGCGACTTGGCGTCACCGCTGACCGCCTGCTCACCGGCGCCGGCCACCAGCCGGGCTGCCGACACCGAGCTGGCCGGAATCCACAACGCGGGCCGGGGCCCGAGGTTCGACGGCCACTTGTTCACCACGCCGTCGACGACGGTGGTCGGATCGCTGGCCTTGACCTCGACCTTGACGCACTTGTCGCCGATGGGGGCGGCGGACTGGCTGTACTTGCCGGCCAGCGAGTTGAGCGCATCGGAGATCGACGGGTCGGCGAGCACGGGGACACTGACCGAGCCGGACACGCAGCGCGCCGAGGCCTCGCGGCTGCGGTCGGACAACACGCTGCCGAAAAAGCGCCACAGGATCACCGCGGCGACGACGACCACGACGGTAACGAGCGCGGCGATGACGCCGACGCTGACGCCGCGGCGCTTGGTCTGAATGGCCCGGTGGCTGCCGGTCCATTCGCCACCCTCCCAGTCGCCGCCGTGCGAGCGCACCGAAGCCCGGCGCGGGACGGACGGGAACGCCTGGGTGACGCTGTCGGTGCCGGTGAGGTCGGGCTGGTCCGAGTAGTCGGGATCGCCGTAGTCGGGCTCGGGCTCATCGGTCTCGTACCGATCGCCTGTGCCGGCGGGCGGAGCAGCAGGTGGCGTGGCGGCAGGCGGGGTGGCGGCAGGCGGCATCCCGTGCATCTCGGCCCAGTCGTCCGGCACCCGGAAACCCATCGCTCCGGTGGCGGAGTCGTCGGCTTCCGGGATGTCCGGCGACAACGCGTCGTAGTCGGAAATCTCGTCGGCGTTCGATTCGTCGTCGTCGGGAGCTCTGTGCCTACCCATTGGTGTCTGCTCCTGGTGTCGGCGTGCAATCGGCGGACCCGTGTCGAGTGACGCGGGCCCGCCGAATTTTAATCAACGATGATGGGAGAGTTGACCGTTCACGAACCGGCGTGTGCGGCCTTGAACTCCCGCCGGCGCCGATGCAGGATCGGCTCGGTGTAACCGTTGGGCTGTGCGCAACCCTCGAGGATCAGCTCCTGCGCGGCCTGGAAGGCGATGCTGCCCTCCGGGTCCGGGGCCATCGGCAGGTATGCCGGATCGCCCGCGTTCTGCTCGTCGACCACCGCGGCCATCCGGCGCAGGCTCGCCTTCACGTCGTCCTCGGTGATGACGCCGTGCCGCAGCCAGTTCGCCAGCAGCTGGCTGGAGATGCGCAGCGTCGCGCGGTCCTCCATGAGGGCGATGTTGTGGATGTCCGGCACCTTGGAGCAGCCGACACCCTGGTCGATCCAGCGCACGACGTAGCCGAGGATCGACTGGCAGTTGTTGTCGACCTCTTCGTGGATCTCTTCGGGCGCCCAGGCCAGTTCCTTGGCCAGCGGGATGGTCAGCAGTTCGGCGCGGGTGGTGCGCTTCTTGCCGGCCAGCTCTTCCTGCACCTCGCGCACGTCCACCTGGTGGTAGTGCATGGCGTGCAGGGTGGCGCCGGTGGGCGACGGCACCCACGCGGTGGTGGCGCCGGCCTGCGGCTGGGAGATCTTCTGCTTGACCATCTCGGCCATCAGGTCGGTCATGGCCCACATGCCCTTACCGATCTGGGCGCGGCCGGCGAGGCCGTCGGCCAGACCGGCGTCGACGTTGGCGTCCTCGTAGGCCTTGATCCAGGTCTGGGACTTCATGGCGCCCTTGCGGACCATCGGGCCCGCCTCCATCGAGGTGTGGATCTCGTCGCCGGTGCGGTCCAGGAAGCCGGTGTTGATGAACACCACGCGGTCGGCGGCGGCCTTGATACAAGCGTTGAGGTTGACCGTGGTGCGGCGCTCCTCGTCCATGATGCCGACCTTGATGGTGGCCGCGGGCAGGCCAAGGACGTCCTCGACACGGCTGAAGAGCTCGCAGGTGAACGCGACCTCTTCGGGGCCGTGCATCTTGGGCTTCACGATGTAGATGGAACCGGTGCGGCTGTTGGTCAGCTCGCCGTTCTCCTCGGACGACTTCAGGCCGTGCATGGCGATCAGGCCGGTGAACAGCGCGTCCTGGATGCCCTCGGGGATTTCGTTGCCGTCGGCGTCCACGATGGCGTCGTTGGTCATCAGGTGACCGACGTTGCGGACGAACAGCAGGCTGCGACCCGGCAGGACCAGTTCGCCCTCGCCGTCGGGCGTGGTGAAGACGCGGTCCGGGTTCAGGGTGCGGGTGAAGGTCTTGCCACCCTTGCTGACCTCTTCGGCCAGGTCGCCCTTGTTCAGGCCCAGCCAGTTGCGGTAGCCCAGCACCTTGTCGTCGGCGTCGACGGCCGCGACGGAGTCCTCGAAGTCCATGATCGTGGTGATCGCGGACTCCAGCACGACGTCCTTGATGCCGGCCTTGTCGGTCGAGCCGATGGGCGACGACGGGTCGACCAGAATCTCGATGTGCAGGCCGTGGTGGACCAGCAGCACCGACCACGCCGAGTCGCCGAGCTTGCCGGTGTAGCCGACGAACTCCTCGGGGCTGGCCAGCCCGCTCGACAGCCCGTCGCCAAGTTCGGCCTGCAGTTGGTGCTCGTCGTCGATCTTCAGACCGGTGACGTCGGCCCACGAGCCGGACGCCAGCGGGACGGCCTGGTCCAGGAAGCCGCGGGCGTAGGCGATCACCTTGTCGCCGCGCACCTTGTTGTAGCCGCCCTTGCCGGCCTCGGCGCCGCCCTCGTCGGAGATGACGTCGGTGCCGTACAGCGCGTCGTACAGCGAGCCCCAGCGGGCGTTGGCGGCGTTGAGCGCGAACCGGGCGTTCAGGATCGGCACGACCAACTGCGGTCCCGCGGTGCTGGTGATCTCCGGGTCCACGCCCGAGGTCCGGATGCAGAACTCGCCCGGCTCCGGCTGCAGGTAGCCGATCTCGGTGAGGAATTCCTCGTAGGAGTTCTTGAACTCATCGGTGTCGACGGGATCGATGACCCGGGCCCGGTGCCACTTGTCGATCTGCGCCTGCAGATCGTCGCGGCGGGCCAGCAGCTCCTGGTTCTTCGGGGTCAGGTCGGTGACGACCTTGTCGACACCCGCCCAGAAGCTGTCCGGATCGACCCCGGTGCCGGGGAGAGCCTCGTTGGTGATGAAGTCGTGCAGTACGCGGGCCACCCGCAGATTTCCCACCGTCACACGATCAGTCATTTTCTTCTTCCTCCTAAGCAGCCCACACGGCGACCATCCACTTTACCCGTGGGTAACCGCAGCTCACCGGCGTGTCGGCCAATGAGAACCCGGTCACACCGTCATTGCGGTGCCGAGCCGGGCAAACCGATGGCCGGGACACCGGGCGTGTGCAGGCGTCCGGCCAGCCACGGCAGGGCCGCCGCGAATACCTCTGCGGCACTGGGGAACGTGTGGTCACCGCCGTGCGGGACCACCGAGCACTCGATACCGGCGACGCTCACCAACGCGCACATGTAGGTGGCGACGGCGGTATGGCTTTCCGGATTGTCCGGCGGCTGCACATTCGTCGGCGCGCCGGCCTGCGCGGGTTGATGCACCACCGGCCCGTTCTCCGACACCGCGAACCAGCCGGCGACGCCGGTGTACGGGCCGTGCGCCCGCACCACGGTCGCCGGATCGAAATGGGCGAATGCCGCCGCGTCACCGCCGAACAGCCGCGCGATGGTCTGGGGTTCCGAGCCGGCATTGGGCCCGACCTGGCCGTCCATGTCGACGAAGGTCTGGAACAGCTCGGGGTGCATGACCGTGGTCATCACCGCGCACGTGCCACCGGCGGACCAGCCGACGATGCCCCACCGCGACGGGTCCGGGCTTGCCGAGAACGTCGAAGTGACAAACGGCACAACATCTTTGGTGAGATGATCGGCGGCCATACCGCGGGGCCCGTTGACGCATTCGGTGTCGTTGGAGAACTGGCCGCTGGTGTCGACGAAAACCAGGATCGGCGCGTTGCCGCCGTGGGCGGCCGCGAAATCATCGGCGGTGCGCTGGGCGCCGCCTGCCGTCGGCCAGTCGGCAGGCCACCCGAACTCGCCGCCCACCATGACCACCGCCGGCAGCTGCGGGGCGTCCTTGGCGAACCAGGCAGGCGGCAGGTAGACCAGCTCCGGACGGCTGCGGAAACCCGACGCCGTGGTGGGGATCTGCACCGACACCAGGACACCGCGGTCCGGATGTTCGCCGGAGCGGCGCATGTTCAGAGCGGTCTCCAGGTCGATCTCGCCGCGCAACTCGGCGCCGGTGGCGCGCTGCCACAGGGCCTCGACCGTCGGCAGGTATCCGGTCCAGGTGTTCACCGCCAGGCCCGCGCACACCGCGCACAGCGGAACCACGGCGACCGCAACCGCCCGGCGCCACCAGTGCAGGCCCGGCCACCCCGCGATGGCCACGACGAGTGCGACCCCGGTCAGCACGATCCACACCCACAGGGACGTCGGGGCCGGCCCACCCGCGAGGCCCTGGTCGGAGATGAACCAGCTGCACGCCAGCGCCAGGACGACGCCGGTGCCGACGGCCACCGGGAGCCACAGCCGCAGCCAGCGCGGAGACCGCCGCCCGACGGCGACGACGAGGGCCAGCACCGTCACCACCTGGATCAGGGTCGGCAGCCAGCCGTCGAGCAGGCCGATGTTCATTCGGCGTCTCCGGTCTCCACCGGCGGCGGGGGCGCGGGCTGCTGGTGGTGCGGCGCCTCGGTCTCGGTCGCTGTCTGTTCGGCGGTCTGGGTCACCTCGTCGCTGCCCGAGCCCGACTGGTCGGTGTCGGATTCGTCCGAGCGCGAACTGGCCGTCGACGTCGGTGTGGTGGAGGTCGGGGTCGCGCCGGGGCAGGTGTTCGGCGCGGGTACGCCGTTGAACCGGTCGGTGATCCAGCCCAGCGCGTCGGCTTCGTCGGGCTGGACGTAGTCGATGACGTCGCCCATGGCGCAGGCCCGGTCGACGGCCGCCGCGGTCTGTTCCGGCGGCACCAGCCCGTCGGGTGGTCCGGGGGTGATCAGCATCGGCGCGGCGGCCGGCGCCTGCGGCAGCGTCGCCTTGCGCAGGTAACCGCGCAACGCGTCGGCAGCCGCCGGTGTGGTGGGGCCGAGGTCGTTCGGCCCCAGCGAATCCAGCACGCCGGTGCGGTCGGCGACCGCCGGGCCGCGACAGGCCGACAGCGTGTCCCAGTGGTCGCGGGCGGCGCCGCGGCGGTAGTCCTCGATGGGGAATCCGGGGTAGGCCTGCGGCATGATCGCGAGGTACTGCTGCAGCATCAGCTGCTGGTCGCGGTTCAGGTTCCCGGCGGCCGACGCGTCGGCCAGCCATTCGAGCGCCGCGGTCGGGGCCAGCGCGACGGCGCCCTGCGGAGGGAGGCCGCCGCCGTAGTCGGTGGCCAGCTCCGAGGCCGCCCAGGCCGCCTGACCGCCCTGCCCGGTGCCGACGGCGACCCAGCTGGTGGACGCGGCGGAGACCAGTTTGCGCGTCGCGCGTGCCAGGTCGATCAGGTTGAAGCCCTCGGTCGTGGAGTCCAGGTACGGGTGGTAGGTCTCGTCGAGGCCGATGCCCTGATAGTCGGTGATCGCCACGAGGTAGCCGGCGCCGACCATGAGCCGCACGGTCGGCAGCAGGCCCAGCAGGCTCGGCGACGACGACGGCGCGCAGTCGGACTTGATGCCGCTGCCCGGGTTGGCCAGCGCGATGATGCGCCAGCCGCCCTCGGGCGGCTTGCCCTTCGGCAGGAACACCGAGCCCGTCACCTTCGGGTGGCTGTCGTTGATGCCCGACGTGGAGACGTAGGTGATCCGCGCGGAGATGGCGGTCAATCCGGCCAGTTCGGGGTCGACGGTCGTCAGCGGCTGCGCGGCGACGAGCGTGCCGGGGCCGGCGCCGCTGTAGTCGCCCGGCAACACCTGACCGCTGCGCTGCGTGCCGCGCCCGGGCGCCTCGTCGGAGCAGCCGGCGACGGTCAGCACGGCAGCCAGGGTCGCGGCCGCGATGCGCAGCACCATCCGGGCCGTCACAGCAGGCCGCCGTCGGTGTCGTATTCGAGCAATGTCCGGCACGCGGCCAGTAACGAGTCCCGCAGCGGCACAGCGAGATTGGCGATGACCTGCTGACGGCGCACGTACTCGGCGCGGCCCGCGGGGTCCTCGATGGCGATGGGCTCGATGCCGTAGTCGCTCAGGTCGTACGGGCTGGCCTGCATGTCGAGGACGCGTGCGTCCGCCGCGAGGTCAAGGCAATCCATCAACAGATTCGACTCCAGCAAAGGTCCGAGCTTGTAGCTCCATTTGTACAGATCCATGTTCGCGTGCACACAGCCCGGCTGCTCGGTGGCCGTTTGGGCGTGTCGCGTCAGGGCATCGGCGTTGCGTGGAACAGCGGCGTCGGTGAAGAACCGGAAGGCATCGAAATGGGTGCACCGCAAGGGCATCGACTCGACCACGGCATCGGTGTCCGCCGCGCTCAGCCGCAGCGGCACCTGGGTGTGCCGTACCTCGGGAGCGCGGTACACCATGGCCCATTCGTGCAGGCCGAAACAGTTCAGCCGCGCCGGGCGCGCGGCCGTCGCAGCCAACAGGTCGGCGACGAAGACGACGGTCTCCCGGCGCCCGGTGAGGTAGCCGTCCGTCACGGTGACGGCGCCGTGGCGGCGGCCGTACCCGGCCCGGTCGGCGAACCGCAGCGCGCCGGGGCCGGTCAGTGCTCGGCCGAACCCCGGGTGCCAGCGTCGCAGCTGCCGGGGCTTGAGGCTGTAGTACGTGAACAGGAAGTCCCACACCGGGTGCGGCTCGCCGGCCCGCATCCGTCGCTCGTGTGGCGCCAGGAAGCCGTCGACGCGGTCGAGGTAGCGCTGTTCTTGCGGTGCCCAGTCGTCCTCGCCCAGGACCCGCAGCGGCGCGCACACCGTGTCAGACACGGTGGGTACCGTCACGCACCACGCCGACGAGGTCCTCGACCAGGTCTTCCAGCGCCACCATCGCGGTGACGTAACCGTCGGTGGTCACCAGCGACAGGTGACTGTTGTTGCGGCGCAGCCACGACAGCGCGTCGGCCACCGGCAGCGTCGAGGCCACCATGGGCAGCGGGCGCACCATGGACCGGTCGAGCACCGCGTCGTTGTCGTCCATGCACGGCAGCACGTCCTTGATGTGCAGGTAGCCGAGGTAGGCGCTGTGCCCGTCGGTGACCGGGAACCGGGAGTAGCCGGTCTCGCGCAGTGCCTGGGCCACCGCACCCACCGTCGGGCCGGTACCGGGCGCGGCGATCGGCACCGCGCGGATGTCCTGCAGCGGTATCGCGACGTCCTTGACCGTCCGGGTCCGGATGTCCAGCGCGCGCTTGAGCCGGACGTGTTCCTCGGCGTCGAGCAGCCCCTCCGACAGCGACTCGGTGAGCATCTCGGACAGCTCGACCGACGAGACCGTGACGTCCAGTTCGTCCTTTGGCTCCACTCCGAGCAGCCGCAGCGTGCTGTTGGCGCACCAGTTGTAGAAGATCACGAACGGCCGGGCGATGCTCATGTAGACCAGATACGGCGGGATCAGCAGCATCGCGGCCTTCTCGGGCCCGGCGATGGCGATGTTCTTGGGCACCATCTCGCCCAGCAGTACGTGCACTGTCACCACGATCGCCAGGGAGACGCCGAACGACACCGTGTGCAGCACCGTGTCGGGCACGCCGACCGCGTCGAAGGGCCCCTCGAGCAGGTGCGCGACGGCCGGTTCACCGACGCGGCCCAGCAGGATCGAGCAGATCGTGATGCCGAGCTGAGCGCCGGCCAGCATCATCGACAGTCGCTCACCGGCCCGGAGCACGGTGACCGCGCTGCGCTTGCCCTGTTCGGCCAGCGCCTGCAACCGGTCGCGCCGCGCCGAGATGAGCGCGAACTCGGCGCCCACGAAGAACGCGTTGGCGCCCAACAGCACCATGGTCAGCAGGATGCCGAGGACGTCATTCATGGTCGGCTCCCGACTCGTCGGCGCCCAGCTCGGTCAGTTCGAGCTGGTCGATGCGCCGGCCGTCCATCCGGATCACGGTGGCCTTCCAGTGCACCGGGTCCAGTTCGGGGTTGTCCGGGTCGAATTCGGTCAGGACGACGGTGTCGCCGACGTCCGGGATGTGGCCGAGCTCCTTGAGCACCAGGCCGCCGATGGTCTCGTAGTCGCCTTCGGGCGCGCGGAACGGGGTCTCGGTGTCGACCTCGTCGATGCGCATCAGACCGGACACCAGCCAGCCGTCGCGCACCTCGACGACGTCGGGGGTGGCGTCGTCGTGTTCGTCGCGGACGTCGCCGACGATCTCCTCGATGAGGTCCTCGACGGTGACCATGCCGGCGGTGCCGCCGTATTCGTCGACCACCAGCGCGGTCTGGACGCCGTTGGCCCGGATCTGGGTCATGACCGCATCACCGTCGAGGGTCGACGGCACCGTCGGGACGGGCCGGGCCAGCTGCGCCAGCCGGGTGCCGGCCCGCAGCTCGACGGGTATCGCGAAGACCTGTTTGACGTGCACGATGCCGACGGTCTCGTCGAGGTCGCCGGCGACGATCGGGAAGCGCGAGAACCCGGTGCGAATGGCCGTCTCGATCAGGTCGGCGACGGTGTCGGTGACCTCCAGCGACTCGATCATGGACCGGGGCGTCATCAGTTCCTCGGCGGTGCGGCCGCCGAATTGCAGTGAGCGGTCGATCAATTCGGCCGTCTGCGGGTCCAGTGATCCGCTCTCGGCGGAGTTGCGCACGAGTGCCAGCAGTTCCTGCGCGGAGCGCGCCGAGCGGAGTTCCTCGGCGGGCTCGACCCCGAGGCGGCGCAGCACCCAGTTGGCGGTGCCGTTGGTCAGCTTGATCACGGGGGAGAAGACGAGGGAGAAGAACCACTGCAGCGGCACGGTGGCGCGTGCGGTCGGTACCGGCCGGGCCACGGCGAGGTTCTTGGGCACCAGTTCGCCGAACACCATCGACACCGACGTGGCGATCAGCAACGCGAGCGTCAGGGCCACCGCGTCGGTGAACTTCTCGGGCAGTCCGACGGCGCGCAGCGGACCGTGCAGCAGCCGGGCCACCACGGGCTCGGCGAGATAACCGGTGATCAGCGTCGTGATCGAGATGCCGATCTGGGCACCCGACAATTGGAAGGACAGGTTGCGGTGCGCGGTGCGGACGATGCCGTCGCGGCGACCGCCGTCGCGGGCGTTGGCCTCGACGGTGCTGCGCTCCAGCGCGGTCAGGGAGAACTCGGCGGCGACGAAGATCGCCGTCCCGAGGGTCAGCAGGATGAACGCGGCGAGGCTCGCGATGGTCAGCGCGGTGGTCACCGTGCACCACCGCTCGGGGCGCCGGGCTGACGGCCCGGCCGGCTACTGGGAGGTTCGGAGTCGATGGACTCGGGACCCGGCTCGGGGAGTGCCTGATCGGCCTGGCACGCTCCCGCCTGGCTCGGGACGGTCAACGCCCCAACGGGTGCCTGCGGCACGTGCTCCCTTTCGCTGAATCGGTATCGACGGCCGACCGACGCCTGCTGCGTTCGGCGGCCGTACGGCAATGGTAGCTGGTCGGCCCTTTCGGACCTGCTCACCAACCCGTCGGCAGCGGGTGCCCTTCGGCGAATCCCGCGGCCGACTGCACCCCGAGCACCACCTTCTCGTGCAGTTCGGCCAGGTTTGCCGCGCCGACGTAGGTACACGTGCTGCGGACGCCGGAGGTGATGTGGTCGAGCAGGTCCTCGACGCCGCCGCGGACCGGGTCCAGCGCCATCTTGGACGACGAGATGCCCTCTTCGAACAGGGCCTTGCGGGCGCGGTCGAACGCACCGTCACCGGCCGTGCGCGCTGCCACCGCGCGCTTGGAGGCCATGCCGAAGCTCTCCTTGTAGACGCGGCCCTCGCGGTCCATCAACAGGTCGCCGGGCGACTCGTACGTGCCGGCGAACCACGAGCCGATCATGACATTAGAGGCACCTGCGGCCAGCGCCAGTGCCACGTCGCGCGGGTGCCGGACGCCGCCGTCGGCCCACACATGGCCGCCGAGTTCCTTTGCCGCCGCGGCACATTCGACGACGGCGGAGAACTGCGGACGGCCCACGCCGGTCATCATGCGGGTGGTGCACATGGCACCCGGGCCGACGCCCACCTTGACGATGGACGCGCCCGCGTTGATCAGGTCGCGGGTGCCGGCTGCCGACACCACGTTGCCGGCCGCCAGCGGCAGGCCGAGATCCAGCGCGGCCACCGCCGACAGGGCGTCGAGCATCTTGGCCTGGTGCCCGTGCGCGGTGTCGACGACCAGGACGTCCACACCGGCTTCGGCCAGCGCCCGCGCCTTGGCGGCGACGTCACCGTTGATGCCGACGGCCGCCGCGATCCGGAGCCGGCCCTGGGCGTCGACGGCGGGGGTGTAGATACCGGTGCGGATGGCCCCCGTGCGGGTGAGTACACCGGCCAGCGAACCGTCGGCGTTGGTGAGCACCGCGACACCGGTCTGCGAGTGCTCCAGCAGGTCGAACACCTTGCGTGGTTCAGTGCCCGCCGGCGCGGACACGAAATCGGTGCTCGCCACGTCGCGGACCCGCGCGAACCGGTCCACTCCGGCGCAGCCCGCCTCGGTGACCAGGCCGAGCGGCCGGCCGCCGTCGAGGACCACCGCCGCGCCGTGCGCCCGCTTGTGGATCAGGGCCAGCGCATCCGAGACCGCGTCGTCGGGGGCGAGCACGACCGGGGTGTCGACCACCAGGTCGCGGCTCTTGACGAAGTCGACGGTGCCCCGGACCGCATCGATGGGCAAGTCCTGCGGCAGCACGACGATGCCGCCGCGGCGGGCCACGGTCTCGGCCATCCGGCGACCGGCGACCGCCGTCATGTTGGCGACGACGATCGGGATGGTGGTGCCCGTACCGTCGGTGGTGGCGAGGTCGACGTCGAAGCGGGACGTCAGTTCCGAGCGCCCAGGGACCACGAAGACGTCGTTGTAGGTCAGGTCATACGGGGGCCGGTGGCCGTCGAGAAACTGCACACCTCCAGCCTAGGCCTCGACCTCGGTACGGTCGCCGCTCCACAGGGTGTGGAACTTCTTGCCCTGGGGCGCGTCGGTGCGGCCGTAGGTGTGGGCGCCGAAGAAGTCGCGCAGGCCCTGTGTCAGCGCGGCGGGCAGCCGTTCGGTGCGCAGCGCGTCGTAGTACGACAGCGACGACGCGAAGCCCGGGACCGGGATGCCCAGCTCGGTGGCGGTCACGACGACGCGGCGCCAGCTGTCGATGCCCGACTCGACCGCGCTGCGGAAGTACGGCGCGGCCAGCAGGGTGGCGAGTTCCGGTTCGGCGTCGAACGCGTCCTTGATGCGGTTCAGGAACTTGGCGCGGATGATGCAGCCGCCACGCCAGATGGTGGCGAGGTCGCCGGGCTTGACGTTCCAGCCGTATTCGGCGCTGCCGGCCTCGATCTGGTTGAAGCCCTGCGCATACGCGACGATCTTGGAGGCGTACAGCGCCTGCCGCACGTCCTCGATGAATTTCGTGGCGTCGCTGGGCTTTTCGCCGAGGTGGCCCGAGGCCAGGCCGACCGTCGCGCGCCGCTGCGGCACCGAGCCCGACAGGGCGCGGGCGAACACGGCCTCGGCGATGCCGGTGATGGGGATGCCGAGGTCCAGCGCGGACTTGACGGTCCAGCGGCCGGTGCCCTTCTGCTCGGCCTCGTCGACGATCACGTCGACGAGCGGCTTGCCGGTCTTGGCGTCGACCTGCTTGAGCACCTCGGCGGTGATCTCGATCAGGTAGCTGTCCAGGTCGCCCTTGTTCCACTCGCCGAACACGTCGGCGATCTCGCCGGCCGCCATGCCGAGGCCGTCGCGCAGCAGCTGGTAGGCCTCGCCGATGAGCTGCATGTCGGAGTACTCGATGCCGTTGTGGACCATCTTGACGAAGTGGCCGGCGCCGTCGGGACCGATGTGCGTGCAGCACGGGACGCCGTCGACGTGCGCGGAGATCTCCTCGAGCAGCGGCCCGAGCGAGACGTACGACTCGGCGGGCCCGCCCGGCATGATCGACGGGCCGTTGAGTGCGCCCTCCTCGCCACCGGAGATGCCGGCGCCGACGAAGTGCAGGCCGCGCTCGCGGATGGCCTTTTCGCGGCGGATGGTGTCGGTGTACAGCGCATTGCCACCGTCGATGATGATGTCGCCGGGCTCCATGGCGTCGGCGAGCTCGTTGATGACGGCGTCGGTCGGATCGCCGGCCTTGACCATGATGATCACGCGGCGCGGCTTCTCCAGCGCGTCCAGGAACTCGGCGATGGTCTCGCTGCGGACGAACTTGCCCTCCGCGCCGTGCTCGGCCAGCAGCGCGTCGGTCTTGGCGACGGAGCGGTTGTGCAGCGCGACGGTGTAGCCGTGGCGGGCGAAGTTACGGGCGAGATTGGAGCCCATGACGGCCAGGCCGGTGACCCCGATCTGGGCAGTAGCGGTGGTTGATTCCGGGTTTCCCGACGAGCTCACGGCTGGCCCTTTCGTTGTTTGGTTGTGGCGCACAGCATTTCGGACCGGCCGGGGCCGGCGCGGCGTCATCCGCCACCGAAGGGAGATGCTGCCAGTCGCAAAGTCTACGAGAAGAACAACCGGTGCAATTCAGTGAGCCAGGGCACTGCCACGGCGACGGTCGGTACGACGAGGACGGCGGCGGCCGCCAGGTACGCGGCGGCGGCCACCCACGAGCTGTTGGGTTCGCCGGCCAGGCGCTGCACCCGCAGGACGGTGGTCGGCCCGCCGGCGGCGAGGGCGCCCTTGGGCGCCCGCCCGGACGCGCAGGCCACGAGGGCACGGGCCAGCGGCGTGGGGCCGGTGGCCCGGACGGCGGCGTCGTCGGCGAGCAGTTCGATGAGGAAGCGGACCGCGTCGAGGGCGCTGGCGCTTCGGACGAAGCGGGGGAAGGCGGCGTGCACGGCGATGAACATCTCGAGCACCAGGTCGTGCCGGGCACGCAGGTGTGCGTGTTCGTGGCTGAGGATGGCGGCGATCTCGCTGTCATCGAGGTGCTTGAGCGCACCTTCACTGAGCACGACCCGGCTGCGAACGCCGGGCAGGCAGTAGGCGAGGGGCTGCTGGACGTCGAGGATGCGCAGGCCGTGGCCGATCAGATGCCGGGCCTGGGGTGCGGGTGCGGTGTCCCGCGAACAGTCGAGGAGGTCGACGATCATCCGGTGGTGGGCGCGTCGCCGCCGCGTCGCGATGGCGACCTGGACGAAGGCGATGGCCAGGCGCGCGCCGACGACGAGGGTCAGCGCGAAGACTGCGACGTGCGTGATCCACAGCGGCCAGCCCATGACGCTGATCTCGCTGGTCGCGGTGGTTGTCGGCTTGCCGTCAGGGCCGGGCGCGAAAAGCCTGCTGGCGACGGCGATACCGGCGCTGAAGGCGGAGAGCACGGCGGCGATGGCGACGGACTGCCACAACACGATCGCGGCCCGGGGGGCCCGCTGTGGCCACGATGCGCGCGCCAGCAGGGCGGGTACCGGCCCGACCAGCAGTAGCGCGACGATGGTGAAGGCCAGGGCGGACACGCGCTTAGTGTCTCTCAGTCGGTGCCGGAATTGCCAGTCGCCGGTGGGATTCGGTGCTTGGCTTCCAGCTCATCGAGGGCGCGCCGGAGCGCATCGGCCTCGTCGACGCCGACGCGTTCGACGAAATGCACCAGCGCCGCGACGCGGCTGCCGGAGTCCGCGGCCTGGTCGAGGGCGTCGACCATCAGGCCCGCGACCAGCTCGTCGCGGCCGTGGGTCGGTGCATAGCGGTGCGCGCGGTCGTCACGATGCTGGACGACCAGGTTCTTCTTCGCCAGGCGCTGCAGCACCGTCATGATCGTGGTGTAGGCCAGGTCCCGGCGCGTCGCGAGTGCTTCATGCACCTGACGCACGGTTTGCGGCTCGCGGGAGGACCACAGGTGGTCCATCACCTCGCGCTCCAGCTCGCCCAGTCGCGTCAATTTCGCCATGTCCTATTTCACTCTTTCGGCAGTGTTCTCAGGGTACTACGCATTTACTACCGTGCGTCGTATCCATTTCGGATGTTCTCCCCAACGCCCCGGTGGCGCGTCGTGGTTCCCGGTCAGGGCTGTTTTTCGATCGCTTGTGAGTCCCGTCACAGCGGTTTACATCTCGCGGGTCGTCACTATAGTAAGGCTAACCTAACTTAAGGATGTGTTCATGCCCTCCGCTGTGACTGACCCGTTGATCGCCACGATGGACATCCGCCGGATGCTGCCGCTGCACGAGTCGAGTCGTCGTCTGCGCGAGTTGTGCCCCAGTGATCCCCGGGTCTATGGCGTCGCGGTGATGGACGACATCTCCCGACGTCGATGGTGGCCGCTCGCCGAAGCGGTGACGGGCGACCGAATGCAGATGATGTTCGACACGGCGACCGGCGACACCGGCAGCGAGGCGGTGGCCGCACAGCAGGTGGCCGCGATGCTGGCGCACGTCGTGGTCGGCCGGGTCGTGCCGCTGCTGGTGCTCGAGGGCCGCGCCTGGGACCCCGGCTTGGAGAACCTGTGGGTCCACGTCGACTCGGAGGGCGGCATCGACTGGGTCGGCGTCGCCGACCCGACATTGCGGGTGCTGCCCGGGGATCCGGTGTTCGGAGGGCTGGGAGTGCCGGCGACCCGCCGGATCGGGGAGGGTGTCGTCGCGTTCCCGGGTGAGGAAGCGCTCGCGACCTGGCTCGCCCATCGTTGCCACCGCGCGCTGAACCCGCTGTTCGCGAAGCTCTTCGACGTCAGCGGCGGCATCCTCGCGGTGTCGGCGATGTGGCACATCGTCGGTGCGTCCGTGGTCAGCACGGCGACCCAGGTGCCGCTGCTGGCCGGGGTGGGCGAGGCCGACGGTATGCGCCGTGCGCAGGCGGTGCTGGACACCCTTGTCGGGTTCGGTGCGCCGGTGCGTGGCCGCGACCGGATGCAACTGGCAAGGGCTTGCTAATTAGGCAAGCCTTGCCTACTATTCAGGAGTCGAAAGACCAACGGACCGCGCCGGAATCCTGAGGGCTGCAGTGATTCCCGGTCCATTCGAAGAGCAGGCCCCGCACCATCGGTGCGGGGCCTGCTCGCTTTGGTGGCGCGTGGGTGCCGAACTCGCCGCCACCGGCGCTCGTGTAGACAGCTATTCGTGACGACATCTGTGCCCGAGGGCCTCGGCAAGGGCTTCGACAACGAAATCGGACTGACCTATCTCGAGGTCACCCCGGACGGCGGCCGCGCCCAGCTGACCATCACCGACAAGATCCTGCAGCCGTGGGGCATCGTGCACGGTGGCGTCTACTGCGCCATCGTCGAGGGTCTGGCGAGCGTGTCCGGCCACGTCTGGCTCGCCGAGCACGGCGGCGGCACCGTCGTCGGCGTCAACAACAACACCGACTTCCTCCGCGCGCTCAAGGCCGGCACCGTCACCGCCACCTCGACGCCGATCCACCGGGGCCGGCGGCAGCAGCTGTGGCTGGTCACCATCACCGACGAGAACGATCGCCCGGTGGCGCGGGGCCAGGTGCGGCTGCAGAACCTCGAGGGCTGAGCGCCCGCCTGTGGTGAGGGGCTGAAAACCACCGCCCGACATGCCATTCCCGGCGTGCCGTGGCAATATCGCCCCTTATGCGTTTGACGCCGCATGAGCAAGAACGCCTGCTGATTTCGTACGCCGCCGAACTGGCGCGCCGACGGCAGGCCCGAGGGTTGCGCCTCAATCATCCCGAGGCGGTCGCGGTGATCACCGATCACCTGATGGAAGGCGCCCGCGACGGGCGGACCGTCGCGGAGCTCATGGTCAGCGGCCGCGAGGTGCTCAGCCGCGACGACGTCATGGAGGGGGTCCCGGAGATGCTGTCCGACGTCCAGGTCGAGGCCACCTTCCCGGATGGCACTAAACTCGTCACCGTCCACTATCCGATCGCCTGAGGCCCGACGATGACCGAGCGCGCGACCGTCGAGGGGGCGGGGCTGATTCCGGGCGAAATCCTCTACGGCGACGGCGATATCGCCATCAACGCCGGTGCCGAGCGGCTGACCCTCGACGTGGTCAACGCCGGTGACCGGCCGGTGCAGGTCGGCAGCCACGTGCATTTCCCGCAGGCCAATTCCGCGTTGGAGTTCGACCGCGCCGCCGCACACGGGTACCGGCTCGACGTGCCGGCGGGCACCGCGATCAGGTTCGAACCCGGTGTCGCGCAGCGGGTTGCCCTCGTTCCGTTGGGCGGAACCCGCGAGGTGTACGGGCTGTCGCTGAATCCGCCCGGAAAGCTGGATGGCTGATGAGCGCTCGCGCGAAGAACGGACGGCACGAATGAGTTCCCTTTCCCGCTCCCGGTACGCGGCGCTCTTCGGCCCGACGACGGGTGACCGCATCCGCCTGGCGGACACCGATCTGCTGATCGAGATCACCGAGGACCTCAGCGGCGGCCCGGGCCTGTCGGGCGACGAGGCGGTCTTCGGCGGCGGCAAGGTGCTGCGTGAGTCGATGGGGCAGGCGCGTACGACCCGGGCCGACGGTGCGCCGGACACCGTGATCACCGGGGCGATCATCATCGACTACTGGGGAATCATCAAGGCCGACATCGGGATTCGGGACGGCCGCATCGTCGCCATCGGCAAGGCCGGCAACCCCGACATCATGTCCGGGGTGCACCCCGATCTCGTGGTGGGACCGTCCACCGAGATCATCGCCGGCAACGGGCGCATCCTCACCGCCGGCGGCATCGACTGTCACGTGCACTTCATCTGTCCCCAGCTGCTGGAGGAGGCGATCGGCGGCGGCATCACCACCATGATCGGTGGCGGCACCGGACCGGCCGAGGGCAGCAAGGCCACCACTGTCACGCCCGGCGCCTGGCATCTCGGGCGCATGCTGCAGGCGCTCGACGGCTGGCCGATGAACATCCTGCTGCTCGGCAAGGGCAACACCATCAACCCCGACTCGATGTGGGAGCAGTTGCGCGGCGGCGCTGCCGGTTTCAAATTGCACGAGGACTGGGGCACGACCCCGGCCACCATCGACGCGTGTCTGCGGGTGGCCGAGGAGGCCGACGTCCAGGTGGCCCTGCACTCGGACACGCTCAACGAGATGGGGTTCGTCGAGGACACGCTGGCGGCCATCGCCGGCCGGGCCATCCACGCGTACCACACCGAGGGCGCCGGCGGCGGTCATGCGCCCGACATCATCACGGTCGCCAGCCACCCGAACGTGATGCCCAGTTCGACCAACCCGACGCGCCCGCACACCGTCAACACCCTCGACGAACACCTCGACATGCTGATGGTGTGCCACCACCTCAACGCTGCCGTGCCCGAGGATTTGGCGTTCGCGGAGAGCCGGATTCGGCCGTCCACCATCGCCGCAGAGGACCTGCTGCACGACATCGGCGCCATCTCGATGATCGGCAGTGACAGCCAGGCCATGGGCCGCATCGGCGAGGTGGTGATGCGGACGTGGCAGACGGCGCACGTGATGAAGAAGCGCCGCGGGCCGCTCGAAGGTGACCCCGGCGGCTCGAAAGGCAACGACAACAACCGGGTCCGCCGCTACGTGGCGAAGTACACCATCTGCCCGGCGGTGACGCACGGTATCGACCACGAGCTGGGCTCGGTGGAAGTCGGCAAGCTGGCCGACCTGGTGCTCTGGGAGCCCGCGTTCTTCGGCGTCCGTCCGCACCTGGTGCTCAAAGGCGGCGCGATCGCCTGGGCGGCGATGGGCGACGCCAATGCCTCGATCCCGACGCCGCAACCCGTCCTGCCGCGGCCGATGTTCGGCGCCCACCCGACGGTGGCGGCCGGCCTGGCGGTGCATTTCGTCTCGCCCACCGCCATCGAGGACGACCTCGCGGCGCGACTCGGCTTGCGGCGCAGGCTCGTTCCGGTCAAGAACGTCCGTGGCCGGGGCAAGGCCGACCTGCCGCTCAACGACGCCATGCCCGACATCCGGGTCGATCCCGACACGTTCACGGTCCGCATCGACGGCGAGGTCTGGCAGGAACAACCCGCCGCCGAGCTGCCGATGGCACAGAGATACTTCCTGTTCTGATGGACAGCGGCTGTTCTGATGGATAGTGGCCTGGCCACCCTGCTGGCACTGGCGGATTCGCGGCTGCCGACCGGCGGGCACGTGCACTCCGGCGGTGTCGAGGAGGCGGTCACCAGCGGTCTGGTGACCAACGTGGTGACGCTGCGGGCATACCTGCGCCGGCGCATCCGGACCCAGGGGCTCGTCACCGCCTCCATCGCCGCGGCGGTCCACAGCGGGCTCGACCCGGTGGCAGCCGACCGCGAAACCGACGCGCGCACAACGGCTCCCGCGGCCCGGCAGGCCTCCCGGGCGCAGGGCCGTGGGCTGGTGCGGCTGGCGCGCCGGGTCTGGCCCGAAACCGACTGGAGCATCGTGGGCACCCGGCCACACCTGGCGGTGGCCTCGGGTGTGGTGGGTCGCGTCAGCGGCCTCGACCCCGAACAGACCTGCGCCACAGTCGTTTACACCACCATGACCGGCTCGGCGACGGCGGCGCAACGTCTGCTCGCGCTCGATCCGGCCGACGTCGCCGCGCTGACCTTCGAGCTGTCGGACCTGTGCGACGCCACCGCGGCCGAAGCGGCGAAAGGCATCGCGGACCTGTCCGATCCACTGCTCGACGTCCTGGCGCAACGACACGCCGGCCGCGACCGCCCCCTGTTCGCCTCCTGAACCGAAAGATCCTACATGCCACCACATTTCATCGACGGCCAGCCGCACCATCACCATGACCGGCCCAAGCGGGAGCGGCAGCCGGGTGAGCCGCTGCGCATCGGCGTCGGCGGCCCCGTCGGCTCCGGTAAGACGGCGCTCGTCGCGGCGCTGTGCCGGCAGCTGCGCGACGAGCTGTCCCTGGCCGTGCTGACCAACGACATCTACACCACCGAGGACGCCGACTTCCTGCGCCGGCACGCCGTGCTGCCCGACGAGCGCATCGCCGCGGTGCAGACCGGCGGCTGCCCGCACACCGCGATCCGCGACGACATCACCGCGAACCTGGACGCCATCGACGATCTCATCGAGACCAACGACAAGCTCGACCTCATCCTGGTGGAGTCCGGGGGAGACAACCTGACCGCGACGTTCTCGTCGGGTCTGGTGGATGTCCAGATCTTCGTCGTCGACGTGGCCGGTGGTGACAAGGTGCCACGCAAGGGCGGGCCCGGCGTCACGTATTCGGACCTGCTGGTCGTCAACAAGACCGATCTCGCGCCCATGGTCGGCGCCGACCTCGACGTCATGCGGCGCGACGCCGGCCAAGTGCGCGGTGACCGCCCGACGGTGCTGATCTCGCTCACCGAGGATCCGGCCGCGTCGCTGGTGCAGGCCTGGGTGCGCGAACAGCTCGCCGGCGCCGGGGTGACGAACGCCTGAGTGATGCACACCCAGGTTCTGATCGTCGCGACCCCCGGCCGGGGCCCGCGCATCGAATGCGTCGGCGGTGTGGCCGCGCGCCGCACTGCCCCCGACGCCGTCCACCTGGTGTCCACGGCCGCAACACCATTGGGCGGTGACACCATCGACGTGCGCGTCATCGTCGAGGCCGGTGCCCGGCTGCGGGTGCGCAGCGTCGCCGCCATGGTGGTGCTGCCCGGTGCGATGACGGCGCAGTCACGCTCGGCCTGGGATCTCGAGGTGGCCGGGGAACTCGACCTGGATCCGGAGCCGACCGTCGTCGCGGGCGGCAGCAGCCACCGGGCCGCGACGCGACTGCAGATCGCCGAGACGGGTCGGGTGCGGCTGCGCGAACGGGTACAGGTCGGACGGACCGGCGAGCAGCACGGCTTCTGGGAGGGCACACTGCACGTCGACCACGAGGCGCTGCCGGTGGTACGGCACCGCGTCGAACTCGGCGCCGGCGCCGTCAGTGACGACGAGATCGCCGCCCCGCGCGCCTACGTCAGCGAATTCTGTTATCCCGAAAGCGATCTCGGCGTGATCCGTACCGCCGATGGGTACGAATCACGCCGAGATCAGGTGGTCATGGCCCTGGCCGACGGGGGTTGCCTGTCGGCGTGGCAGGGCCCGAGGCTCTAGCTCAGGAAGCCACCGGGTCGGGTGTGGCTTGAACAGACGATGCGATCTCCTCGAGTTCGCCGATGCGGGTGCGGGCGTAGGCCTGCTGCTCGGTGATGGTCAGCTGACCGCGCTGGCGGCTCATGAACGTCACCGTCCACGACAGCAGCGTGGCGATCTTCGTCTTGAAGCCCACCAGGTAGATCAGGTGCAGCCCCAGCCACGCCAGCCAGGCGATGAAGCCGCCGAATTCCAGCTTGGCCTTCTCACCGAGCGGAATCTGGGCGACGGCGTTCCACTTGGAGACCGTGGCCATCGAGCCCTTGTCGAAGTACGAGAACGGTTCGCGCGGCTTGGGTTTGGTGCCGTGCGCGCGGGCCTTGGCCTCGTTCTTCAGGATCGCGGCGACGTGCTTGCCGCCCTGGATCGCGCCCTGCGCCATGCCCGGGACGCCGTCGACGAAGGCCATGTCACCGACGACGAAAACGTTCGGGTGGCCCGGGATCGACAGGTCCGGATTCACCTTGACGCGGCCGGCCCGGTCGATCTCGGTGTCCGACTGGTTGGCCAGGTCGCGACCGAGCGGGCTGGCCTGCACACCGGCGGACCACACCTTGCAGGCCGACTCGATGCGCCGGATGGTGCCGTCCTTGTCCTTGACGGTGATGCCGTTGCGGTCGACGTCGGTGACCATCGCGTTGAGCTGAATCTCGACGCCCATCTTCTCGAGCCGGTTCTTGGCCTTCAGACCCAGCTTCTCGCCCATGGGCGGCAGCACCGCGGGGGCGGCGTCGAGCAGGATGACCTTGGCCTCGGTCGGGTCGATGTGCCGGAAACTGCCCTTGAGGGTCTGGTCCGACAGCTCCTGGATCTGCCCGGCCATCTCCACACCGGTCGGGCCGGCGCCGACGACCACGAAGGTCAGCAGCTTCTTGCGGCGCTCGGGGTCGCTGGACCGCTCGGCCTGCTCGAACGCACCGAGGATGCGGCCGCGCAGTTCGAGCGCGTCGTCGATGGTCTTCATGCCCGGCGCCCACTCGGCGAAGTGGTCGTTGCCGAAGTAGGACTGACCGGCACCGGCGGCGATGATCAGGCTGTCGTACGGCGTGCTGTAGGTGTGCCCCAGCAGGATCGAGTCGACGGTCTGGTTCTCCAGGTCGATGTGCGTCACGTCGCCGAGCAGCACCTGGGCGTTCTTCTGCTTGCGCAGGATCAGCCGGGTGGGCGGGGCGATCTCACCTTCGGAGATGATGCCCGTGGCCACCTGGTACAGCAGCGGCTGGAACAGGTGGTGCGTGGTACGGGCGATCAGCTTGATGTCGACATCAGCGTGCTTGAGGGCTTTCGCACTGGACAGGCCACCGAAGCCCGAACCGATGATGACGACCTTGTGGCGATCCGTTGCCGTAGCTCCGGGGTGGACCATGTTGAGGGGCTCCTCGACGTACTACTACAAGACTGTTTACACACACAGGCTAGTCGCAGCTGAATCGATCAATGCAGTGAGATGCCCCACCGGGCCCGGCTAGGCGCCGATCACCGAATGCAGGGCAGCTCCGAGTGCGGCGATGACGCCGGGTACGTAGCCCGTGACCTGCGTCGGGATGTTGATGATGACGCCGTCGACGCCGACGTCGAACACCTTGGCCTTCAATTGTTCGGCGACGCTTTCGGCGCTGCCGGCGACCATGTTCTGGCGGTTGGCCTCGGGGACCGCGTCGGGAGTCGCCCGATCGTCGACGAGCGCGGTGAGCAGCATGCTGGTTTCGAGGGTGGCCGGGTCGCGGTCGATCTTCTCGCACGCGTCGCGGACGACGCCCAGCTTGTGGGGCAGCTCTTCGAAGCCGCCGATGATGTTCAGGTGGTCGAAGTGCCGTGCCGCCAGCGGGATGGTCTTCTTCTCGCCGCGGCCGCCGATCAGCAGGGGGATGTGGTCGCGGTAGCGGGGGTTGGCCATGGCTTCGACGGTGCGGTAGTACTGGCCGCTGAAGGTCGGGCGCTCGCCCTTGAGCATCGGCAGCACGATCTGCAGTGACTCGTTCAGGCGGTTGAACCGGTCGGTGAAGGTGCCGAAGTCGAATCCGAGCTGCTCGTGCTCGAGCTCGAACCAGCCGGTGCCGATGCCGAGGATCGCACGGCCCTGGCTCATGACGTCGAGTGTGGTGATGGCCTTGGCCAGCAGCGTCGGATTGCGGTAGGTGTTGCCGGTGACCATGGTGCCCAGCTGCACCTTCTGGGTCGCGGCCGCGAGGCCGCCGAGCGCGGTGTACGCCTCGAGCATCGGCTGATCGGGGGTGCCGATCATCGGCAGCTGATAAAAGTGGTCCATCACGAAGACGGAGTCGAAGCCGGCCGCCTCGGCCTCCCGCGCCTGGGCGACGACGGTCGGGTACAGCTCGCTGACACCGGTGCCGTAGGAGAAGTTGGGAATCTGGAGAGCGAATCGAATCGTCACGATTCGACCCTAGTCACCAACCACCTTGTCGCGTCCTGCGTTTCGCCGGGCGCGAAGCCCGGGCGAAACGGGAATAAATCCGGATCAGGCGAAGGTGGCGAGCGCACCGGCGCTCACGTGCAGCGTCTCGCCGGTGATGTGGCGGGCTGCGGGCGTGGTCAGGAAGAGCGCGAGCTTGGTCAGCTCGGACCCGACGGTCGCACCGCCGGTCTCGACGCCGTCGTAGCCCGCTTCCCAGCCGCGGCCGGCGGCGACCACGTTGATCGTGATGCCGCGGACGCCGAAGTGCTCGGCCTGGCCGGCGGTCCAGTTCGACACGGCCGCCTTGATCGCGGCGTCGGCGGTGCCGTCCTTGGGGCACTCCGGCACGACGGTCACGATGGCACCGCCCGAACGCATCTGGTCGCCGAGGATCTGGACGGTCAGGACGGCCGACAGCAGCGAGGAGTCGAGCGTGTTGCGCCATACGGCGGCGCGCTCGGCCAGGGTGTAGGTGCGCGGGTCGCCGGCGGACCAGGCGGGAGCCGGGACGTTCACGATGGTGTCGAGGTGCTGCGGCAGCTTGTCGCGCATCTGCTCCAGCGCGGCGCCGTCGGTGTTGTCCAGCACGATCGACTCGACTTCGAGTTCCTTGGCGGCTACTTCGAGCTCGTCGCGGCGGGCGCCGGCGATGGTGACGTTGTGCCCGGCGTCGCGGAATCCCGCGGCGATGACGCGGCCGAGATCGGTATCGCCTCCGGTGACCAGAACGTCCATGAACAGGGCCTCCTCGTGTGCAACGCTGAACGCGGTTGCCGCCATGTTACTGGACAGTAGCTAGCTGACGAAACTCGCCACGCGGAGGAATGACCCCTAGGGTTTTGCGCATGTGGCTCATGCGCAAGTTGATGCGCGCTGTGGCGGTATCGGTCCTGCTCGGCGGAGTCGGAGCGTTGTCCGGATGCGGTTCGGAGCACAAGACGTCGGGCCCCGTCGTCAACGTGTACGCGGCGGCGTCCCTGAAGCAGGCATTCACCGCGCTCGCCGACCGCTACAAGAAGGAGAACCCGGGCGCGGACGTGCAGTTCAACTTCGCGGGCTCGTCGTCGTTGGTCGAACAGCTGACGCAGGGCGCGAAGGCCGATGTGTTCGCCTCGGCCGACGCCAACAACATGACCAAGGCGGCCAAGGCCGGGTTGCTCGCGGGCACACCGGTGAACTTCGCCGCCAACACGCTCGTCATCGTGACCCCGCCGGGAAACCCCAAGCATGTGGACAACTTCGGTGATCTGGCCCGGCCCGGGCTGAACGTCGTGGTGTGTGCCCGTCAGGTGCCGTGCGGCACGGCGACGCGGAAGGTCGAGAAGATCGTCGGCGTCGAACTCAAGCCGGTCAGTGAAGAGACGTCGGTGACCGACGTGCTGAACAAGGTCACCAGCGGCCAGGCCGACGCCGGGCTCGTTTATCAGACCGACGCCAAGTCGGCGGGCGACAAGGTGGCCAAGGTCGAGTTCCCGCAGGCGGTGTCGGCGGTGAACATCTACCCGATCGGGGTGCTGAAGTCGGCGGCCGACGCCTCGGCTGCCCAGCGGTTCGTCGACCTGGTCACGAGTGACACGGGCCGCCAGACCCTGGCGCAGTTCGGGTTCGCACAGCCTTGAACCCCGGGCTGCCGCGCTGGATCTACGTCCCGGCGGCTCTGGGTGCGTTGTTCGTCGTCCTCCCGCTGATCGCGGTCGCGGCGAAGGTCGACTGGTCGCGATTCCTGGAGCTCATCAGCAGCGACTCGTCGGTGACCGCGCTGGTCCTGAGCCTCAAGACCGCCGCGGCCAGCACCGTGCTCTGCGTGGTGCTGGGTGTGCCGATGGCGCTGGTCCTGGCACGCAGCGGCTCCCGGGTGGTGCGCTGGACCCGCCCACTGATCCTGCTGCCGTTGGTGTTGCCGCCGGTCGTCGGCGGTATCGCGCTGTTGTACGCCTTCGGCCGGCTGGGGCTGATCGGCAGGTACCTGGACGCGGCGGGTGTGCACATCGCCTTCTCGACGACGGCGGTCGTGCTGGCGCAGACGTTCGTCTCCCTACCGTTTCTCGTGATCGCGCTGGAAGGCGCGGCCCGTACGGCCGGGTCACAGTACGAGGCGGTCGCCGCCACGCTGGGCGCCCGACCGACCACGGTGTGGCGCCGGGTCACGCTGCCGATGCTGGCCCCGGGTCTGGTGTCGGGCTCGGTCCTGGCGTTCGCGCGGTCGCTGGGCGAGTTCGGCGCCACGCTGACGTTCGCCGGTTCCCGCGAGGGCGTGACGCGGACGCTGCCGCTGGAGATCTATCTGCAGCGCGAGGCCGACGCCGACGCCGCGGTGGCACTGTCGCTGGTGCTGGTGGTGGTTGCGGCCGTCGTGGTGCTCGTGACGGGCGGTGCGCGGTTCGGTCGCGGGCCGTTCGAGGCGGAGGCCCGGCCGTGACGGGCGGTCTCGCGGTACGCGCGGTCGTCGAAGACCGGGGCATCGACGTGGAGTTCGATGTCGCGGCCGGCGAGGTGCTGGCCGTCGTCGGGCCCAATGGCGCGGGGAAATCCAGTGTGCTGCACGTGATCGCGGGCCTGCTGCGGCCCGACGCGGGGTCCGTCACAGTGGGCGGGCGCCGACTGACGGACACGGCGGCCGGCCGGCATGTCGCGGTGCACAACCGGCGGGTCGGCCTGCTGCTGCAGGACCCGGCGCTGTTTCCCCATCTGACGGTCGCGGGCAACGTGGCCTTCGGGCCCCGGGCCCGTCAGCACCGTCGTCGAGGTGTACATGCCGAGGCGCGGCGGACGGCCGGACGCTGGCTCGGTGAGGTGGGTGCCACCGAACTGGCCGATCGCCGGCCGGGACAACTGTCGGGTGGTCAGGCGCAACGGGTCGCGCTGGCGCGGGCGCTGGCCGCGGAACCCGACGTGCTGCTGCTCGACGAACCGCTGTCCGGCCTCGACGTCGCGGCGGCATCGGCGATGCGCCGGCTGCTGCGCGGTGTCCTGGCGACGGACGGACGCAGCTCGGTCCTGGTCAGCCACGACGTGCTGGACGTCGTCACGTTGGCGGACCGGGTGGCGGTCATCGAGGGCGGCCGCATCGTCGAATCGGGCGCCGTCGCCGACGTGCTGACCGCGCCGCGGACGGCCTTCGGGGCGCGGTTCGCGGGCGTGAATCTGGTCAGCGGACACGCGGGCGCGGACGGCGGTTCCCTGCTGGCCGCGGGGCAGACGTGGCGCGGTGTATGGGGGCCAGAGGTGACGCCGGGCGATCCGGCGATCGCGGTGTTCGCTCCGGCGGCGGTATCGGTGTCCCGTGAACTGCCGGCGGCCGACGTCAACGTCGTCGCGGTCGGCGTCGCGGAACTGGATCACCGCGGCCCCGTCATCCGCGTCCGGGCCGAGGCGACGGACGACGGCGGTGGAGGTCTGGCGGCCGATATCAGTGCGGAGGCGGCGGCAGGTCTCCGGCTGATTCCGGGGGAGCAGGTGTACTTCGGCGTCGATCCGCGGGACGTGGCGATTCGGCCCGCCTGACGGCACGCCCGGCCCGTCCTGGGCCGCATCGGGGCAGCGCGACGCCTCAGCAACGGACCGATATCGCCGTGGTCTGTCCGGATGCCGGAAGCGAGCTAACCGACTCGCCGGAGAATTAGCCGCAACTCGCACTTGCGTCACGCCGGTAACACTGTATTTTCGTCCCCATGCGACACCCGGATGCGCGGACAAGTGCCCGCAAACGCCTTCCGAAATCCCTGACTGCTGCTGTGGCAGGCGCGGCGGCCGCGGCCATTGCGCTGCCGAGCGCGATCTCGTATGCCGACCCGGTGCCGCCAGCTCCTGCGCCCGCCCCGGCTCCAGCTCCGGCACCCGCCCCGGCTGGGGAACCGGCGCCTGCGGTCGACGCGCCGGCACCGCCGCCGTGGGCCCCGCCGCCGCCCGCGCCGGACCCGGCCGCACCTCCGGCTGATCCCAACGCCGCCCCACCACCAGCGGCCGCACCGGGTGCGCCGGCGGCTCCCGCCGCACCGGGAGCCGCGCCCGCCGCACCTGCGGCAGCTCCGGCGCCCGCGCCCGAGCCCGGACGCGTCAACAACGACGCCGGTGGCTTCAGTTACGTTGTGCCGCAAGGCTGGAAGATCGCCGATGCCACGCAGCTGTCCTACGGCCAGGCGCTGCTGACCAAGGCCCCGGCCGCGGGTTCGGAGCAGGCCCCGAGTGACACCAGCGTGCTGCTGGGTCGTCTGGACCTGAAGCTGTTCGCCGGTGCCGAATCCGACAACGGCAAGGCCGCCAACCGGTTGGCCTCGGACATGGGCGAGTTCTTCATGCCCTTCCCGGGTACCCGCGTCGGCCAGGAGACCACGGCGCTCACCGCCGGGACGCTGCCGGGCGCGGCGTCGTTCTACGAGGTCAAGTTTACCGATACGGGCAAGCCCAACGGTCAGATCTGGGCGGGCGTCGTCGGCAACCCGCCGCCGGACGCCACCATTCGCAGCCAGCGCAACCCGCAGCGGTGGTTCGTCGTGTGGCTGGGTTCGGGCAACCACCCGGTCGACAAGGCCGCAGCGGTGACGCTGGCCCAGTCGATCCGCCCGTGGAACCCGCCGCCGCCACCTCCGGTCGACCCGAACGCCCCGCCCAAGCCCGCCGATCCGGCCCACCCGATGGTCGGCGTGCCGGTGCCGGTGACGAACGCGCCGCCGGAGATGGCCCCCGCCGGATAGTCGCTCAAAAGAATGAGGACCGTGCCCAACCGGGCGCGGTCCTCATTCTTTGTGTCGAGTTCTACGTAGAACTCTTCGACTTCACGAAGCGGTAGAGCAGGACGAGGATCACCGCACCGACCAGTGCACCCCAGAACGAGTGCTCGATCGGCGGGCGGAAATCGAGCTTGTGCGGTGCGTAGACGACACTGCTCAGCGTGCCGCCGACATAACCACCTGCGATACCCAGCACGCACGTGAGGATCCACCCCATGTCGTCCTTACCGGGTACGACGAACCGGGCGATGGCTCCGACGACGAGGCCGAGAAGAATCAACCAGACGATGTGCATCATTGTCATGACCTTTCGATTGACTGATACATCTCGAGGCTAGCCCGGTTCGGCGCACGACAAACACGTCTGAAACGCAGCAATCTGGTGACGGTTCGGGGGCCACTCGCGGGGCGGGGAGGCCTAGCTGAAGTGCCAGACCGCGGCCGCGGCGAGTGCGCCCATGCCGTTGAGCGACCAGTGCAGCGCGATCGGCGCGAGCAGGCTTCCGGACCGGCGCCGCAGCCAGGTGAAGACGAATCCCGCGGCTGCGGTGGCGACGACGGCCATGGCGACGCCGGCGATCATGCCGGCCACCCCGCCGCCGAGCACGCGGGTGAACCCGACGTTGCTGCTGGTCAGGCCCAACGAGGTGGCGATGTGCCAGAGGCCGAACAGCAGTGAGCCGGCGGCGGCGACGCCGCGGAATCCCCAGGCCCGGTCGAGCGTGCCGTGCAGTACGCCGCGGAAGGCCAGTTCCTCGGGGATGACGGTCTGCAGCGGGATGACGATCATCGACGCGAGCAGGGCGCCGGAGATGGTCGCGTAGTGGTTGTTGAGGAACATCGGGCGGGTCCAGGGCAGCAGGACGCCGACGGCGATCACCGACCCGACAAGCAGAATGGCGCCGAGCGCGTAGCGCATGCCAGTCCGCCAGTGCGCGCGGCCGAGTCCCAGCTCGGTCCACCCGAGGCCCCGTTTACGGACCAGGGCCACCAGCCCGAGCGCCGCGAGGGGCACGACGACGATGTTCGCCCAGGGGGTCGTGAAGTGGGCCAGCAGGTTGGTCGCGACCAGAACCGCCACCACCACGGCCACGTCGATGTAGACGCGCGGGTGCCGCACGGCTGGTGAGCCGGTCGGTAGGCATGGTGCAGCGGCGGCTGCCGAGGCGTCGATCATCTTTGGCGAGTGTACCGACGGGCGCCAAGGACCCAGGTCACATCGGTTGGCGGCGACCACTGCCGGATCGATGTGTCACGCGAGGATCAATGACGGTCCTTCCACCGCCGGTACATCTCGGGGAGGCACACCGCGCAGGGGCGGTATCCGGCAGCGACGGCGGCGGTCTCGTCGGCGAAGAACACCCGATGGGTCACGTAGCCGCCCTTGGCAATGGCCCGCAGCGCCGACGGGCAGTCCAGCCTGCCGTAGAGCTTGTTGCGCCGATGGCCGCCCAGGCGCCCCGGCGTCGCGCTGACGTAGGTGCGGCCCTGCGCATCGATGAGCGTGTACATGCTCAGGCGGCGTCGTGGAAGATCAGGCCGAGGGTCATCCGGCTTCCCGAGCGCAGCGTCGAAACACCATGGCGCACAGGGCCGACGGCCCACCCGCGTTTCGATGCCACCGGCCGTTCGCGCGTGGTGATGACCAGTCCGTGTCCGAACGGGATGGAGATCGCCGAGCCACGCGACTGCGCGCGGGGCCGCTGCTCGTACAGCAGGAATTCGCCGCCGGTGTAGTCGACCTCCGGCCGGGTCAGATTGATGACGACCTGCAGCGGAAAGACCAAGTCCCCGTACAGATCCTGGTGCAGGGCGCACCAGCCGCCGGCGCCGTACTTGAGCAACAGCGCGGTGGTGCGCGTCTGCCCGGCCCGGTGGCAGGTGTCCAGCCAGTCGTCGAAACTGTCTGGCCACGGCGGGTCGCGGCGCAGCCGCGTCCACCAGTCGCGGGCGATCGGCAGCAGCCGCGGGTACAGCGCGTACTTGAGCTCGGTGACGATCTCCGGGTAGGGCCGGTGGAAGTAGCGGTACTGGCCTTCGCCGAACCGGTAGCGGGCCATGTCGATGGTCGAGCGGAATCGGCTCGCGTCGGGGTAGATCGCCGCCAGCTCGGCGGCCTCGGCCGGCGTGACGAGAGGTCCGGTCAGCGCGCCGCCGACGGTCTCGAGCTCGGTACGGACGGCTCCCCAGTCGGTGGCGGCGACACGCTGCTGCCAGACGCTCATGCCGCGGCCTCCAGGTCCAGTAGGAGGCGCTTGGCTTCCGGACCACCGAGGTAGCCGCCCATCGCACCGTCGCTGCGGACCACGCGGTGGCACGGAACCACAACGGGCAGTGGGTTTTTCGCGCAGGCGGTCCCGACGGCGCGGACCGCCCTGGGGCTGCCGGCCAGCGCGGCGACAGCGGCATAGCTGGCCGTCTGCCCGTAGCCGATCTCCGGAAGGTGGTGCAGCACGGCGGCACGGAATCCGGCGGCCAGCCGCCAATCCAGCGGTACGTCGAAGGTTCGACGGGTCCGGGTGAAGTACTCGTCGAGTTCACGGGCGACCGTGTCGAGCCGGGCCGGTGCTCGCAGGATGCGCGGGCTCACCTTGTCGGCAAGCTGCTGCAGGACGGTGTCATGGTCTTCGATGGCGTAGGCGACACGGATGAGGCCCTGGTCGGTCGCCGCCAGCAGCAGCGGACCGACGGGACTGTCGACGACGCGGTAGGCGACGTCGAGGACGCCGTCGCGCCGGGCGGCGGCGGCCAGCCGGTCGTGCAATTCGGTCAACCGGTCCGGGCCGATGTCGGTCATGCGTGCCAGGTCGCCGGAGATGATTTCGCCGTTATTCATGGGTGTCTCTTTTCCCGGGCGCCGTCACTCCGATGAGTTCGGCGCGGTAAGTGCGTCGTAGCGTGGCGATGCCGTCGCTGGCGGCGCGGCGTGCGGCCGCGGCGGTGCCGCCGAGAATCTCGGCGACCTCGTTGTAGGGCAGTCCCGCGAGGTAGTGGTACGCGACGGCGTGCTTCTGTTTGGGTGGGAGTGCATCGACGGCGACCGCGAGATCGACTTCGATGGCCGCACTGTCGCGGACTTCGCCGGGACGTGCCGGCTCGGGTACGACGTCAGTGGGAATCGGCTGGCGTGTCCGGCTTCTGGTGATGTCGATGGCCTTGTGGTGCGCGATGGTCACCAGCCAGGCCTCGAGATTCGCATCCGCCGGCAGCTCGGGGTAGGCCTTGAGGGCCGCCAGGAACGTCTCTGACCAGGCGTCGTCGGCGTCGTGTGCGCCGACGATGGCGGCACAGACCCGGAAGACCGTAAGACCATGGTTGCGCACCACGGCCTCGAATGGCGGTTTGGCTTTCACACCCAGTAGACGCTCCGTCGCCGGTATTTGTGAGGTCGCGTTCCTCACCGATTTACCGATGCTAGGTGGCGCGGGTGGCGCGTCTAGTTGGTCGACGGTGTGGGTGGTGGTTCGAAGGGTTGGTACCACCACCATTGGGCGTGCTCCCCGGTCGGGCCGGGGCAGGGCGGCACAGCAGGGCGAGCTGAGGTGGGTGTCCGCGCAAGGGATCCGCCGTCGAGTTGTCGACCCGCGGCATCGGTGACGACCAGCCGATCGGCCGGCCCGGTGATCGTGATGACCCGCTCGTGATGCAGCCGGTGGTGCTACGGGCACACCAGCACCAGGTTATGCAGCTCGGTCTCCCCGCCGTTCTCCCAATGAATGATGTGATGGGCATGCAAACCCCGGGTCGCCCCGCACCCCGGTACCCGGCAGCACCGGTCCCGGTGTTCCAGCGCACGGCGCAGCCGCCGACTGATGGTGCGGGTACTGCGCCCGGCGCCAATCGGCTGACCATGGCGCTCCAGCCACACCTCGCACGTCGCATCGCACAACAGCAGTTGGCGTTCCTCCTCGGTGAGCACCGAACCCAGATGCAAGGCAGCCGTACGCTGTTCGAGGTCCGCATGCACGACGACGGTGGTGCGCTGCCCATGCGGCCGCCGTTCCACATCGCTGTCCCAGCCGGCCTCGACCACGCTCATGAACGCATCCACCTGGTTCGGGAACGGCGGTGCCTGCTCCGACACTTGCCCTTCGGTGTCCTCGTGGTCGCGCTTCCAGTCCGCCACCAGCGCATCCTGATGCGACGCCAGCGCCGCATCGAACTTCGCCGCCTCCAGCTTCGGTAGCCGGATCTTGTACGTCGTGGATCCGTCGTCATGGGTGGTCCTGGAGATCGACCGCTCCGGTTCCGGCTTCGGCTCAGGCTCCGGCCGCGGTTCCAGTTTCACCGCAGTGCGCAACTGCGTGACCGTGGCGCTCTCGGCGAACTGCGCGTAGTGCTCATCAGAACCGTCGGCCGCGTGTTCGGCGACCACCCCAACCTGATCCAGCGACAACCGCCCCGCACGCATCGCTTCGGCGCAGCGCGGGAACTCCTCGAGCCGGTGCGCCACCGCCACCATCACTTCCGCATTGCGCGGTGAGACACCGGTTTTCCATGCCATCAACGACGCCATCGACCGGGCGCCGGTGGCACCCCAGAGCCCGTCCCGGTCGATCTCGGCGGCAATCTGCACCAGTCGCGCGTCGATGGCGTTGCGCTGACCTGTCAGCTCACCGATCTCCGCGAGGTACGCATCCATGCGCTCGCACGGCGACGACTCAACATCGAAAGCCGTTGCGGCGCTGGACATAACATCATCAAACCAGAGGGGTCCGACAAAAACGGCGACGTGCTAACCGGCCAACGTCGACAACGAAACAGACGGATCGGCGAGTGCCCCGACATCCACCGGCCGCCGCGAGCGGATGAGCTTCTTGATGTCGTCGAGCCCTTCCCAGATGTTGACGTTCATGCCGGCCAGCACGCGGTGTCCACCGTCGAGCCAGAACATGGTGAACTCACGCGTGCCGAGATCACCGCGCGTGATGGCCATCTGGTACTGCGGCGCGTATCCGACGTACTCCATGCCGAGATCGAACTGGTCGGTGAAGAAGTAGGGCAGTTCGTCGTAAGTGGTTGCCGTGCCGAGCATTCCGTCGACGGCGACGGCCGGCTGCTTGAGGGCGTTGGCCCAGTGCTCGGTCCGGATCGGCACGCCGAACAGCGGATGCTCGGCGGCCGCGATGTCGCCGACTGCGTAGATATCGTCGTCGCTGGTCTTGAGGGACTCGTCGACGGCGACGCCGCCGTCGGCGATGACCAGTCCGGAGCGTTCCGCGAACTCGACATTCGGCTTGGCGCCGACCGCGACCAGTACCGCATCCGCCTCGACGGTGGAGCCGTCGCCGAGTCGCAGCCCCGTCGCCTTGTGATCAGCGGTGGTGATCTCGTCGACCGTGGTGCCCAACCGCAGATCGACGCCGTGGTCCCGGTGCAGCCCGACGAACACCTCGCCGGCTTCCTTGCCCAGGGAGGCCTGCAGCGGCAGCGCGGCGGTCTCCACCACCGTGACGTCGGCGCCCAGCCCCCGGGCACTGGCCGCCACTTCGAGCCCGATCCAGCCGCCTCCGACTATCGCGAGCCGCCGGCCTTCGGTGAGTTGGGCCAGCAGTGCGGTGGCGTCGTCGATGGTGCGCAGGTAGTACACGCCGTCGGCGTCGGATCCTGGGATCGGAGGCTTGCGGGGGCGGGATCCCGTGGCCAGCAACAACTTGTCGTAGTGCTCGTGATCGCCGTCGTTGAACGCCACCATGTGCGCGGTGCGATCGAGCGTGGTGACCTCGGTGCCGAGTTTCAAGTCGACGTCGTGCTCGGCGTACCAGCTCTTGGGCTGCACCGTGAATTCTTCGATGGTCTTCTTACCGGCCATGAATTCCTTCGACAGCGGGGGACGTTCGTAGGGCAGCCGGTCCTCGGCGCCGAACAGCACCACCTGCCCGTCAAAATCCTTGCTGCGCAAGGCCTCCGCGGCTTTGGCGCCCGCCAGCCCGCCGCCGATGATCACAAAAGTGGGTGAGCCGGCCATTCGGGAATCCCTTCATCGATCTGAGTTGGTCTACGCTTCGATGCGTTCGCGGACGGTGTCGTCGAGCGACGCCCGCACGAGTGCGGCAGCCAGCCGCGCGTTCCGGTTCGGGGCCAGGCTGCTGAGCTTGCCGGCGTCCGTCGGCAGGCCCAGATCTTTCGCCGCGGCGAGTGCCCGATCGTCGAAATACGGTTGCACCCAGGTCCAGACGTCCTGGATCTCACGCAGGAAGATGTCGGCGCCCGTGCGGCCGATACCGTCGAACCCCTGCAGGGCCTTGGCTGCGGCTTTCACGTCGTGGTGCGCCCTGATCCGCAGGTTGCGCAGATCGCCGCCGTACTCGTCGTTGACCCGGGTCGCGATGTGGGTCATGCGGGTCGCCGAGCTCTCGTCGTATCTGGCGTAGCCGGCGCGTCCGAATGCCCTTATCATCTGGCTGCGGTCGGCATCGAGTACCGCGGTGGGCGTGCGCAACCCGGCGCGGAACAGTTCTCGCGCCGCGGCGACCGCGGTTTCCGCGGCGATGGGCTTGCTCGCGAGCATGCACAGCGACAGCAGTTTGAACAGTGGCATCGGCTTGTCGCGGAGCGTTATCCCGGCTTCCTCGGCATACGTCGTACCGGCTGCGTCGAGCAGCCGCGCGACGATCTGTCGATCCCGTGCCATAACCCCCGGCATACCCAATGGCGCGGTGCGCAAACGCTACTTGGGTGGCAGCGTGCCCGCGTAGCCGACGCCCCGGTCGACCCAGGTCTGCAGTTGGCGTTTGGTTTTCAGGCCGTCGGCCGCCACCCGCAGCCAGCCCCGCATCTCGCGGCCGCCCATCACCATCAGTTCGCAGTGCGCACGTCCCAGCAACTTCTCTGTCTCATCGGGCGCAACCCGCACCAACAGGCCACCGTCGTGACTCGCGGCCACGGACATGTGGCCGTTCAGCAGGAACGCCAGCCCGCCGAACATTCGCTTTTCCTCGATGCCGCCGATCGGGCCGAGCAGCTCACGGATCCGGTTGGCCAGATCCTCGTCATAGGCCATGTGGTCAGTCTGCCCCAATCAGCCCTCGGCTTTGGCTATCTTGCCGCTGCGCAGTCAGCGAACACGTTAGATTCCACACGTGCTGATCGCGGCGTTACGTGACCTGCAGTGGCGGCGCCGCCGATTTCTCATCGCGGTCGTCGGCACTTCATTCGTGTTCGCCATGACGCTGGTGCTCACGGGACTGGCCAACGGATTCCGGGTGGAGGCCAGTAACACCGTCAATTCGCTTGGCATCGACTACTTCATGATCCAGAACGGGGCGGCCGGACCGTTCCTGGGTTCGTCGCCGTTCGCGCAGACCGAAGTCGAACGCGCGCAACGGCTTCCGGGCGTGCAGGCCGCTGCCGCAGTGGTCTATGCGGGCACGACGGCACTGGACAACGGGACACCGCGGACCATGAACCTGTTCGGCGCCCCGACCGCCGGGCCCGGTATGCCGGCGATGTCGCAAGGTCGGCCGCCCGCCACGCCCGACGAGATCGCGGTGTCGTCGACGCTGGGCCGCAAGATCGGCGACCAGATGCACATTGCCTCGCACACGTTGCAGGTCGTGGGGATCGTCGACAACTCCACCGTGCTGGCCCAGCAGCCCAATCTGTTCCTCACGACGGTGGGTGCGCAGCGCCTGGTGTATGGCGGGCAGCCCGTCATCGCGTCGGTCGGTATCCGGGGCAACCCGACCAGGGCGCTCGACGGCTACCGGCTGGTGGACCGTCGCGGTGCCATCGACGACATGATGCGGCCGTTGAAAGTCGCCGTCGATGCCATCAGCATCATGGCCGTCCTGCTGTGGGTGGTGGCCGCGACGATCATCGGCATGTTCATCTACATGTCCGCCATGGAGCGCACCCGCGACTTCGCGGTGTTCAAAGCCGTTGGGGTCAAGACGAAATCGATGATGGGTGGGCTGGCGTTGCAGGCCGTGTTCATCGCCGTGTGCTCGGCGGCGATCGGCGTGCTGCTGGCGATGGTGCTCGGGCCGATGTTCCCCATGCGGGTGGATGTCCCGGCCGGGGCGTACCTGTTGCTGCCGGTGGTGGCCATCACTATCGGGCTGATCGCGAGCCTGGCGGGCATGCGTAGAGCGGTGACGATAGATCCAGCGATGGCATTCGGGGGGCCATAGACCATGAGCGGCTTACAGATTCGCGACCTCGTGGTGGAATACGGCAAGGGCGCCGACAAGGTCAGGCCCATCGACAATTTCCAGTTGGAGCTGTCGGCGGGATCGCTCGCGATCCTGTTGGGTCCCAGTGGTTGTGGGAAGACGACGCTGTTGTCGTGTATGGGTGGAATCCTCAAGCCGACGTCGGGCCAGATCCTGTTCGACGGCATCGACGTCACCACGCTCGGGCCCAAGGCGCTGACCGACTACCGCCGCAATACCGTCGGCATCGTGTTCCAGGCGTTCAACCTGGTGCCCAGCCTCACGGCCGCCGAGAACGTCATGGTGCCGATGCGGGCCGCGGGCATGAGCCGCGGCGCGGCCCGGCAGCGTGCCGCGGAACTGCTCGACCGGGTCGGTCTGGCCCACCGGATGACACACCGCCCCGGTGACATGTCGGGCGGACAGCAGCAGCGCGTCGCAGTGGCACGGGCCATCGCGCTGGACCCGCCGTTGATCCTGGCCGACGAGCCCACGGCGCACCTGGACTTCATCCAGGTCGAGGAGGTGCTGCGGCTCATCCGGGAGCTCGCCGACGACCGCGTGGTGGTGGTCGCCACTCATGACAGCCGCATGCTGCCGCTGGCGGACCGGGTGATCGAGCTGGTCCCCACCGTCTCCAGCACCGAGCGGGAGCCCGAGGTCTTCGAACTCGACGCCGGGGATCTGGTGTTCGAGCAGACGACGATCGGCGACCTGATCTACGTCGTGCGGGAGGGCCGGTTCGAGATCACCCGCGAGATGCCCGACGGCGAGACGATGCTGCTGTTCACCGCGGGCCCTGGCGAGTACTTCGGCGAGATCGGGCCGCTGTTCGGGATTCCGCGCACCGCGACAGTGCGTGCCCTCACCGACGGGGTCGTCGTCGGCTACACCGTCAAGGATTTCCGGGCCCGGCTCGGGCCCGACCGCATCCACGAGCTCATCGAGCACCGCGCCATCCACCTGGCCGACGAACCGCCGTCGGCCGACATCGCCTGAGGGTTCTGTTCTATCCGCGAGCAGACACAAAACTGTCGAATCTCGGTCGAACATGACAGTTTTGCGTCTGCTCGCGGTATTCGGTTGTCAGGCGGCGTTGGTCACGGCCTCCGCCGCCGGCTCCAATGCCTGGGCGATAATGTCGGCGACGTCGGTCATGGGCCGCACGTCGAGTGCGTCCAGGACCTCGGCCGGGACGTCGTCCAGATCCGGTTCGTTGCGCGACGGGATGAAAACCGTTGTCAGCCCGGCACGTTGGGCCGCCATCAGCTTCTGCTTGACCCCGCCGATGGGCAGCACCCGCCCGTTCAGCGTGACCTCGCCCGTCATCCCGACGTCGGAACGCACCTGCCGCCCGGTGGCCATGGAGACCAGCGCGGTCACCATCGTCACACCCGCGGACGGACCGTCCTTGGGCACCGCACCCGCGGGCACGTGCACGTGGATGCGACGGTCCAGAGCCTTCGGATCGACACCCAGCTCCGCGGCGTGCGACCGCACGTAGGACAGCGCGATCTGCGCCGACTCCTTCATCACGTCGCCCAGCTGACCGGTCAACTGCAGACCCGGGTCGCCGTCGTTCGATCCGGCCTCGATGTAGAGCACATCGCCGCCCATGCCCGTGACGGCCAGGCCGGTCGCCACGCCCGGGACCGCGGTGCGCTCCGCCGACTCCGGCATGAAGCGCGGACGGCCCAGGTACTCGACCAGATCCGGTTCATCCACCGTGACCGCGTCGGCACCCGACGCCAGCCGCGTGGTCACCTTCCGCAGCGCCTTGGCCAGCAGCCGCTCGAACTGCCGCACGCCCGGCTCACGGGTGTAGTCCGCGGCGATCTTGCGCAGCGCCGCGTCCGTCACCGTCACCTCGTCGGTGGTCAGCGCCGCCCGTTCGGCCTGCCGGGGCAGCAGGTAGTCGCGGGCGATGGCGACCTTGTCGTCCTCGGTGTAGCCGTCGATCTGCACCAACTCCATGCGGTCCAGGAGCGCCGACGGGATGTTCTCGATGACGTTGGCCGTCGCCAGGAACACCACATCGGACAGGTCCAGATCCAGGTCCAGGTAGTGGTCGCGGAACGTGTGGTTCTGCGCGGGGTCCAGCACCTCCAGCAGCGCCGCCGCGGGATCGCCGCGGTAGTCCGAGCCCACCTTGTCGATCTCGTCCAGCAGCACAACGGGATTCATGGAACCGGCCTCGCCGATGGCCCGCACGATGCGGCCCGGCAGCGCACCGACGTAGGTGCGCCGGTGCCCGCGGATCTCGGCCTCGTCGCGCACGCCGCCCAGGGCGACGCGGACGAACTTGCGGCCCAGCGCGCGTGCCACCGACTCGCCCAGCGACGTCTTGCCGACGCCGGGAGGCCCGGCCAGCACCATGACGGCGCCCGAGCCGCGGCCGCCGACGACGGCCATGCCGCGCTGGGCGCGGCGGGCCCGCACCGCCAGGTACTCGACGATGCGATCTTTCACGTCGTCCAAACCGTGGTGGTCGGCGTCCAGGATCTCCCTGGCGGCCTTCAGATCCGTCGAATCCTCGGTGCGCTCGTTCCACGGGAGCTCGAGCACGGTGTCCAGCCAGGTCCGGATCCAGCCGCCCTCGGGGGTCTGCTCGCTGGACCGTTCCAGCTTGCCGACCTCGCGCAGCGCCGCCTCCCGCACCTTCTCGGGCAGATCGGCCGCCTCGATGCGGGTCCGGTAGTCCGCGGGCTCCTCGGCCCCGGCGCTACCGTCCAGCTCGCCCAGCTCCTTGCGGATGGCATCCAGTTGCTGGCGCAGCAGGAATTCCTTCTGCCGCTTGTCCATGCCGGCGCGGACGTCCTCGGCGATCTTGTCGTTCACCTCGACCTCGGCCAGGTGCTCACCGGTCCACTCGATCAGCAGGTGGAGGCGACGACTCACATCTGAGGTCTCCAGCAGCTCGCGCTTCTGCACGTCCGTCAGGTACGACGCGTAGCCCGCGGTGTCGGCCAGTGCCGACGGCTGGCTGATCTGATTGACGGCATCGACGATCTGCCACGCCTCGCGGCGCTGCAGGATGGCCAGCAACAGCTTCTTGTACTCGGCTGCCAGGGTGCGGGTTTCCTCGGTCGCCTCGGTCTCGGCGATCTCGTCGACCAGAACCCACAGCGCACTGCCCGGGCCGGATGTGCCGGACCCGATGTGTGCGCGCCGTTCACCGCGGACAACGGCGGCGGTTCCGCCACTGGGCACGCGGCCGACCTGGACGATCGACGCCAGGACGCCGTGGGTGGGGTAGCGGTCGTCGAGGCGGGGAGCGATGAGCAGCTTCCCGGCCTCGCCGGCGGCTGCGGCGGCCTGGGCCGCGTCGACCGCGGCGCGTGCGGCCTCATCGAGTTCGATGGGCACGACCATGCCCGGCAGGACGATCGGCTCGGTGACAAACAGGACGGGAACAGCGATGGGCGCTGTTGTGGCGTCAGACATCCGTACCTCCAAAGTTGAATCTCCTGCGCTCAACCTTTGGGGGTGTCGATTTGTTCCAGGGTCATCGGCTCGCCCTGTTGGCGTTCTTCCCAGCGGTTCGCGGCCCGTTTGCCGACCACGAACGTCGCAGTCATCAGCAAGCCGGTGGTGACGAGCGACAACGCCGAGGTCAGGGCGTTGGCGACGTCCACCGGGGTGGAGAAGATGACCGCCAGATGCAGTGCGGTGCCGACGAGCAGACCGACGCCCCACATCGCTGAGAGCAGAATGTGCACGCGCCGCCGGTAAGCGACCGCGGCCGGGCCGGTGTCGTGTTCTCCGGTCTGAACTCGTTCCGACACGACCTGGGTGAGCGGTGTGCCGACCACGCAGCTGCCGAGGAAGACCAGGCCGCCGAGGCCGCCCACCAACGTGTTGCCCGCCAGCAGCATTCGCGGATCCGACGTGCTGACCCCGACGGCCAGGCTCAGGCCGAAATTGAGCATGAGGTAACCCGCGAACGGGTCCAGACGGCGCGCGCTGATCGCGTCGTAGGCGACCTTGCCGCCGGCCAGCACCGTGGCGGTGAGCAGCGCCACATATTCGGACACGCCGGCGGCCCGCAGTCCGTAGTACGCGATCAGTGGCGGAGCGATGTCGAGCAGGACGCCGCGGACGATCGGTCGCATGGACTGTGCCTGGCTCACGGCGACGACAGTATGCGGCGATCCTGAGTGGTAGCCAAAAGCGGGAGCCTGCCGTCTCGGGGGTAACGGCAGGCTCCCGTACTGAATAGTGAAGCACCCGGGACGTCCGGTTCCTCGTGTCGATGCCGAAGAGTGACGTCGCAGTTGGCTAACGGTTGGGACTCGGAACAGGGCTCACGGCCGGAAGCAGGCCGCGTACAGCTCCTTCATGGTGTCGGCGAATTCATCGACGGGGCCGTCGACGGGCACGCCGGGCGCCACGGCCGAAATGGGCAGCGCCGCAACGGGGGAGGGTGCCACGCCCCATTCGCCGAGCCAGCCGCCGAGTTGCGCCGACGACGTGGCGTAGACGATGCGGCCCAGCCCCACCCAGGCGTGCGCGGCCGAACACATGGGGCAATGCTCACCGGAGGTGTAGGTCACCGCGGCGGCGCGCTGCGCGGGATCGAGATTGGTTGCCGCCCAACGGGCGATGGCGAATTCGGGGTGCTGGGTCTGGTCTCCGCCGGAAACCCGGTTGCGGTCCTCGAAGACGACGACGCCGTCGGCATCCACCAGCAGCGAGCCGAAAGGTTGGTCGCCGTCCTCCAGCGCCTCACGGGCCAGCTCGACGCAGCGGTTCAGGTGGCGCAGATCATCGGCGGTGACGGTCATGGCGTGGAGTTTACGGAGTCACAGATCGTCGATACTGATGATCCGATCCTGGATGGCGCGTGCCACCAGCGCGGCTTTCGTGCCGGCCGGGCGGCCGGCGGCGATGTATTTGGCCCGGATGCGCTGCAGGTGGGTGCGCACGGTACTGGGCGCCAGGAACAGTTGCTGCGCGACGAGTTCCTTGCTGTCCGTCCGGAACCACGCCAGGAGCACCTCCTGCTCGCGTGGCGCCAGGATCGGGCGCAGACAGAAATCCCGGTCGTCGAGAGCGGCGGCCACGTTCGGCCCGACATAGGGGAACGGGGTCACGGCTGCCCGGATGGCCTTGAGCAGGTGCTCCCGGCCTTCGGTCTGGATGAGGTAGGTCCGGGCGCCCGAATCGATCGCGGTGCGGATGACGTCGCGGTCGGTGAGATGCGAATACACCACGACGTGGTAACCGCGGTTGTCGAGATCACGCACGGCGGCGAGACTGTTGGCTTCGTCCGCCTTGAGTCCCAGGACGACCACCTGGGCGTCGTCTTCGGGCACGGGCCGTCGCCGCAGGAACTCCTCGGTGTCGGCGAAGTAGGACGTGGCCGTCGCGCAGAGTGCGTGGTCGTCACGGAGCCAGGCCGCGATGCCGGCATGGACGACTTCGTACGAGTCGACGACGGTCACGCGTGAGACCTGACATCCAGCGAACGGATCGATCCGCATCGGCCTGAACTCCTTCACAACCGGATCCCGCCGGCTCGCCGGCAGTATCCGGGATCGCATTGCCGTGTTGTCCGTCGAAGTTTGCTGCGTGCACGCCGGCGGCACCTGTGCCGAACTCTAGTGCGCGGGTGTGACGATGTACAGCATTCCGGACAAAGGTGCGAATGTTTGGCAATTGCGCGGCACATCGACGTGGCGATGTGCTACCACGGCGCGTGATGGGCGCGGGATCGCGGAACGACGGTCTCGGTAAATCGGCTTTCCGGCATCCTGTATCGCATTTGCTGCATCCATGTTTCATGGTTGCTACGGCCAGTGCGATCCGCGGCGGTGGTTCGCCTGCCGATAGTCGCCGTGGCCACGGCGAAAACTGTTGGCGCGCAGGCAGTGGGACCCCACCCTCGACAGCCTGATTAGAACGTGTTCTAGTTCAAGGGTGCTCGAGGACACCATGCAGAAGCTGAGCGCCGACGAGGTGGCGCGGATGCGAGCCGTCTACGAACCGCTCACGCAGTCCGTACGCGAGCTCATCGATGCCACCATCCGGACAGAGGTCGGAGCCGCGGCCATCGCCGCCGTGCAGGCCGAGATCGACGCCGCCACCGCCCAGCTCCGCGCGCAGCAGCTCGAGGGTTCGTTCGGCATCAGGTTCGGCGCGCAGGGCAGTGAAATGCCCTGGGGCAATGCGGTGATCGGGGTTCGAAACCCGATCGCGCCGCCCGTCGTCCTCATCCGGGCTGCCGACGGCAGCGTGTCGGCCGACTTCCATCTGGGCGCCGCCTACGAGGGCCCGCCGGGCCACGTTCATGGCGGGGTGTCGGCGATGGTCCTCGACCACGTCCTCGGCGAGGGGGCGAGCCTGCCGGGACAGCCGCGGCTCACCGGCACCCTCACCATGCGCTACCGGCGCATGACGCGGCTCGGCGATCTGCACGCCGAGGCCCGCATCGTGCGGACCGAGGGCATCAAGACCTACGCCGTCGGGCACATCGCCGATGCCGAGGGCATCACGGTGGAGGCCGAGGGCGTGTTCATCACGCCGCGCTGGGCGCGGGACTGACGGGGAGATTCGATGGAGAAGGTCATGGTCACGCTGCGGCGTGACACCGCCGACGACGCCTGGTGCGAGCGGCTGCGCACCGAGGTTGCCGGGGAATTGCTGGCGCTGGGGTTGCCCGGATTGGCGGTCAACGTCAAAGACGGCGCCGTCCGGGACTCGCTGATGCTGCTGACGACGCTCGACCCGCCGGTGGTCGCGGTGATCAGCATCTGGACGCAGCAGTACTACGGCGCGCAGATGACGGCCGCGCTGGAGCGACTGCGGGCCGAATGCACCGAACTGGCCGCATATCTGGTCACCGAGTCGGTCCCGCTGGCCGGCCCGGCAATCGTCCTCGGGGAGCGCACCACCGGCCTGGCGAACATCGCGCTGCTGCGCCGTCCCGAAGACATCGACGAGCGAGAGTGGTTCCGCCGCTGGCACATCGACCACACCCAGATCGCGATCGACACCCAGTCCACGTTCGGCTACACGCAGAACGCCGTGGTCCGTTCGCTGACGCCCGACGCCCCGGAGCTCGGCGCGATCGTCGAGGAGCTGTTCCCCATCGAGGCGACGACGAGTCTGCACGCCTTCTTCGGCGCCGCCGACGATGCCGATCTGGCCGACCGCGCCGGAAAGATGGCCGCGAGTACGTCGGCCTTCGGCGCCAACGTCAACATCGACACCGTGCCCACCAGCCGCTACATCATGCGCAACCCGTTTGGAGACAACCTGTGACCGACCCCGCCGCGCTCGTTCAGATCGACGACACCAACCGGGTCCGGACCCTGACCCTCAACCGGCCCGACGCACTCAACGCGTTCAGCGAAGCGCTCTACGACGCCACGACGATCGCGCTGAAGGAGGCCGCGGCCGATCCGGAGGTCTCGGTCGTCCTGCTCACCGGCGCCGGCCGGGCCTTCAGCGCCGGCAACGATCTGGTCGAGATGCAGGAGATGGTCAACAATCCCGAATATCAGATGGGGGAGTACGGCTTCCCGGGCCTGATCGAGGCGCTGACGGCGTTTCCGAAGCCGCTGATCTGTGCGGTGAACGGCGTCGGCCTGGGTATCGGAACCACCATCCTCGGCTATGCCGATCTGGCGTTCATGTCGACGACGGCGCGGCTCAAATGCCCGTTCACCAGCCTGGGCGTGGCGTCGGAGGCGGCATCGTCGTATCTGCTGCCGCGGTTGATGGGCCGGCAGAACGCGGCCTGGCTGCTGTTGTCATCGGAATGGGTGAGCGCCGAGGAAGCGCTGCGCATGGGCCTGGTGTGGCGGGTGTGTGAGCCCGACGATCTGCTGCCGGAGGCCCGTCGTCATGCGGAAATCATTGCCTCGCGTCCGCTTTCGAGTCTCATGGCCGTCAAGCACGCGATGGTCGAGCCGACGCGCGACGCGATCGTCGCGGCAACGCAGCGCGAGTCCGGTCAGTTCGCCGAGTTGCTCGGTGGGGCCGCCAATGCCGATGCGCTGAGCGCATTCGTGGGGCGCAAGGGGTAGCGCTAACCCGCTTTGTGCACCGGACAGTCGGTGCGGGCCGCTTCGATGATGGCCCGCACGGTACGGCGGCAGCGGCCGCAGTCCAGGCCGGCGCCGCATTTCTCGGCGATCTGCTTCGACGTGGTCGCGCCACCCTCGACGAGTTCGGTGACGACCTGGCTCGTCACTCCGGTACACAGGCAGACGAACATCAGCCGGCCGCCTCGATCGACGTGATGTGCGCCAGGGTCCCGACGAAAACCGTTGGATAGACGCCGAATCCGGCGGCCGACATCCATTCGGCGGCGGCATCGGGGTGATCGATCCAGCGCCGGGCGGCAGTCTCGTTCACGATCTGCTGCAGGATCAGCACCTCGTGGCCGTCGTCGAAGGCCCGGTACACCCAGACCTTGCACACGCCGGCGTCGCGGAACCGGGCGGCGGCGTCGTGCACCTTGTCCATGAGGGCGGGGACGTCCTCGACCGCGGTCACGACGCCGACGACGACGGACGCGACGGCATGCTGGCCCGGCGGGGGCTCGGCGATATCGACCTTCTCGACCACTTCACCGGCGAAGATCGCGGGGATGTCGTCCACGCCCGAGGCATCGAAGAATTCGAATATCGCCGGCGAACGCAGAACTTCGCGGACGGAATTTGCATTACGAATTCCGACGGTGGCCAATACCCGGCCCGGTTCCCACAGTGATGAATAGACGACGACGTGGTGTGCGGAAAGCTCGGTGAGAATCGACCGATGCGATTTCACCCGCTCCCACATGGATTCCACATCGTCGACACGAAAATCAGCGGCAAGAATGAGCGAGTGCAACGGTTGCTCGCTCATCGGCTCCTGCCATTCCGGGTCGCTCGGGTCCGCGGACGGGCGCCGCGGGGGTTAGTGCAGTCTAACCTTACTTAGGGCAGCCAGTCCATAGCTGCTGGCCAGCAGTGGAGTCGTGGATCTGGATACCGGGGATTCGGGATCGAATCGGGGGGCGAAACACCCGCCGAACCGGTCGCCGACAAAGGGTCACTCGACTAGGTTTGGAACAGGCACGTTGTTGTTCCGCGCCAGTGACACTTGACCCAGCCCGATGGTGTTTTAAAGGAGCCGAAATGCAAGGCGACCCCGAGATCCTCAAACTGCTCAACGAGCAATTGACGAGTGAACTCACTGCGATCAATCAATACTTCTTGCATTCGAAGATGCAGGACAACTGGGGCTTCACGGAATTGGCGAAGCACACGCGTGAAGAATCGTTCGAGGAAATGCGCCATGCGGAAACCCTCACCGATCGCATCCTGTTGCTGGACGGCCTCCCCAATTACCAGCGGCTGTTCTCGCTGCGGATCGGGCAGACCTTGCGCGAGCAGTTCGAGGCCGACCTGGCCATCGAGTACGAGGTGGTCACCCGCCTGAAGCCGGGCATCATCATGTGCCGCGAGAAGGGTGATGCCACGAGCGCGAACATCTTCGAGGCCATCCTCGCCGACGAGGAAGGTCACATCGACTATCTGGAGACGCAGCTGGAGCTCATGGACAAGCTCGGCGAGCAGCTCTACGCGGCACAGTGCGTGTCGCGCCCGCCGTCATAGGCGGTCCCGGTCGAACACGGCCTCGCCCTTCGGGGCGGGGCCGTTGTCGTTCGCCGGGAATTTGTCCGCCGAAAAACTAGAACTTGTTTCAGTTTTGGCGTAGCGTGCGAAAAGTGAGCCGAATCGGAGATTTCACCGACGAAGACGTAACCGCCTGGGTGGTCAAGTCGCCCGACATCGGCACGGCCATGGCCGGTTTCACCAACGCCGTCTACACCAAGGGCCGCCTGCCGCTGCGTGTGCGCGAACTGGCCCGCGTGGTGATCGCCCTAGATAACGAGTGCGTGGTGTGCCAGAACACCCGCGATTCGGCGGCCGAGGCGGAGGGCGTCGACGAAGACCTCTACAACCACGCCGGCGTGTGGCAGACCTGGCCCGGCTACTCCGAACAGGAGCGCATCGCCGCCGAGTTCGCCCACCGTTTCGCTTCCGACCACACCGGGCTGCGCGACGACGAGGACTTCTGGGCCCGTGCCGCAGAGCATTTCAGCGACGAGCTGATGACCGACCTGGCGCTCTCGTGCGCCATGTGGCTCGGCATGGGCCGCATGCTGCGGACCCTCGACATCGGTCAGGCCTGCAAGATCACCCTCTGAGAGGGGTCTAGACCAGACCGGTCGCGTCGAAGATCCACGACATGTCAGCGGTCGCGAAATTCTCCAGCCAGGACGGCGGCGCGAAGTTCGACAGCGCACCCATGTCCCAGTAGTCCTTCCACAGCGTCACCTTGCCGTTCTCGACGCGGTGCACGGTGACGAACTTGAGGATCGCGGATTCGCCGGTCTCCCAATGCCATTCCTCGTGATGCTCGTACATGGCGTCGGCGCCGTTGGTCAGCAGCAGGCCGTCGAAGTTCTCGTACGAGGCCAGCGGCTCCAGGCCGATCTTGAGCCGCTTGACGATGTCTTCGGGCCCGCGTGCGGCCGCGGCCGGGCCGACCGGCATGTCCAGGTAGATGCAGTCGTCGGACACGAAATCCTTCAGTCGCTCCCAGTCCCGCGCCGACAGCGCCTGCCACAATCCGTGGACCGTATCCTCAACCGACACTGGCGAACTCACCTTCCTTGGCGACGGGCAGGGCGGGGGTCTGACGGGCGAACCGCAGGAAGCGGCCGGTGCGGGTGGTGCCGACCAGGTCGGTCGGCACCCCGTCGCGGACGACCTGCTGGCCACCGACGAACACCGCGGCGACGGTGGCGTCGTTGCGGTTGACCATGCGGGACAGTCCGCCGTACTGCGCGACGGGCTCCTCGGCGTAGGCATCGAGCGAATCGTCCAGCCGCTCCGGGTCGATGACGACGAGGTCGGCGCGGTCACCGACGCGCAGATGTCCGGCGTCCAGGCGGTACCAGTCGGCGAGTTCGCCGGTCAGCCGGTGCACTGCCTGCTCGACGGTCAGGAAGGGCGTACCGGCGCGCTCGGCGTCGCGCACGTGCCGCAGCAGGCGCAGGCCCATGTTGTAGAAAGCCATGTTCCGCAGGTGCGCACCGGCGTCGGAGAAACCGAGCTGGATGCCGGGGTCGCGCGCGAGCTTCTTGAGCACCTCGGGACGGTGGTTGGAAATCGTTGTGCGCCAACGGACATCGCGGCCGTATTCGAGTACCAGGTCGAGGAAGGCGTCCACTGGATGCAGCCCGCGGTCGACGCCGACCTGACCGAAGGTCTTGCCGATGAGGGACTCGTCGGGGCAGCCGACGATCTCGGCGTCGAAGAAGTCGCGGTGCCACACCCGTACGCCGAACTTGTTCTCGTAGTCCTTGCGGAACTGGCGGCGGTACTCGTCATCGCGTATGAGGTCGTTGCGCTCGACCTCGTCGCGCAGGTGCAGAGCCGCTGCGCCCGAACCGAATTCCTCGAACACCACGAGGTCGATACCGTCGGCGTACACCTCGAACGGTACGGGCAGGTGCTGCCACCGGAAGTTGCCGCCGAGCTTGTTCACCAGCCTCGCGACCGGCCCCATGATGGTGATGGCGTACGGGTTGGCCTTGATGTCGGCGGCCGACAGCAGGCTCGTCTTGAGGTTCTCGCGGAACAGGCCGAGCGACTGGGCCAACTGCGACACCAGGTTCAGCGGGTTCTGCAGGTCCGGGCCTGACTGCAGGATGCGGCCCGAGCGGCGCAGCTGCGTCTTGAGCCGGCGGAGCTCGCGGGCCTTGGCGTAGGTGGACGGCAGCGTGCGTGACCGGCAGGTGTCGCCGTCGATCTTGTCGAAAAGCAGTTGCTGAGAAGACATTCCGACGAACCCGGCCTGCAGCGCAGCCGCGAGCATCTGTTCCATCTCGGCCTGCTCGCCTCGGGTCGGCCGGACGTCCTTGCGGGTGGCGCGGTCCAGGCCCATGACGGCGGTGCGCATGTCGGAGTGGCCGATGAACGCGGCCACGTTCGGCCCCAGCGGCCGGTCCTCGAGTGCGTTGATGTAACCCTCTGCGGTGTCCCAGGTCTTGTTGTCGTCGACGGCGGTGATGACGTGGTCGCGCGGGATGGCCTCCACCCGGCCGAACAGGTCACCGGCGTCTTCACCGCCGACATGCACCGTGGACAGCGAGCAGGAGCCGAGCATCACGGTGGTCACGCCGTGCCGCAGCGACTCGGCCAGGCCGGGGCCGGCCAGTACCTCGACGTCGTAGTGCGTGTGGATGTCCAGCAGGCCCGGCGTCACCCATTTGCCGGTGGCATCGACGACGTTCGGGCATCCGGTGTCGTCGAGGTCCACGCCGATCGCCACGACGTGTCCAGCGCGGATTCCGATGTCCCGGACCGCGGAAGGCGCGCCGGTTCCGTCGAACCAACGGCCATTGCGGATGATCGTGTCGAACGTCGTTGCAGAGGTCACCTAACTATAGAAGCGTGCCGGTCAGGCCCATGTCAATGAAAAAGTGAACACTTTCTAGAAAATGTCTACTCGTCCTGGGGAAACCTTGTGACGTCGCTCAGGATCAGGGCGGATACTGGCTCGGGTGACCCCCTTTCAGCGGTACATCGCCGAGGAAATCGCCACCGACCACGTCGACGGATTGCTGTCCCGTCGAGAGGCGCTGCGCAGGCTCGCGCTGCTGGGCGTGGGTACTGCGGCCGCCGGTGCGCTGATCGCGGCATGCGGTGAGAATCGGGGCACCACTGCGGCCACCACGTCGAGCCCGACGTCGGGCAAGCCGTCGACCGAGCCCGGCCCACCGCCCGGTATGGAGAACGCCATTCAGCCCGCGCCCATCACCTGGGCCGACGGCAAGCTGCAGGGATCGTGGGCCGCGGCCGCCCAGCCACGCGGCGGCGTCCTGGTGATCCACGAGAACAAAGGCCTGAACGATTGGGTGCGGTCGGTCGTCGGCCGCCTCGGCGGTATCGGGTACTCGGCGCTGGGCATCGACCTGTTGTCGGCGCAGGGCGGCACCGCGGCCTTCGCCGATCCGGCCGAGGCCACCGCGGCGCTGGGCAAGATTCCGCCCGACCAGTTCGTCGCCGACCTGCGGTCCGGGCTCGACGAACTGCAGCGGCGGACGCCCGGCGGGAAACTCGCGGTGCTCGGATTCTGCTTCGGCGGTGGGCTCACGTGGCAGCTCCTGGCCGCCGGCGAGCCGAGGCTCTCGGCGGCGTTGCCGTTCTACGGTCCGCTGCCCGACCCGCACGACTTCGCCGGCTCGAAACAGGCTGCGGTGCTGGCCTTTTACGGCGCCAAGGACGCGCGCGTGACGGCGAGCAAGGACGCGGCGGCAGCCGCGCTCGAGCAGGCCGGCATGGTTCATCAGATCGTCGTGGAGCCCGACGCCGATCATGCGTTCTTCAACGACTCGGGCCAGCGGTACAACCCCACCGCGGCCGCCGACGCCTGGGCGCAGACGCAGTCCTGGCTGCAGAGGTACCTGGCATGACGACGAGACGCGTCCCGGCGGCGCTCGTGGCGGCCGCTGCACTCGCCACCGCGGTGACCGCCGCGTGTTCGGCTCCGGCCCCGGCGCCGAACAGCACGCCGACGACCAGCGCGGTGCCGGTGACCGGCCCGGTGCAGGGGCCGGCCATCACGATCACCGCGCTCAACTTCGGCGACCCGCTCACCGTGCCTCCCGGCGCAAAGATCACCGTCGTCAACAGTGACGACGTCGCGCATACCGTGACGTCAAAGGTCAAGGGGCAGTTCGACGTCAAGGTCGGCGGCAACGCGCAGGCGACGTTCACCGCACCCACCACGCCGGGCCGCTACCCGTACTTCTGCGTGTACCACCCGGGGATGGTCGGTGTCCTGATCGTCCAGTAACCGGTCAGCGCGGGGGCGTCCAGCTGACCGGCAGGCGCTTGATGCCGTGGATGAACTGCGACCACAACCGGTCGGGCTCGTCGGTGGCCGTCAGATCGGGGACGCGGCGGTGAATCTCCTCGAACGCCACGGCGATCTCGCGACGGGCGAGATTCGCGCCCAGGCAGAAGTGTGCGCCACCGCCGCCGAAGCCCAGGTGCGGATTGGGGTTGCGGTGTACGTCGAACAGCCACGGGCGGTCGAATTTCGCCTCGTCCCGGTTGGCCGAGCCGTACCACAGCGTAACCTTCTGCCCGGCTTGCATTTTCACGCCGCTCAGCTCGAAGTCCTGCGTCAGGGTCCGGCGCATGTACACGACGGGGGAGGCCCAGCGGATGATCTCCTCGACCGCCGTGGGTGCCACCGCGTCGTAATCGGACCACCACTGGTCCCGCTGCTCGGGGAACCGGCTGAGCGTCAGTACCCCGTGGCTGATCGCATTGCGTGTGGTCTCGTTCCCCGCGACCACCAGCAGGATGAAGAACGACGCCACCTCGCTCGAGGTGAGTCGTTCTCCGTCGACCTCGGCCTGCACCAGGGCGGTGGTGAGGTCGTCGTGGGGGTTGACGCGCCGGTCATCGGCCAAGGCGGTGGCATAGCCGCCGATGTCCATCGCGCAGCGGAAGAACTCCTCGTAATCGGTGGTCAGATCGGGATCGCCGAAGCCGAGAATGATGTTGGTCCAGTGGAAGATCCGTTCGTGATCCGGCTCCGGGATGCCCATCATGTCGCAGATGATCTGCAGCGGCAGGGGACCGGCCAGGTCGGCCACGATGTCGCCGTGGCCGTCGGGATGGCGCTCGATCATCGACTCGACCAGGCTCCGCGCCCGGTTGCGCACCGAGGCCTCCATCCGCGCCACCACTTTCGGGGTGAACGCGCTGCGCACGATGTTGCGCAGCCGCGTGTGCCGCGGGTCGTCCATCACGATCATCGAGCCGAAATACTCGGCCAGTTCCGGCGTCTGCTCGGGGATCGTGATGCCGTCGGCGGAGCTGAAGATGTGTGGGTGGCGACTGGCGAAGTACACGTCGTCGTAGCGCGTGAGGGCCCAGTGGCCGGGGCCCGTTTCAAATCCCTCCTGGGCCAGTTCGCCGTGGAAGGCGATGGGTGCCTCGCGCCGCAGCGTGGCGAACGCACCGTCCCGGAACCCGTCGTTCCGGCCCCAGAACCGGACCGAACCGAGGTCGATGTCGGACAGTGCGAGGTCCGCCGGCGGTGCGCCGTTGTCGAGTAACGCGATGGCCATCTTCGGAGCGTAAAGCCCGGTCGTACCGCACCGCGGGAGAATCGGCTGCGAACTGTCCACCGGACGTGATAGTTCCTTGTGGTGCGCAACCCACATGCAGGACAACCGTTTACGACCTCCGATGAGGACATCGCCCGCGCTCTGCTGGACGTCAGCATCCCCACGCTGATGCTGTCGCTGGTGCACATGTCCGGTGATCCGGAGCTGATCCGCGGTGCCCTGCGCCCTGCCGGGCTGTTCCTCAACGAGGTCCAGGGCTACATGTCCGAGGACGACAAAGCGGCGGTGCGCACCCTGGCGCTGAAGGTGATCACCGACTACCGCGACCGCGGCTGCCCCGAGCCGGCACCGATCGGCGCCGAGCTGGTCAAGGAGATGATGGAGTGGCTGGTCTGCGAACCGGTCCCCGACGAATACGTGCCGATGGTGCTGGAGGAGATGGAGCTCGACGGTACGGACGTCCGCGCCGGCGCCGCAGGACGTGACGCCGAATCGGCCGCGGACTTTCCGGTCGTCGTCATCGGCTGCGGCGAATCGGGACTGCTCGCCGGTATCCGCTTGAAAGAGGCCGGAATTCCGTTCACCATCATCGAACGCGCCGCCGGTGTCGGTGGCACCTGGTGGCACAACAGCTATCCCGGCGCCCGTGTCGATGTCGGAAACCACTTCTACTGCTACAGCTTCGAACCCAGCGACCACTGGACGCAGTTCTTCGCCGAACAGCCCGAACTGCAGGCGTATTTCGAACGCATCCTGGACAAGTACGGCATCCGCCCGCACGTCCGGTTCGAAACCGAGGTCACCGGCGCACGATGTGATGAGGCGACCGCGCTGTGGCAGGTCACCGTCCGCAACGCGGACGGCACGTCGGACACGGTCTCGGCGCGCGCCGTGATCAGCGCCGTCGGGCAACTCAATCGGCCTTATCTGCCGCCCATCTCGGGGCGCGCCGACTTCGCGGGCCCGTCATTCCATTCGGCGCAGTGGGATCACGACGTCGACCTCACCGGCAAGCATGTCGCGATGGTCGGCGCCGGTGCCAGCGGCTTTCAGATAGCGCCGTCGATCGCCGGAAAAGTGGCTTCGCTCAATATCTTTCAGCGAACCGCGCAATGGATGTTCCCCAACCCCAACTACCACGCCATGGTCGGCGACGGCGTCAAGTGGGCACTGAAGCACCTGCCGTTCTACGGACGCTGGTACCGCTTCCTGCTGTTCTGGCCCGGCTGCGACAAGGGCCTGGCCGCGGCCCGCGTCGACCCGGACTACCCGGACCAGGGGCGCGCGGTCAGTGAGATCAACGACGTCACCCGAATCATGTTCACCGAGTGGATCAAAGGCCAGATCGGTGACGATCCGGACCTGCTGGCGAAGGTCATCCCGGACTATCCGGCGACCGGTAAGCGGACATTGCAGGACAACGGCAGCTGGCTCCAGACGCTGACTCAGGACCACGTCGAACTCATCCGCACGCCCATCGCGCGCATCGAGCACGACGCCGTCGTGACGGCCGACGGGCAGCGACATCCCGCCGATGTGATCGTGTACGCCACCGGATTTCACGCCGGAAAGGTGCTGTGGCCCATGACCATCGTCGGCCGCGACGGCCGGGTCCTGGCCGAGCAGTGGGGTGAACGGCCCACGGCATATCTCGGCATCACGGTCCCGGGCTTCCCGAACTTCTTCTGCATGTACGGTCCCGGCACCAACCTCGCCAGTGGCGGCAGCCTGATCTTCCATTCGGAATGCCAGATGCGTTACATCTCAGAGTGTTTGGACCTACTGCTGGCCGGTCACGGTCGGTGGATGGAACCGCGGCCCGAGAAGCTCGACGACTGGGTGCAGCGCAGCCAGGCCGAGATGCGCACCATGGTGTGGTCGCAGCCGTCCATCAAGCACTCGTTCTACAAGAACGCCGACGGCGACGTCTACACGCTCAGCCCGTGGCGGCTGGTCGACTACTGGACCTGGACGCGGAACGCCGACCCGGAGGACTACACCTTCGGGTGAGCGGCCCGCGCGGTCAGGTGTTGACGGCCTCGTCGTCCGGCAGATCGTGCCGGACGACCCGCACCCGCCCGTGGGGCAGGCACGCGGCGTAGCCGTGGTGCTTGCCGTAGAGCTCCCACGAGGTGTGCTCCTGGTCGGTGGGCACGTCGATGCGGTGTCCGTCGGCGAACGCCAGATGCAGGCTGCCGTTGTCGTCCCACTCGGCGTGCGTGCACTTCTGGCCGGCGAAATCGAACAACGGCCGCTCTTGCTTGCGCACGTCGGCCGGGTTGATCGCGACGACTTCCTGCGGGTCGGTCTCGGTGGCAGGCAGGGTCAGGGCCAGCGGTGCCGAGATGACGAGCTCGTTGTAGTCCTCCAGGTCCAGCACCAGTCCGTCGCGGAAGGAGATCCGCTGCACTGCGCATCCTTTAATCCACTGTTCGGTCATAATCCACTGTGTTACGACCTGGCCCGGTGCGCAACATCGTGCGGTGAACTCGTCCGGTACGGGGTACGTGTACCTGATACCGGTCGGCTGAACTGGAGGTACTGACCATGGTCACCATCGCATCGCCGTCGACATACCGACTGCCGCACACCGCGGTCTGGCGCCTGGCCGTCACGATCGTCGCGGCGCTCATGTTGCTGGTCCTGACGAGCGTGAGCGTCCCGAAAGCCCGCGCCGACGACCGGCTGCAATTCACCGGCGCCCTGCTCAGCGGTGGGACGTTCAACGGCGCGAGCCTGGCCGGGCGTCCGGCGGTGCTGTGGTTCTGGACGCCGTGGTGCCCGTTCTGCAACGCCGAGGCCCCCGGCGTGCATGCGGTGGCAGCGGCCAATCCGAACGTCGCGTTCGTCGGGATCGCGGCGCACGCCGACCCGGGCGCGATGAGCGCCTTCGCCGGCAAGTACGGACTGAACTTCCCGACCATCAACGACGCCGACGGGTCCATCTGGGCGCGCTACCAGGTGCCCTGGCAGCCGGCCTATGTCTTCTACCGGGCCGACGGCACCTCGACGTTCGTCAACAATCCGACGTCGGCGATGCCGGAATCGGAACTGGCCGAACGGGTTTCGGCATTGACCAGGTGAACGGGCTGTCGCTGGCCTTCGTGGCGGGCGTCGTCGCCGCGCTGAACCCGTGCGGTTTCGCGATGCTGCCCGGCTATCTGGCGCTGGTCACGCAGGGCGGCCGCACCGGCCCCGCGCCGGCGCTGATCCGTGCGGTCACCGCCACCATCGTGATGGCGCTCGGTTTCGCGACGGTCTTCGCCGCGTTCGGGGTGCTGGCCGTGTCGGTCGCCGACCTGGTGCAGCGATACCTGCCGGTGGCGACGCTGCTGATCGGCGTCGTCCTGGTGATAGTCGGGGTGGGTCAGGTGCTGGGCCGGCCCCTGTTGTCGTTGCGGTTGGCGGGGGCGGCGGCGGCCGGCGCACCCGACGCCCGGCTCGGGTCGATGTTCGGTTACGGCATCGCGTACGCGCTGGTATCGGTGTCCTGCACCATCGCCCCGTTTCTGGCGGTGACCGGGATCGGCTTGCGGGACAAGAACATCGGTGCGTCGGCCGGCTATCTGGGCGCCTACGTCGCCGGCTTCGCGGCCCTCGTCGGGGTGCTGGCGGTGACCGCGGCGGTGTCCGGGTCGGCGGTTGCGGACCGGTTGCGGGGCTGGACGCGCTGGGCACCGATGATCGGCGGTGTCCTGCTGGTGATTTCGGGTCTCTACGTCGCCTACTACGGCGGCTACGAGTTGAGATTGCGGGGGAGTGTCGGGACCGATCCGGTGATCGCGGTCGCCGGCCGGATCCAGCAGCAACTCGCCGGCTGGGCGTACCGCCTGCCGTGGCCACTGGCCGCCGCGGCAGTTATCGCAGCCGGCGTGGCCGTCATCCTGGGTATCCGGAACCGGCGACGACGCAACGTCGCCCGCGGCCGCGACAGCTGAGCGCTACCGGTTGACGAGCGGGAAGGCCAGCGCGCAGCCGGATTCGATGGAGTGTGCCCAGGCGTCTTGCTCGGCAGAGGCCCGCAGGTGCCGGGGTCGTGCGGTCCAGCCGCAGGTGCAGGTGGCGTAGGAGCAGCCGAGGCCGCGGACATGAACGCCCACCTCGCCGTGGGACACCGAAGTCGGTGTGGTGAGTGGCGGTGCCGTCATGATGCTGACCTCCTGGCTGGTCTTGTCGACGATTCTCCCGCCGCCCCATCACGGGAAGCAGTAGCGACAGGTCACAACTAGGCCACTGCATACCTCCGCCGGCCGGCCTTCAACGTGCGGCGCACAATCGGGCCACGCCGTGCAGCATCGGCGAAGATGGCAAATACTGATAACGGTTTGAACACAGCGCCGTGGCCAACTGGCAAATCACCGCAGGTCGGTGGCTTATGGACGGGTGCATTGTGGCGCAGGTTACGGGTAAAGTCACCGGTCAAAGGGTGGCTTGTCTCACCGCGATTCCGGATAGTTCCCGCACGCCGAAGCGCGCGTCATCGCCGGTCGTGCGCCGCCGTTATGCGTTTTTCTGAAGGGGTTGTTTGCGTGGACGCGGTGCTCGGGTTGGCCATGACTCCGTCGTCCATCGGCCTGGTCCTGGTCGAGGGCAATGACGTGGACGGTTTCACCATGGACCACGACGCCGTGGAGATCATGAACTCCGACGACGCCACCGCGGCCGTGCTGCGCAGCGAGGCCCTGGCGGCGACGCGGGGGCTGCGGCTCAAGTCGATCGGGCTGACGTGGAGCGACGACGCCGACGCCGAAGCCTCGATGCTCATGCAGTCGCTGTCGGAGTCCGGTTTCGACAATGTGGTGCCGGTGCGCTTCCCGGAGGCGAACGAGGCGGTGGTCCGCGGAATCGCCGACGCGCTGGGCTGTGGCACCACCGCCGTGTGCACGATCGAGCCGGAATTTGCGATCACCATGATCGTGCACGCGGCCAGCGGCGCCGTCCACACGGCCGTGAACCACTCCATCGGCTCGCGAGCGGGGCTCACCAGCTGGCTCAGCGCGGTGTTCGCCCGCGCGGACTGGCAGCCGGAGGCCCTGGTGGTGATCGGCTCCGCCGGTAACTTCGAGGCCATCCTGCCGGGGCTGCAGGACGCGCTGTCGGTGCCGGTGTTCACGCCGGAGGAAGCTGATCTGGCCCTCGCCCGTGGTGCGGCGCTGGTGTCGGTGCGGTCGGGCGACTCGGACCTGTCGGAGCCGTACTACTTCGGCGACGTGCCGCGTCCCGACGAATGGGCCGGACAGGATTTCGGCTGGGACCCGACGTTCGATGCTTTCGAGGAGGAGTTCGAGCGACCCGCGTTCGCGCCCGCCGGTCGGCACCGGTCGAGCGGTTCGTCGCGGTGGGAGAAGGTGCCGAGCTCGCCCGCGCTGCCCCTGACCATGCTGGCCGTCGGGTCGACGGCGTTCGTGGCATCGGTGTCGATGGCTGTCACGCTGCAGTTCCTGCCCTCGCGCGGCGCTCCGTCGACGTCGGTCACCAAGAGCCCGCGGCCCGCGGCCGCCGAGCAGGCCGTCGCGCCGGTCGAGCCGCCGACGGTGCACGTGGCGCCCGCCGCCGAGCCGTCGGCCGAGCTGTCGGCACCCGTCGAAGCGCCACTGTCCGATGCGCCGGTGGTCGAGCCGCAAGCGGCTCCCGTCGTCGAACCCGAACCGGCAGCGCACCCCGACGGCCTGCCGCCTGCCGAGGTGCCACCTTCCGCCACGGACATCCCGCCGGTGGAGATGCCGTCCAACGCGGTCGCGGTCGCCGTACCGGCGGACGGCCCGGCACCGGCCGTTCCGGCGCCTGCCGATGCCGCGGCGCCGGCCGAGCCCGCCGCCCCGCCGCAGTAAATCCTCAGGTCGTTCCACATTCGCCGGGCCGGGCGCGTGCGGCTGACCGAAGTAACGTCCGGAGCCGAACTACGATATGTAGTGAACGTATCCCGGACCGGAGGATGGACCCCTTGCCCAAAACTGTGCGTTATGCGCTGGCCGTCGCCGCATCTGCGGTGATGATGCTGAGCGGCTCCGTGGGTGCTGCTGTCGCGGCGTTGCCCGAGTCCCTTCCGGTCGCCACGATCAGCCCGAGTGGCGGCCCCGCCGTCGGTGTCGGGATGCCCGTCACGGTGACGTTCAGCCGGCCGGTCGCAGACCGGGGACGCGCCGAGCGGACCATCGAGTTCTCGTCGCCGAAGATGACGAAGGCGCCCGCCGGGACGTTCTCGTGGCCCGCGGACAACAAGATGCAGTTCACGCCCAGCACGTACTGGCCGGCGCACTCGTCCATCATGGTGTCGGTCGGCGGGGTCAAGCAGTCGTTCGAGACCGCCACGGCCACCCTCGGTGTCGCGAGCATCAGCGGGCACACCTTCACGGTGAGCATCGACGGGCAGGTCGTGAAGACGATGCCGGCGTCCATGGGCAAGCCCAAGCATCCGACACCGGTGGGGTCGTTCACCGCGATGTCGAAGGAGAATCCTGTCGTCATGGATTCGCGGACCATCGGCATCCCGCTCAACGACCCCGAGGGCTACAAGCTGACGGTCTACTACGCCGTGCGGGTGACCTCGGGCGGCGTCTACGTGCACGCGGCGCCGTGGTCCGTTGCGCAGCAAGGCAGTTCGAACGTGAGTCACGGCTGCATCAACCTGAGCACCGACAACGCGCAGTGGTACTACAACCAGGTCAACATCGGCGACCCGATCATCATCAACTCCTGAGCGCCTGCGCCGTCACCTCGTCGGCGGGCAGGAACGCTTCGATGCTCAACTCCACCGCCGTGAGGTCCAGCGCGGTGCCGAAAGTGGTGACGGTGCTGATGAAGGTCAGTACCCGGCCGTCCGGGCCGTCGACCTCCAGCGGCACCGCGACCCCGCCGAGATCGGACGAGTCGACGTCGCCACCGGGGTAGGCCTCGATCTCGGTCAGCAGGTCGTGGAGCTCCTCCGACGCGCTGGCGGAAACCTCGCGGCGCAGCCTGCCGAGCACGTGGTGCCGCCACTGGCCGAGATTGCGAATCCGGGGCGCCAGGCCGTCTGGGTGCAGTGAGATGCGAAGCGCGTTGGGCGATTCGAGCAACCGCGGAGCGACGTCCTGGAGCAGTACGGCGATGCCGGCGTTGGCGGCGACGATGTTCCACAGGTGGTCGACGGCCAGGCACGGAAACGGTTCGTATGCGGCGAGGACGCGATCGATCCCGGTGCGTACCGCGCTCATCTCCGGATCGTCGAGTGACCGCTCGGCGAACACGGGCGCATGACCCGCCGCCAGCAGTAGCCGGTTCTGTTCTCGCGCAGGGACATCGAGCACGCTGCCGAGCTTGAGCACCATGGCGCGGCTCGGCGTCGATCGGCCGGTCTCGATGAAACTGAGATGGCGCGCCGAGACGTCGGCCTCGATCGCCAGGTCGAGCTGGCTGATGCGCCGCCGCTGGCGCCACTGCCGCATCAGCGTTCCGAAAGGTTGCGGCGATCGTGTCGGGGCAGCGCTGGCGGCGGTCACGATCCCAGTGTCGCGGTTGGCCGTCCCGGTGGCGACTACCTGTCAGGTAATTGCGGCAATTACCTGATGCGGACAGCCTCGAATCATGCGCACGAACCACACAACCCAACCACCGCCGCAGTCCCCGCCAGTGTGGCTGCGTGCCGTCATGGCGGCCGACCGAACCGGATCGGCGTGGTACGTCGGTACCGGATTCTTCTTCGCGCCGGTGTTGATGCTGGTGTCGCCCTGGCCCGTGCTGACGACCGTGCTGTGGGTGGTCATCGCCGTCACCGGCTTGTGGCTGGGCCTGCTCGGTGTCGCGATGGCGACGGGCCTCGCCATGGTGCTGCGCTCCGGCGAGGAGCTGTCCGACGACTACTGGCAGTCCCTGCTCGACTATCCGGGCGGGCCCAAGATCACTGCGCGACAGCTGGTTTCGCGTTAGCGCCGGTGTAGTCGACCTGCCAGTGCTTGATGCCGTTCAGCCAGCCGGACCGCAGCCGCTCCGGCTCGCTGAGCGGACGCAGGTCCGGCAGGTGGTCGGCGATCGCGTTGAACATCAGGTCGATCGTCATGCGGGCCAGGTTCGCCCCGATGCAGTAGTGGGCGCCGGTCCCGCCGAAGCCGACGTGCGGGTTCGGATCACGCATGATGTTGAACGTGTACGGGTCGTCGAACACCTCTTCATCGAAGTTGGCCGACCGGTAGAACATCACCACCCGCTGGCCCTTCTTGATCGGCACTCCGCTGAGTTCGGTGTCCTGCGTCGCGGTGCGCTGGAACGAGGTGACCGGCGTCGCCCAGCGGACGATCTCGTCGGCTGCCGTCGCCGGGCGTTCGCGCTTGAACAGTTCCCACTGGTCCGGGTGCTCGGCGAAGGCCATCATGCCCTGCGTGATGGTGTTGCGGGTCGTCTCATTGCCCGCCACCGCCAGCAGGATGACGAAGAATCCGAACTCGTCGTCCGAGAGCTTGTGTCCCTCGACGTCGGCCTGCACCAGCCGGGTCACCAGATCGTCGCGCGGGTTGGCGCCCCGGTCGGCGGCCATGGCCATGCCATACATGATCAGTTCGACCGACGCCGTGATGGCGTCATTGCCGGCGAATTCGGGGTCCATGTCGCCGACCATCTGATTGGACCAGTGGAACAGCTTCTTCCGGTCTTCCTGCGGCACGCCCATCAGTCCGGCGATGGCCTGCAGCGGCAGCTCACACGACACCTGCTCGACGAAATCGCCGTAGCCCTGCGTGGCTGCCTCCTGCACGATCTGTTGTGCGCGCCGGCTCAGTTCGTCGCGCAGTAGTTCGATGGCCCGCGGCGTGAACATGCGGGAGATGATCTTGCGCAGGTGGGTGTGGTGTGGCGCGTCCATGTTGAGCAGCACGAATTTGCCGCGCTCGATCTGCTCGGTGACAGTGCCGTCCTGGTACCGCGGGATGGCCGTCTTCACCTGGCTGGAGAACACGTCGCTGCGGCGCGACACCTCCTTGACGTCTTTGTGCCGCGTCACCACCCAGTAGCCACCGTCGTCGAAGCCACCCTTGCCCATGGGCTGTTCGTTCCACCAGATCGGCGCGACGTGGCGCAGTTCGGCCAGCTCCGTGACCGGCAGCCGCTGCGCGTAGATGTCGGGGTCGGTGAAGTCGAATCCCGCTGGGATGTTGGGTGCCGCCATGTGACGCTCCTCACTCTGCAACGTGTTCCAATTTAGTACCGCGTGCCGGTCGGAGCCGCAAGGTTATGCCGATAATTCGGCCCGGATTCTGGGCGAATGGCGATGCCCGCCGAACGTACGGGCACTATTCGTCGTAGCCGATCCGGCTGTTGCAGGTCCGCCGCGGCGCGGGACGCCAGCCGGGATTCGTACGGCCGCACCACATTGATCCGGCAAATTCCCAGCAATACCGCAGTCACCTGTAGCACCATTGGTTACCGGAGACGGACGGGAGGGCAACACATGAGAATCCTGGACAGCGTCAAATTCCGCGCCGTAGGTCTGGCCTGCGCAGCGTTGCTGCTGCCGGTCACGCCGGCCGCCGCCGCGTGGGCCGACGACACCGCGCCGGTCGACCTCTCGGCCGCGCCGATCGATCCGCCGCCGCCCGTGGATCCCAAGCCGGCTCCGGTCGGGAAGCCGGTCCCGGTGGCGAACGCCGCACCGGTGCCGCACCTGTCCAGTCCCGAGAATCTGCCGCCGTACACCACGACCACTGCGGAAGGTTCGCAGGACACCGACCAGCTGTCGTATCTGCGCGATGTGTGGCACGCCGTCCAGGAACGCGAGATCAGCCCGAAGCAGGCCCTCGTGCTGCTGGCGCAGCGCCCGATGGACGCCGACGCGGCACCGCCCGCGGGGATGCCCGCCGGTCCGCAGGCACCGGTCGCAGCTCCGGCGCCCGCGCCGGAGGACCCGGTCGGCTAGTTCGGCCGGCCCGCGTCGCGCACGGCCGTGAGTGCCTGGTCGACAATCCGATAGCACTCGCACGCGATCTGCCGGAGTCCGACGCGGTCGACGATCTCGATGTTGCCGCGCCGGTAGGTGATCAAACCCTCGCGCTGCATCCGCGCCGCCGTGTCCGAGATGGTCGGACGCTGCACACCCAGCATCTGCGACAGGCTTTCCTGGGTGCTCGAGAATTGTTGGCAGTCGTATCGGTCATGGGCGGCCAGGAGCCAGCGCGCCAGCCGTGCCCGCACCGAGTGCTGGCTGATGCACAGCACGTTCTGGGCCGTCTGGATGAGCAGATAGTCGGTGAACCTGTCGATCGCGTCGTGCCACGGACCCCCTTCTGTGGTCGCCCGGAGAAATTCGGCAACCGGTACGTAGGCGGTGTCGCCGGCACACCAGCAGATGACGGTCTGGCGGCTGTTGCGGGCACCCAGGTGACCGGCGATGCCGACCAGGCCTTCTGATCCGACGGTTCCCACTTCGATACCGGTGCCGTGTTCGGATTCGGCCAGCACCGAATAGACCGAGTCGAGGGGAAAGTGGATGTGGCTCAACGGGGTTCCGGCCCGTTGCGCGACGTGGCCGATGGGGCTGAAGTCGACCTGGATGTGCGGCAGCAATCGATCGAGGCGGTCGCTGTCGAAGGTTGCAAGCACCGCGTTGCGGTGCAGATCGCTCACCGAACCCCCAAGCCCACTCATGCAAGCTACTCGACAGGTGTGCCGTGCCGATATGAACTCGCCACTTTGGCGTTTGCTATGTCAGAGAGCTGACATAGCGGCTAGTATTTGCGGGCCGACCGTCAGCGCGGCCCGGCTTAGCCCTCATAGAGATCGACGATTGGTTCTGTATGCCTGATGCACTGGCCGATGCCGCCGATGCCGCCGATGCCGACAACGCGTCCGAGCACTGGGAGGTCGCCGCGGTACTGGCCGGCGGGGATTCGCCGAAGGCCGGGGGATTCAAGTTCTTCGTCGCCGATCAGCGGTGGGTGTGGTCCGCAGAGGTGGCCCGCATGCACGGCTACGCGCCAGGACAGGTGGAGCCCACGACCGAGTTGCTGCTGAGCCACAAGCACCCTGACGACCGGGCCCGGGTGGCAGAAATCCTGGACCGCGTGCGGTCGGGAGGCCTGTTCAGCAGTCGGCACCGGATCATCGACGTCGATGGCAAGACCCACTGGATGGTGGTGGTCGGTGACCACGTGACCGACGAGTCGGGTCGGGTGATCGGGACGCAGGGCTACTACGTCGATGTCACCGAGACCATGCAAGCCGACCTCACCTCGGAGATCAAAGAGGTCGTGAAGTCCCGCGCCATCATCGAGCAGGCCAAGGGCATCCTGATGGCGGCATACGGCATCGATGCCGACCGCGCGTTCGACATCCTGACGTGGCGCTCGCAGCTGACGCACGTCAAGGTCAAGGCCGTCGCGACACAGTTTCTCGAGGCCGTCATGCGGGAGGGGTTGTCGCCCGAGAGCGTCAGCACGATCGACCGGCTGCTCCTGCCGACCGACCCGGTTGCTACCTAGGTGTGATGTCCGGCGAGGTCTGCGCACAGGCCTGGTACAAATAGATCTACGTAGTAAGTACGTAGATCTATTTGTCGGAGGAGGCACAGGTGCGCATTGAGGCAAGGGTGATGGTGGCGGGAGCGGCATTGGCGGGTCTGGCTGCTCTCGGGGCGCCGCCGGCAGGTGCGGCTGCCGAAAAATGCCCGCATGAAGTGGGCTCACATCAACGGCTGACCGATGCAGGCGGCGCAGTGGTGCAGGATTGGACGCTGACCGGGCTGCACGCCAGCGCCGACGCCGCTCCCGGGTACCCCCTGGCAGGGCGGCTGTGGGAGGCGACGGTGACGGTCCGGGCGGTCAGCGGCGCGGTGACCCCGGTGATTCCGAACTTCTCGGCCATGGGGACCGACCACCGGAGCTACCCTGTGTTGTGGCAACTGGCCAGCCCGGCAGGGGTGTCCGGCGCAACACTGGCCGAAGGTCAAACTGCCACCGGCAAAGTGTATTTCGACGTCACCGGCGCCGATCCGGCGATGGTGTCCTACTCGTCCGGTGGCCCCAAACCTGCGATGATGTGGTGTGACATGGCCGCAATGGGACCGATGATGAACATGCCGATGGACGACTGCCCGTGCTGTGGCCCCGACTGCGCATGCTGTGGTCCTGGCCGCAATGGCATGGGCGGATAACCGGACTCAATCCTGACCTGTTGCCGAATTGCCGGCGGTGATCCGCAGTACCGCGCCGTGGCGCGGCACGGTGGTGATGTTGCGGACGCGCTCGGGCTCCTCGGGCCTGGTGGTGCGCAGTTCCCAGCGGGTCAGAATTTCGGTGAGGATGACGGTGGCCTCGGTGGTGGCGAACCCGGCGCCCAGACAGCGGCGGACGCCGCCTCCGAACGGCAACCAGGTGTTCGGCGGCGGGTTCGTCCCGAGGAAGCGCTCGGGACGGAATCGGTCCGGTTGCGCGTGGTTTCGAGGATCCTTGTGGGCCAACAGAATTGACGTATTGACTACCGTTCCGCGGGGGAGCGATTCACCACCGATCGTCATTGGCTCCGTGAGCTTACGGGCAGTGGAGACGATGACGCTGTGGCGGCGCAGACCTTCCCGGAACACCGCGTCGAGGTACTTGTCGTCGCCGCGGTACGCGGCGGCCCGTGCTGTGGACTGAATTTCGGGGTGCGAGGCCAGTTCCCACAGTGTCCAGGCCAGTGCGGCGGCGGTCGTCTCATGACCGGCGAGCAGCAGCGACACCAGCTGGTCGCGCAACTCGGCGTCGGTCAGCGGGTCGCCGATCGCTTCACCATCGGCTCGGATCAGCCGTGACAGGACATCGCTGCGACTGGCGAGATCAACAGCCGTACGGCGCGACTGAATCTCGCGGTAGAAGATGGCATCGATGCGTTGCTGATTGGCTGCGAAACCCTTCCAGGGCGAAAACTGTTGCAGAAGAGGGAATCTGAATCCTGCGAAGATGGCCGGTGAAATGTTGATGATGGTGCGCAGCCGGTCGACGAGTTCGGCCTTGACCGTCGGATCGGTGACCCCGAACACGACCGTGATGATGATCTCCAGGGTCAGCCGGTTCATCGCCGTGAGCATGGCGACGTCGGTGTTCGGCGCCCATGCCGTCACTTCGGTCCGAGCCTGATCGGTGATCATCGCGCGGTATTCACGCAAGGCTGCGCCGTTGAACGCGGGCATCAGAAGTCCGCGCACCCGGCGATGCGCCTCCTCGTCGACGAGCAGCACCGAATGCTCGCCCAGCACTGCCCCGAGAATCTGGTTGCCTTCGCCGGCGTGCAGCTGGCGCGGGCCGGCCCGGAAGATGTCACCGATGGCCGCAGGCGTGGAGAAGACGACGAGGTCGTCGGCATAAGGCGGTACGTGCAGGCTGAAGACATCGCCGAATCGCTTCCGCAACAGCGGAAGAAACCACTCCCGGTACCTCAGGTACAGCATGCTCTGGAGGTACTTCGGAAGCCGGGGGCCGGGCGGCAACGTCCGCTGGCGTGGCGTCGTCCTCGTCACGCCCATGCCAGCCCCGCCTCGGATACCCGCTCGCGCAGCACGCGGACAAACGTGGCCGCGTCCGTTCCTGTGCCGGCGAAATCGTTCGGGCCCATGACGAGTCGGTGTCCGTCATCGGTGACCGCGACGACAGCGGGGGTGGCATCGCCGGTCAGCTGTGCGACTTCGGCTGTGCGTTCGTTGCGGTGTACCAGGTCGAACGGCACTGCGAGATTGCAGACGACGTCCTTCCACTCCGGGTTGGACCGGAGACCGCGGTGGGTGATTTCGCAGAGCGCGCATTCGGTCGTGCCGCGCAGCTTGCCCAGGACGTAAGCCAGCTCGCCTCGAACTCCGCCATCGCCGTTGTATACGCCGACCAATCCACGAACGACAGTCATCGCCGCCCTCCCCTTTGGTAAACAAATGTTTATGTCAACAAACGTATGTTTACCTGCTAAGGTCCGAACATGCAAGCGGTGGGTAATCGGGACAAACTTCTCGGCGGTGCGCTGGAGTGCATCCGCACCCTCGGGTACGGGGCCACGTCATCCCGCGACATCGCCCGTGCCGCCGGCGCCAATGTCGCATCGATCAACTACCACTTCGGCGGCAAGGACCAGCTTCTCGAACAGGCCCTGACCGCGTGCTTCGAGGGCTGGACCGAACGTCTCGAAGCGGCGCTCGCCGCAGGTGGCGAGGGCGGCAGTTTGCGCGAGCAATTGGTCGGCATCTTCCGCGCCACCGTTGACAGCTTCGCCGAAACGCGCCCCGCGGTCGTTTCCTGCATTGAATCCTGGGCGCCGGCATTGCGATCGGACACCATCCGCGCCGCGCTTGCCGACGGATACGCGCGGGTGCGGGATCGCGCCGAAGAACTAACCCGCCAGGCCCTTTCGCCGCGTGACGGTGATACGTCACTGAACCTCAAGGTGATCACATCGGTCACCCTCGCGGTCATCGACGGGCTCATGGTCCAGTGGATCGCGGACCCCGCCGCAACCCCGAACGCCGAGGAGATCGTGGACGCACTGGCAGCACTTGGTGCCATTGCCGCGTCGTAGCCGGCGGCGCCCGCTGGTCGTGGTGGCGACTCCGATCGCTCGCGACTACTGTCGAACTGCGTAAATCGGGCGGTTCGGCCGGGCCACGTGCGTGGCGAGTCGCGGACGCCTGCGCCTCGCAGTCACGGTGGGAAAGGGATTCAGTGGCACGCGGATTCGGTGATCTGGAGAAGGTCGTGATGGATCGGCTGTGGACCCGCGCGGGCGCCACGTCCGTGCGGGAGGTCTTCGAGGAACTGCTTACGGACCGTGAGATCGCCTATACAACCGTGATGTCGACCATGGACAACCTGCACGGCAAGGGCTGGCTGACGCGCGAGCGCAGCGGCAAAGCGTACCTCTACGCCCCAGCCATGACGCGCGAGCAATACAGCGCCCAACTGATGCGCGAAGCTCTCGACGCCGGCGGCAGCACCGAACTCGTTCTCACGCATTTCCTCGACCACATCTCCGACGACGAATCCACACAACTGCGTAAAGTGCTGCAGCGTTCGCGAACCCGAAAGACCAAACCGTGAGTGTCGCGGCCTGCCTACTGCTCTATGCGGTACTGGCGGCCACTGTCGCGCCGCCCCTGCTGTCGTGGCCGGCGCGGACGGGTTGGGCCCCGCGCGCCGCCGTCGCGGCGTGGCTCGCAGTCGTGGGCAGCGTTGTGACGAGTTGGACGGCCGGCGCGGTCGGCATGACCGTCGACGTCGTGGACAACTGGCGCCAACCCGACCCGATGGGCCTGTCGGTGTGTCTGGCGCGGCTCTTTTCCGTCAGTACCGGCACCGGACTGCTCATCGAAGCCGTGCTGGCCACCCTCTCGCTTACCGTCGCTGTCGTTGCGGCGGTCCGCGTCATCCGGGTGATGCACGGCGGGCGCGTGCGCGGTCGCCGTCACGCCGAGTCGGCACGCATGGTGGGCCGACAGCTCGCCGGCCTCGACGGCATCCTCGTCGAGGCGCCCAACAAACTGGTCTACTGCGTCGGTGGCAAGGCCGGTGTGGTCGTGGTGACCAGTGCGGCGCTGGACGCATTGTCCCGTCCCCAATTGCTGGCAGTCCTGGACCATGAACGCGCCCACGTCTCGGGCGGGCATCACGGACTGATCGCGGTCACCAAAGCTCTTGCCGCGGCGATGCCCAGAATGAAGCTGTTCACTGTCGCACACGCCGACATCGCCCAATTGGTGGAAATGTGCGCAGATGATGCCGCCGCCCGGCGCCACGGAACCCCGGTGCTGTTGGCGGCGATGCTCGCCCTGGCCGGCGGGGGTCCGATGCCGGTTGGGGCGTTGGGCGCCAACGGAATCGGGATCGTGGGCCGCATCAACCGGCTTCACCGACCGGGTACCGCCACGCAACGCTGGGGCAGCCGCATCACTCTCGCCGCGTCGTCGTGCGCCTTCATCGCCGCACCGTTGTGGGTTGCCGTGGGCCTGGGGACCTGCGTCCTGATGGTCGCGTGATGGTGCCGCGCGCAAAGCCACCCAGGCATCCGGCTAGACCGTCAGCGCCTCGATCCGGGCCGGCACGTGCTTGTGCCACGGGGTCCCTGCGAACGCATCGCGCCAGTCCGCCGAGGTGAGGTTGTTGGGTGCCACACCGGGCACCCGCTTCTCGCCGTCGGCCTCGGTGAAGTCGACGCCGAACCCGTTGGGCAGCGACGCATGGCCGGGCAGCATGACGTCGGTGACCTCCACCGAGGCTTCCGCGGTACCGGCGGCCGTCGTGATCCGGGCCCGCCCGCCGTCGACCAGGCCCAGCGCCGCGGCGTCTTCCACGCTGACCCGCAGCGCGCCGTCGGCGTCGCGCTTGCGCCAGCCCGGATCGCGGATGATGTCGTTGGCGGTGAACGCCCGGCGCTCACCGGCCGACAGCACGATCGGGTACTCGTCGGAGATCAGCGGCGGCCGGTCGGTGGCGAGCGCCGCGAGTTCGGTGAGCATCTCGGGTATCTCGAGGACGAACCGGCGGTCGGCATGGGTGACCAGACTCCAGTCGTCCGCGTACTCGTGCTCCGTGAACGTCACCCCGGAGCGGCCTTCGAGGATCGCGGTGAACAGCGCGTTGCCGTCGGCATGGCCGGCCCGCCGGACCGCATCGGGATACGTCATCGCCGTCTTCTGCGCCAGCCCCCACAACGCGGCCGCACCGGCCAATCCATCCGGCAGCGTCGGGCCCAGGGTTTCGTAAAGTACGTACGGCAACACCCGGCCGAGCGACGGATTGGCGCCGACCGCCCCGAAGAACGCTCCGAGGTACGCGTCGAGGCCCTCGCGGGCGGCCCGGCGCAGCGGGTCGAGTTCAGCGTCGTCGACGACGCCGAGCGCGCGCACCAGCCGCGCCCAGATCTCGGGTTCGGGCAGGGTGCCGGGCAGCGGCGTCATCAGGGGGTGGCGCAGATGAAAGGTGTTGTGCGGGAACTCGAGATTGAAGAACGTGGCCTCGGGCTTCTCGAACTGGCTCGCCGCCGGCAGCACGTAGTGGGCGAGTCGGGCGGTCTCGGTCATCGCGACGTCGATGACCACCACCAGTTCCAGCGCGCCGAGTGCGTCGCGCACGGCGTTCGAGTCCGCGATGGAGTGCGCCGGATTGCTGCTCTCGACGATCATGGCGCGGAAGCGGTCCGGATGGTCGGTCAGGATCTCCTGCGGCACGACGTTGGACGGCAGCAGCCCGGCGATGATGGGTGCGCCTGTCACCGGCGAGCGGCCCACGCCGCCCGCCGCGAACAGCGGCGCGAACGACGAATGCAGATGCTGCGCACCGCGTTTGGCGAAGTTGCCGGTCAGGATCCACAGCATCTTGTTCAGGTAGGAGCACAAGGTGCTGTTGGGCGCCTGCTGAACGCCGAGGTCCTCGAACACCGAAACGCTTGCCGCCCCGGCAATCCGGCGCGCCGCGGCGCGCAGCAGCTCGGCGTCGACGCCGCAGCGCCGGGCGAACTCGTCGACGTCCACGGCGCGCAGGGCGTCCCGCACCGGTTCGACGCCGGTGACGTGTTCGGCGAGAAACGCCTCATCGCAGAGGTCTTCCTGGACCAGTACCGCAGCCAGGGCCGACAGGCACCACGCGTCCGTCCCGGGTCGGACCCGCAGGTGGAAGTCGGCCATCTTGGCGGTGTCGGTGAGTACGGGATCGATGACGATCATCGACCGCTGCGGGTCTTTCGCGATGTCCTGCAGCACGGTACGGGCGCGCGGGAAGCTCTGCGACATCCACGGGTTCTTCCCGATGAACACCGATACCTCGGCGTGCTCGAACTCGCCGCGGGTGTGTCCGCCGTAGAGCTGTGCGTCGACCCAGAATTCACCGGTCTTCTCCTGCGCCAACGCATTTGACCGGTATCGGCTGCCGAGTGCCTTGAGGAACGCGCCGCTGTAGGCGCCGCCCAGGTGGTTACCCTGGCCACCGCCACCGTAGTAGAAGATTTTGTCGCCACCGTACTCGTCGCGGATCCGCGAGAAGCCCTCGGCGATCTCGGAAATGGCTGTGTCCCAGTCGATTTCCTCGTAGGTGCCGTCGGGCCGCCGGCGCATCGGCGAGGTCAGGCGGTCGCGGTTGTTCTGATAGTGGTCCAGCCTCAGTGCCTTGTTGCAGGTATAGCCCTGCGAGGCCGGATGTGCCTTGTCCCCACGGATTTTCGACAGCGTCCGGCCCTCCAGCTGGACGACGATGCCGCAGTTGCACTCGCACAGGATGCATGCGGTGGACTGCCACTCCTGGGTTTCGGTCATGACAACGCCTTCCGTTCCGGGTCGGTTGCGGCAGTCACGAGGGCGCGCAGCTGCCGATGCACGAGGTCCAATGGGGTGGTGGTGCCGGTGGTGCGCGCCACCAGCACGGCGCCTTCGATGGCGGTGGTGGCGAGCATGGCCAGTTCGGCGGCTTGTTCGGCGGACACGCCTTCGGTCCGCAGCTGCGCTTCGAGCCGGCCGAGCCAGCGGGTGAAGGCGGCGGCGGCGCGTTCGATGACGGGCGGGTTGTCGGCCTCGACGGCGACCGCGACCACGGGGCAGCCGGCCCGAAACCCGGTCTCGGTGAGTTGGGTCCGGAAGCCGTCGACCAGCACGTCGAGTGCCTCGAGTGCGGTGCCGGCCTTGTCGATCCGGCGGGCGATGTACTCGCCGGCGAAATCGATTGCCTCGCAGAGCAGTTGGGTACGCCCGCCGGGAAAGTGGTGGTATGCCGAGCCGCGGGGTGCCCCACTGTGGGCGAGCACGTCCGCGATGGCCGTCGATTGCGCGCCGCGCTCACGGATGAGCAGTGCCGCAGACACGATCATGCGTTCACGTGGACCAGCCATCCGCGCCCTTCCGTCGGATTATGTATGTAACCATACATAATCCGTGGGCACGGGTCTATGCTCACGTTGAAGCGTTACGCCGCGGATTGCAGCCACATGTTGGCTGCGATCCGCGGCGTAAGCGGCGTTGTGCCCGGAAAAGCCCGGCCTCGATCACACGGACGCGGCCGCGTTCAGTTCCTCGAGCCGACCGGTGGCCTCCAGGTACTCCCGCACCCAGCGCTCGATCACCGCGGCGGTCTTCTCGACCTTCGTGAACTGACCGACCACCTGGCCGACGGGGTTGAACGCGACGTCGACGCTCTCGTTGGGGTACTTGTGCGTGGCCGCCACCGCCATGCCGGAAACCATGTACTGCAAGGGCATTCCGAGCGGCTTCGGGTTGCCTTCCTTCTCCCAGGCCTCGGTCCAGTCGTTGCGCAGCATCCGCGCCGGCTTGCCGGTGAACGACCGGCTGCGCACGGTGTCCTTGCTGCTGGCCTTGGCGTAGGCGGCGTGCTGCTGCTCGGAGTGTTCGCTCTCCTCGACCATCACCCACTGCGAACCGGTCCACGCGCCCTGTGCGCCGAGCGCCAGCGCCGCGGCGATCTGCTGGCCGCTGCCGATGCCACCGGCGGCCAGCACGGGGACGGGCGCGACCTCCTTGACCACCTGCGGCCACAGCACGATCGAGCCGATCTCGCCGCTGTGCCCGCCGGCCTCGCCGCCCTGGGCGATGATGATGTCGACGCCCGCGTCGGCGTGCTTACGGGCCTGCGACGGCGAGCCGCACAACGCGGCGACCTTGCGGCCCTCGGCGTGGATGTGGTCGATCATGTCCTTCGGCGGGGTGCCCAGCGCGTTGGCGATCAGCGTGCACTTGGGGTGCTGCAGTGCGACCTCGACCTGCGGGGTCGCGGTGGCCTCGGTCCAGCCGAGCAGCTGCAGGGCGTCGTCGTCGCTGTGGTCGACCGGCACGCCGTGGTCGGCGAGGAGTTTCTTCGCGAAGTCCAGGTGCTCCTGGGGCACCAGCGCGTTGAGCTGCTTCTTGAGCACGTCGGGATCCAGGTCGACCTGGTCCATGCCCTCGTATTTGTTGGGGATGACGATGTCGACGCCGTAGGGGTGGTCGCCGATGTTCTCGTCGATCCACTTCAGCTCGATCTCGAGCTGTTCGGGGGAGAAGCCGACCGCGCCCAGGACGCCGAAGCCGCCGGCTTTGCTGACTGCCACGACCACGTCGCGGCAGTGGGTGAAGGCGAAGATCGGGTATTCGATGCCGAGTTGGTCGCAGATAGCGGTACGCATTGGGGTTCCTTGTGCTGGGGCCGAGGCGAAAGCGGCAAAACTGAAACGTGTTCTAATTTAGTACCGCGTGACAGTCCGGCGCGCAAGGCTACGCGCGGATTCGGGCCCAGATTGCGGGCGACGGCCGTTCCAGAAGGTCAGCGTCGCACGAGTCGTCGTAGCCAGCCCGGCCGATCACGGGGCGCCGCCGCCGCCCGAACCACCGTCCAGCCGAGCCGCTCCGCTTCGGCCGCCAGCCCGGGACGGGGGTTGACCGGAATCGGGTGCCCCACGACGTGCATCAGCGGCAGGTCCTCGTCGCCGTCGGCGTAGAAGTAACTCTGTTGCAGGTCAACCTGATTCGCCTGGCTGAACGCCTCGACCGCGGCGGCCTTGCGGTGCCCCCAGACGATGGGCCGCACGATGTCACCGGTGAGAGTGCCGTCGGCGTCGACGGTGAAGTGGTTGCAGATGACGTGCTCGACCCCGAGATAGCGGGCCAGCGGCATGACATGCATGGTCAGGGCCGACGAACTCAGCACCACCGTGTGGCCGGACCGCTGGTGGGCGCGCACGACCTCGCGCATGGTCGGGAAAATCCTGGCCTGCACGTGGCTGTGGAACAGCTGCTCGCCGAGTGCCTCCTGCTCGGCGAGGGACTCGCCGCGCAGGTAGCCGGCGGCGCGCACCAGCAAGCGCTCGAACTCCATGCGGCGCAACTTGTATCGCACCGTCGCCTCGAGAATTCCGGTGAGCTCACCGAAAGCCGCCTGCCGCTGCCGGAACCGGTGGGCGGCATGCACGGTCGCGATGAAACCGGACACCAGCGTGCCGTCGACGTCGAAGAAAGCACCGACGCGCGAGCTTGTCTCGCCGAGGTCATCGGCGTCGACCGCTGTGATGGGCCCGGTGATCGGCTCTGCGTTCAGCGCAGACATGCTGACCAGTATGCCGGGATTTTCTTCATCCGCCGGACGGTAGCGTGACCCGTCATGGGACGCGTGGACGGAAAAGTTGCACTGATCACTGGCGGCGCTCGGGGGATGGGCGCGGCACATGCCCGGATGCTGGTCGGCGAGGGCGCCAAGGTCGTCATCGGCGACATCCTCGATGAGCCCGGCGAGGCACTGGCCGCCGAACTCGGGGACGCTGCCCGCTATGTCCACCTCGACGTCACCGACGCCGACCAGTGGGCAGCGGCAGTGGCCACGGCCACCGAACAGTTCGGCCTGCTCAACGTCCTGGTCAACAACGCCGGAATCAGTGCCCTCGGCAAGATCGGCGAGTTCGACATGGCCAAGTGGCAGAAGTGCATCGACGTCAACCTCACCGGCACCTTCCTGGGCATGCAGGCCGTGGTCGCGCCGATGCGGGAGGCCGGCAGCGGCTCGATCATCAACATCTCATCCATCGAGGGCATGCGCGGTGCGACGCTGCTGCATGCATACGTCGCGTCCAAGTGGGCGGTGCGCGGCCTGACCAAATCGGCGGCCATCGACCTGGGCAAGGACAAGATCCGCGTCAACACGATCCTGCCGGGCTTCATCCGCACGCCGATGACCAAATACTTTCCCGACGACATGATGATCGCGCCGCTCGGCCGGCCCGGCCAGTCCGATGAGGTAGCGACCTTCGTGGTCTTCCTGGCCAGTGACGAATCGTCGTTTGCCACCGGCAGCGAGTTCGTCGTCGACGGCGGCCTGACGACCGACGTGCCACACAAGTTCTGACCTCAGCGATTCCGGAACTGCCGGTCTGACGGGGCACAATGAGGTGCCCCCACATCGCGCGTTCGGTTGTAGAAGCGCGTTCAGATGCTGTCGTTTCGGAGGGAGCAGGGCTATCTCGACCGAGTTGCGCCGCGGTGCAGTGCTGGGTGCCGTCATGTCTCTGGTGCTGCTGTTCGCGTGCACCGGCGATCTGCCGCGCCTGCTGAGGCCCATGAGCGCGGCCGCCGAAGTAGAACTCGCACAAGGCTGGCAGCTGTCCTCCGCGCAGGGCATGGTGGCCACCGGCGCGCAGCTCAGCCTCGACGGATTCCCCGCTGCCGGGCCCGGCTGGCACCAGGTGCGGCACATGCCGGCGACGGTGCTCGAGGCACTGCAGGACGACGGCACGTACCCGGACCTCTACTACGGCGACAACCTGCTGACCAAGGTGCCGCAGGACCTGTACAAGCAGGACTGGTGGTACCGCACCACTTTCGTCGCGCCGGCGGGGCACTCGACGTACCGCCTCAACTTTCCCGGCATCAACTACCGGGCCGAGATCTGGCTGAACGGGCATCAGATCGCCGACAGCCGGCAGATCGCGGGCATGTACGTCGACCACACCCTCGACGTGTCGAGGTGGATCGACCGCGGCCGCACCAACACACTCGCCGTCAAGGTGACCCCGGAGCGCGCGCTGCAGGACGTCGACGGCGTGGAGCTGGCCGACAGCTGGTTCGACTGGATTAACTGGAACTATCTCGGCTATCAAGGGCCTGGCAAGAACCCGGCCAACGGCAACTCGTTCGTGGCGGACCGCAACGCCGGCATCCTCAAGCCCGTCACCCTGAAGATGTCCGGCGACGTGGCGATCACCGACGCGACCGTGAACAGCCAGCTGCCGTTGCCGCGCACCGACAGCGCCCAGCTGAGCGTCCGGTCGGGCCTGACCAATTACTCCGACCAGCGCGTCAACGGTGTCGTGCGGGCGACCATCACTCGCGCCGGCAAGGCGGACATCCACATCGAGAAGCCGGTGTCGCTCGGGCCGGGGGAGAGCCGCGACGTCACGTTCAGTCCCGGCGACTACGAGGCATTGCGCCTCTCCCATCCGGACTTGTGGTGGCCGTACACCATGGGCCGGCCCGACCTGTACGACCTCCGTATCCAGTTCCTGCAGTACGGCCAGGCCACCGACGAGTTCAAGCAGCGCTTCGGCATCCGGTCCATCGAGCAGGGCCGCGACGGCAGCGAGGAATTCCCGCAACTGGGCTCCGGCGGCAACTTCTTCCTCAAGGTCAACGGTCGCGATTTCCTGGCGCGCGGGGCCACATACACTCCCGACCTGCTGTACCGCGATGACCCCGACCGAGACAACGCGATCCTGCGCTACGTCAAGGATCTGGGCCTGAACATGATCCGGATGGAATCGAAGATTCCCGGCGCGCGCTTCATCGAGCGGGCCGACGAACTGGGTATCCCACTCATGGTGGGCTGGATGTGCTGTAACCAGTGGGAGAAGTGGCCGCAGTGGGGCCAGGAGGACCACCGGGTCGCGCAGGACAGCCTCCGCTCGCAGATCATGATGCTGCGATCGCACGCGTCGGCATTCGTCTGGGCCAATGCCAGTGACGGGCACCCGCCCGCCGACATCCTCGAGCAGTACCACGAGATTCTGCGAAAGCTGCACTGGCAGAACGCCGTTGTCGACACGGTGTCGTCGTACACGACCGATTCGTCGGGCAACCGCCTGTGGGACGGCATCCAGATGGCCGGCCCCTACACGTGGCGGCCCCCTGCGTACTGGTTCGACGGCGACTACGCCGCCGCGCGCGGCGCGTCGGCCGAACAGGGCGACAACGAACACATCCCGCCGTTCGCGAGCCTGCGCAAGTTCATCCCGCCGGACAAGCTCTGGCCGATCAACGACATGTGGTACTTCCACGCCGGTTCCAATCCCGGCAACGAGGCTCTGGCCAGCATCCGCGACGCCGTCGTGCAGCGTTACGGATCGTCCAGCGGCGCCGAGGAATTCACGCGCAAGGCCCAGCTCGCCCATTACGAGGCGACACGGGCCCAGTTCGAGTCGTTCGCCGCGCTGGGCTGGGCGGACCACAAGATGACGATCTACTGGATGCTCAACAACCACTGGCCGTCGTTCTTCGGCAACATCTTCGACTACTACCTGCGGCCCGGCGGTGCGTACTACGGCGCGAAGAAGGGCCTGCAGCCGCTGTCGGTGACGTTCGATTCGTACGCGACGGGCGACCACAGCACCGCCAAGGTCAGCATCACCAACCAGAGCCCGGAGAACGCCGTCGGCCTCCGGGTGCGAACCCGCATCTACGACATCAACGGGAACGTGCGTGACGACCGCACCAGCGACCCGTACGACGTCGTCTCCGGTGCCGCCGCCGTGGCGATGACGCTGCCGCGCGAAGTGCCGGACTCCCGCGTGTTCTTCGTGCGGTGCGAGCTGCTGAACCCGGTCGGTGAGGTCATCGCCGACAACGACTACTGGCAGTCGCAGCAGGACGACATCGGAGACCCCCGCAAGGACGTCGCCTTCGAGCTGCACCAGACCGCGTGGGCGGACATGACGCCGCTCAACTACATGACGAAGGCCCGCTTGGACGTCAGCGCGGTCGGTTCGGTGAACGGCGACGGTCAGCAGGTCGTCGACATCACGCTGCGCAACCCGACCAAGCAGGTCGCGTTCTTCGAGCGGGCCGAGCTGACCACCGCGCCGGACGCCGACGAGATCCTGCCCATCGAGTACAGCGACAACTACGTCACGGTGTATCCGGGGGAGACCGCGCATGTCCGGGGGCTGGTGCCGAAACCGGGCGTGAATGCCGGCTGGGTGCGGGTCGGCGGCTACAACACACCGCCCGTGACGGTCCCGGTGACCGGTGGCCGGCCACCTCAGGACGCGGCGGAGGCGGCCGCGCGGGCCTCGGTGACCGACCCTGGTCTGGCCGAGCCGGACGTCCGGCCTGCGGCGCCCGACGCGGTACCGCGGGTCCCGAGACCGGGCGCATAGGACATGATGGTGAGTTGACGTGAAGGAGAAACACATGGCTGACGAACGCTCCGCACTGGCCGAGCGCACCGCCGCAAGCGGGTGGCAGCGGCACACGGACGACCGCGTCGACGTCTACCTGCGTGGCGCGTCCCGGGTCCGCGTGATCTGGCGCGGTGACGACGCGATCAGCGGCGGCACGCGGTTCCAGGACGACATCATGGAGCAGTACACGCGCGAGCTCGACACCGTGCGCGCCTGGCTGGCGGTCTGACCGAGCCCGCAGCGCCGTACCCTGATCGCCATGGGCGTGCGTGCGGGCATCGTGGTGACCGGGACCGAAGTTCTCACCGGCCGGGTCCAGGACCTCAACGGGCCGTGGCTGGCCGACCGGCTGCTCGAACTCGGCGTCGAGCTGGCGCACATCACCATCTGCGGTGACCGGCCCGAGGACATCGAAGCGCAACTGAATTTCCTTGCCGCACAAGGTGTCGACCTGATCGTCACCAGCGGCGGCCTGGGGCCGACGGCGGACGACATGACCGTCGCCGTGGTGTCGAAGTTCTGTGGCCGCGAGCTGGTGCTCGACGAAGCGCTCGAGGAGCGCATCGCCGAGATCCTGCGGTCCTTCATGGGCCGGTTCCCGGGCGCCGATTTCGAGGCGGTCCGCGCAGCCAACCGCAAGCAGGCCCTGGTGCCGGCGGGCGACGGCGTCGAGATCCTCGACCCCGTCGGCACGGCACCGGGTGTCGTGGTGACCCGGGCCGGCGGCGCACCGACGGTGATCGTGCTCCCCGGACCGCCCCGCGAGCTGCGGCCGATGTGGAGCCGGGCCATCGAGACGGCGACGGCGCAACGTGCGATCGCCGGCCGCACCGTCTACCGCCAGGAGACCATCCGGATGTTCGGGCTGCCCGAGTCCGGGCTGGCCGAGACGCTGCGGGAAGCCGAGACCCTGGTGCCCGGTTTCGCGGGGCTGGAGATCACGACGTGCCTGCGTCGCGGTGAGTTGGAGATCGTCACCCGCTACGAACCCGACGCCGCCGACAGCTACCGGCAACTGGCCGCGCTGCTGCGTGAGCGGCATCCGCACGATGTCTTCTCCGAGGACGGTGCGCTGGTCGATGACCAAGTGGCGCAACTGCTTTCGGGCCGCACCATCGCGACGGCCGAGTCGTGCACGGCGGGCCTGCTGGCGGCCCGGCTGGCCGACCGGCCCGGTTCCTCGGCCTACCTGACCGGCGGCGTGGTGTCGTACTCGAACGAAGCCAAGGCGGACCTGCTCGGCGTCGACCCCGCGTTGATCGCGGCTCACGGTGCGGTGTCCGAACCGGTCGCCGAGGCCATGGCGGCGGGTGCACTGCAGCGGTTCGGCGCCGACGTCGCCGTCGGCATCACCGGCATCGCCGGCCCCGGTGGCGGCAGCGACGAAAAGCCGGTCGGCACAGTGTGTTTCAGTGTCGGGCTGGCCGACGGTGCGACGCACACGCGCACGATCCACCTGCCCGGCAACCGGGCCGACATCCGGGAACGGTCGACGACCGTCGCCATGCACATGCTGCGCCGCGTACTCAGCGGTCAGCCGGTGACGGTCTGAGCGGCCTTACTGGTCCGCGAGGTCGGCGTCGTCCCAGACCTCGAGAATCTTGGTCAGGATGTCCTCGGGGACACCGAGACCCGCGAGATGGCTCTCGCCCGGCAGCGTGAACATCTCCGCGTCGGCGATGCGCGCCACCGCGTGCTGACCGTGAGCGTAGGGCACGATGTGGTCGGCGTCGCCGTGCCACCAGCGCACCGGCACCTTGATGTCCTCGAGCCGGAAGCCCCAGTCGCGGGCGAACACGACGATGTCGGCGAACGGCGCAGCCAGCTGCTTGCGGCTGCCGTTGAGCAGGTCGTCGAGGAACATCGCCTTGAACTCGGGGCGGCTCAGCAGGTTCCGGTCGCCGTGGGGGGAGATGCGTGCGTACAGGTCGAGCGCGGGGGAGCCGAACGGCGCGATCACCTTCATGAGTGACCCCGCCACCCAGCGGATCGGGGTGTCGGCGACCTCGATGATCGGCCGCACGATCTTGGCCAGCTCCATCAGGCCGCTGCTGATGCCGTCCTCGCCGATCAGCGGCGCGACGCCGCCGAGCACCGCGGCCATCACCACCCGGTCGGGCATGGCGGCCGCGGTGGCCAGCGTGTAGGGACCGCCGCCGGACAGCCCGATCACCGCGAACCGGTTGATGCCCAGGGTGTCGGCGATGGTCCGCAGATCCACGGTGAACCCGAGCACGTTCTCGTACTGGTGCGGGGTCGAGGAACCGATGCCGGGGCGGTCGATGCCGATCAACCGGATGTTGTTGCGGGAGGCGAAGCTACGGGCCTCGGTCGGGATCTGCCGGCGCGCGCCGGGCGTCCCGTGCAGCCAGAACACGGCCCGTCCCTGCGGGTTCCCGAATTCGGCGAAACCGATCTGGCGGTCTTCTCCGACGGCGATGTTGCCTTCGAGTTTCGGGCGATCGATCGACATGACCATGGCCGAATTGTTGCACGCCGTGGTGGGCGGACTCAGGGGCGCGGGTAGCGGTCCGCCCAGGGCGCGGCCTGCTCCAGCTGCCGGGCCAGTTGCAGCAGGATGGTCTCGTCCGGCGCCATCAGCTGGACGCCGATGGGCAGTCCGTCCGCGGCGCGGCCCAGCGGCAGGGAAATGGCGGCCCAGCCCGTCACGTTGGCCAGCGACGTCCAGCCGGTGGTGGCGAATTCGACGTCGAAGAATTCGCGGGTGCCGGTGCGGGGCTGATCGAGCAGGCCGTACGGCGGCGGTCCGGACAGCAGCGTCGGCACCAGCAGGACGTCGTGGCCGGCCATCCCGGCGGCGAACCGCCGGGTCTGGGCGTGGACGGCCGCGATGGCTTCGGCGTAGGCCAGGCCGGTGGTGGCGAATCCCTCGCGGATCATCATCCAGGTGCTCGGTTCGAATTCGTCCTCGCGTGGGGGACGGCCCAGGTGCGCCGCGGCCAGTTCATGCAGTTGGACGTTGCTGACCCGGTGCAGCACCGCGATGGCGTCGGCGACAGCGTCTGGATCGATGCTCGGCGCCGACGGCTCGACGTGGTGGCCCAGGCCCGCCAGCAGCGCGCCGGTGGCCTCGACGGCGGCGGCGACCTGCGGGTCGGTGCCCGGCCCCGGGAACGGCGAATCCACCGCGATCGCGATGCGCTGCGCCGCCGGGGTCTGCGCGATGGCGTCGAGGAACGGCTGGTCGGGTAGGGGAGCAGAGTACGGGTCGCCCGGTGCGCCACCGGTGACGGCATCGAGCAGCGCCGCGCAGTCGCGGACGGTGCGGGTGAGGGCGTGCTCGTTGACCAACCCCTCCAGCCCGTGCCCGGCGCCGGGCGCGAACGAGGTCCGGGCGCGGCGCGGTTTGAGGCCCACGACGCCGCAGCATGACGCCGGCACCCGGATCGAGCCGGTGCCGTCGCCACCGGAGGCGGCGGGCACGATGCCGGCCGCGACCGCGGCGGCGGACCCGCCGCTCGAGCCGCCTGGGCTGACCTCCGGTGACCACGGGTTCACCGTCGGCCCGAACAGGGACGGCTCGGTGGTGCAGTGGTTGCCCCATTCCGGGGTGTTGGTCTTGCCGAAGATCACCAGCCCGGCGTCCAGATACCGCTGCACGATCCAGGCGGTCTGGTCGGCGACATGGCTGCGCAGCGCCCGTGACCCCATGGCCTCCGGGGCGCCGGCCAGCGACGCCCCGAGGTCCTTGAGCAGGAACGGCACCCCGGCCAGCGGTCCGGCCGTGCCGGTGCGCAGCACGCCCGACTCATCGAGCCGGCGGGCCTGTTCGCGGCCGCGGTCGAACAGATCGGTGACCACGGCGTTGAGCCGGCGCGCCGATTCGAGCCGGGTGATCGCGGCCTCCAGCAGTTCGGCGCTGCTCACCGCACCGCTGGCCACCAGTTGCGCCTGCCCGACGGCATCGTCCACGAGATCGGTCACCAGGGCATCCTGCTGGCGCGCAAGCGATCTGGCAACCGTGACCGGTTGCCGCGGTCAGGCGGCGCCGGCCTTGCTGTCGACGCGGGTCTTCCACAGGCTCGCCACCGTCGTCACGACGAGCGTGACGATGATGACCGCCAGCGACAGCAGCGTGGGAATCTGCGGCACGTGCACGGGCTCACCGCCGTTGATGAACGGCAGCGTGTTCTCGTGCAGCGCGTGCAGCACCAGCTTCACACCGATGAACGCGAGGATGAAGGCCAGGCCCTGCGACAGGTAGACCAGCCGCTTGAGCATGTCGCCGAGCAGGAAGTACAGCTGACGCAGACCCATCAGCGCGAACACGTTGGCGGTGAACACCAGGTACGGCTCCTGGGTGAGGCCGTAGATCGCCGGGATCGAGTCGAGCGCGAACAGCAGGTCGGTGGTCCCCAGCGCGATGATGACCAGGATCATCGGGGTCAGGACCCGCTTGCCGTTCACCACGGTGTGCAGCTTGCTGCCGTCCCACTGATCCGAGGCCTTGAGGTACTTGCGGGCGAACCGCACCATCGAGTTCTCGGCGTCGTCGTCGTGCTCGGTGTCGCGGGCCAGCTTGATCGCGGTGTACACCAGGAACGCGCCGAACAGGTAGAAGATCCACGAGAACTTCGAAATGGCTACGGCGCCAAGGGCAATGAAGATGCCACGGAAGATCAGCGCCAGGATGATGCCGATCAGCAGCACCTCCTGCTGCAGGATTCGCGGCACCTTGAAGCTGGCCATGATGATCAGGAAGATGAACAGGTTGTCGATCGAGAGGCTGTACTCGGTCAGCCAGCCCGCGAAGTACTCGATGCCGTATTGACCGCCGTGGAACTGCCATACCCAGATGCCGAAGGCGACGGCGAGGCCGATGTACAGCGCCAGGTATCCGGCGGTTTCCCGGGTGGTGGGTTCATGCGGGCGGCGGCCGATCACCACCACGTCGAAGAGAAGTACGGCGATTGTCACCCCGAGGGTGATGGACCATTCCAGCGTCGAAACATTCATATGAGGGTGCCTCCGGGCGTCAGTGAACGACCGAGGTCTCTACCACCGTCGCCGCGATTCAGGCGGCCGGCCCACAGCACCGGCTGCCCGACATTGGACAACGTGATGACGACACCGTGGCGAAGGAATACTCCCCTCACGAACCATTATCGCAGACCGTCGGCGTCACGCCGTGACCACCACCGTCAACTGCGCCCCGTCGCGTTCGACGCGCATCCCGGCACGACGGGCAACAGCGGCAACGGCGGCGGCGTCGGTCGGTTCGGCGCGGCTGCCGGCCAGCGCTCTGGCCAACCGGCCCTTGTGGGCCTTGTTGAAGTGGCTGACGACGGTGCGCCGCCCATCGGGGTGTTCGGTGTAGACGTCGACGGTCACCGCGCCGGGGATCTTGCCGAGGGCCTCGTATGAGCCGGAGCGCAGGTCGACGATGAGCTCCTGCTGTTGCAGCTGGGCCAGTACAGGTTCCAGGACCGGCTTCCACCGGCTGGCCAGTGTCCCGCCGGCGGGCAGTTTCGATGATGCCGACAGTCGGTACGCCGGGATCGGGTCGTCGGCGCGCAGCAGGCCGAAGAGCGCCGACCCGACGGCCAGCCGGGCGCGCGCCCGGGTTGCGGTGGCGCCGCGCAGTGAGCTGATGTCCAGGGCGTCGTACAAGACCCCGGTGTAGCGGTCGATGGCCGGCATCGTCGGGGCGCTGCGCAGTTCGGCGTTGCGCTGGATTTCGGCGTCCTGCGCGGCGGAGATGGCGAGGGCCTTGCGGCTGGCTTCGGGGTCGGCAGCGAGGGTGACGAGTTCGTCGATCAGCGCTGTGCGCAGCGGCGTGAGTTCCGGCACACCGAGCGTGCCGAGCTGCAGTGGCGGTCCGTCGCCACCTGGGCGCTTGGTCTCCGAGGGCGGCAGCAGCACGATCACGGCGAAGACGGTAGCCGACGCCCGTTGGTACGACACGTACCATCTACCTGTCAATCAGGGGTGTTTGCTTTGCCGCTGTGGTCACGGTGGCCTAAAGTTCGGTACCTACTGACGTCGGGGCAGAGGTCGGTGGGCCGAGGTTCCGTACCTGCGGTGGTTACCAGGGAATGCTGGGGTGGTTATGGGTAGGAACGCCAAGTTCGCCGTTGACATGCGGGTTCGCGTCAACCGTGGCGACGCCAAAGACGTGCGTGGTGTGATCGTGGAGGACTACGGCGATCATGCGGGCTATTCGGTCGATGTCGGCGACGACCATATTGTCGACGCGGCGCGCCGCTGGGCCGTCCTGCTGGACAGTGGCACCCTCGTTTTCGCCGACGACGCACATCTGAAGCCCGAATAGTCCCGGCTAACCGGAAGCGATGAGCAGCGGAACCAGCTGCTCGGCATCTGTCCACGATCCGTGCTGCCCGATGAGGGCAGATTCAAGAGGCTCGACCGTCCGACGTACCAATCCGGCGTTGTCCCGGGCCGCTGCCACGACATCGCCGATGCGGCTGCGCGCCGCGTCACCGACCCGCGCGCCGAACCACCCCTCGGCGATGGCCTGCTCCTTGGTGCGCACCCAGGCATTCGCGCCCAACGTTTCTCGCCACGCGTCGGCGACCGCACCCGCCGCGCCCTCGGCGACATAGACGTGCCGCGCCCGGGCCTCACCGGCGACGGCGACGACGCCGTCCAACAGGTCGGGACGCGCATCGATGTCGACGACGTCGGCGTCGTCGAGGTTGACCATGCCGTGGTCGGCGACGACGGCCAGCAGCCCGCCGGCCGGCAGGGCCTCGACGATCGATTCGACCAGCCGGTCCACCTGCCGCAGCTGCATCCGCCAGGCCGTCGAGCCGGCGCCGTACAGATGGCCGAGCATGTCCAGATCGGCGTGGTAGCCGTAGCAGAAGCCGCCGTCGGCGACGGCCTGCTGCACGCGGGCCGCGAGGTCGCCGAGTCGATGCACCCCGACGTACTGTCCGCCGCGGAGCACCGCGCGGGTCAGCCCCGAATCGGTGAATTCGGCGCCCGAGATGACGCTCACCGCGACGCCGGCGGCCGACGCCCGGCCGAACGTGGTCGGCAGCGGCTGCACGTCCTCGGGAACCAGCGCGTCGCGCAGGTCCGCGCCGAAGGGATGCGGCGTCCAGCGCAGCGCGTTGACGACGCCGTGGTCGGGAATCCGGAATGAGTAACCGACCATGCCGTGTTCGCCGGAGCGCCGTCCGGTTCCCACCGCCGCCAGTCCCGCAGCGGTGGTGGCGGGGTAGCCGACGCGCAGGTGCCGGCCGCGAAGCCCGGCCAGTACCGGAGCGTCGGCTGCGTAGGTGTCGAGGAGTTGGGCACCGAGGCCGTCGATCAGCAGCACGCACGCGCCACGAACACCGCCGGGCAGGTCGATGGGCCGGTGCACACCGTCGAGTTGGGCTCCGGGGACACCCATCGCGGCCAGCACGGCCGGTACCACGTCGGCCAGGTGCGGCGCGTCGGCTCGCGGGCTCGGGAGATCCATGGCCGCGAGCTTAGGGATTTCCCGGGTGATGTAAATGCAATTACCGCGCCGGGGACCCCATTGGCGCCGAGAGCAAATTCCTATTCGGCGCCATGAATAGGGAAAACGCAATTATCTCGCGACGCGAGCAAATGCGTTGTCAGCCGCCCCAGCCGCGGGTGCCGTCCCAGCCGCCACAGATGCCGTTGAAGCAGCCGTGTCCGAAGCCGCCGGTGACGGGGTTCCAGCCACCGCAGCCCCGCCAGTTCGCGCCGTCGCCGCAGCCACCGCCGCCACCCTGGCCATCGGGTCCGCCGTAGCCGTTGTCGGCAACCACGGTCCGATCCGTGCCGATGCTCCCCGAGAGGGTCATCGCCGCGGCCGGAGCGGCAACTATCGCTGCTGTGGCGGCCACCGCGGCGACCGCCGATGTCGTGAATTTCCGCCTAATTAGCATGTCTACAGAATGCTCCTGAGTGGCCGGATATTCCAGCCTCCCGCACTCCTCGATTGGATTCTGTGAGCAGAGTTACGGCCGGACACGCCATTCTGTGGGGAAATGCATTTCGGCCCGGAATCACGCGCTCGGGAGTGTCATCCAAGAAAAGTCACAGGTTTCCCATCAGGACCCGGGTCTTCGCCGCTGTTACCCTTTTCCCGTCATGAGTGTGGTGCCGAGCGGTGAAATCAAGGCACTGTCCGGCCTGCGCATCGTCGCCGCAGTGTGGGTGGTGCTGTTCCATTTCCGTCCGCTGTTGAAGCAGGCGTCACCGCCCCTGAGCGACGCCCTCGCCCCGATCCTCGACTGCGGCGCGCAGGGCGTCGATCTGTTCTTCATCCTCAGCGGATTCGTCCTCACCTGGAACTACCTCGAGCGCATGGGGCCGGCGTGGTCGACACGGGCGACGCTGCATTTCCTGTGGCTCCGCCTGGCCCGGGTCTGGCCCGTCTACCTGGTCACCATGCATCTCGCGGTGGCCTGGATCATCTTCACGCTCAACGTCGGCGACTTCCCGTCGCCGGAGGCGGCCACCCTCACCGGCCCCAACTACCTGCGTCAGCTGTTCCTGGTCCAGCTGTGGGTGGTGCCGTACTTCGACAACTCCAGCTGGGACGGCCCGGCCTGGTCGATCAGCGCGGAATGGCTGGCCTACCTGCTGTTCGGGTTGCTGGTCATCGTGCTGTTCCGGGTGGCCCGGGTGAGCCGGGCGCGGACCCTGCTGTGGCTGGCGTTCGCCGTGACGCTGCCGCCGCTGCTGTTCCTGGCCGCCACGGGCGAGTTCTACACGCCGTGGAGCTGGCTGCCGCGCATCGTCCTGCAGTTCACCGCGGGCGCCCTGGCGTGTGCCGCCGTCCGCAAGCTGAACCTGACCGACCGGGGCCGCACGGTCGCGGGGGTGCTGTCGGTGGTGCTGCTGGCCGTCATCGTGGGCCTCGTGTACTGGTTCGACGCACATCCGATCCCGACCATCCGTGACGACTTCGGCCTCGTCGACGTCTTCTTCCTGCCGTTGGTGGTGGCCCTTTCGGTCGGCACCGGCACCCTGCCCGCATTGTTGTCGACCCGCGTCATGGTCTACGGCGGCAAGGTGTCGTTCGGCCTGTACATGGTCCACGAACTCGTGCATCAGGGCTGGAACTGGGCCGCGGCGCAGTACCGCATCGAGATGTTGCCGAGTTGGGGCACCAAGTTCATCGTGCTGGCGCTGCTGGCCGGCTCGTTCGCCGGTGCCGTGCTGCTGTTCCACTACGTCGAAGAGCCGGCGCGGCACTGGATGCGGCGCATGGTCGGGCCGGCAGATGGCTCGAAAGCTGTTGTAACACAACGTAAACTCCAGGCGATATCTGACGACGAAGAGCCCGCCGAACGCGCAGGCTGACCGCACTACGCCGTAGTACCGACTCATCATGGGAGACCCGTGCGCCATCTGACCACCTTGTTGCTGACCGCTGCGCTGTGTGCGGTGTCCGTGGTGAGCGCGCCCGGTCCGGCACACGCGTACCGGAACGTGCGCCCGGGGATGCCCGAACGCGTCGCGGTGATCAGCGACTCGTACACCAACGGCACCAACTTCGGCGGCCAGGGCCCCCGGAGCTGGACGGCGCAGGCGGGTCGCAACCTCGATGCCTGGGGTGCCCCGATCACGGCCGACGTCGCCGCCGAGGGCCGGGCCGGTTACGTCGTGCGCGGCGACCACGGCAGCATCTTCCTGGACCTGACCAGGCGCGCCGTGCGGCCGGACGACGCCCTCGTGGTGTTCTTCGGCTCCCGTAATGACCAGGGCGCCGACCTCGTGCAGCTGTCGGGGATGGCGCACGACGCCTTCGCCCAGGCGCGGGCGACGGCGCCCGGTGCCAAGCTGCTGGTGATCGGGCCGCCCTGGCCGACGGCCGACGTACCGCCGGCGGTGCTGCAGATCCGCGACGTGCTCGGCATGCAGGCCGGGATGGCCGGTGCCACGTTCGTCGACCCGATCGCCGAGCGGTGGTTCGTCGACCGTCCGGACCTCATCGCGCCCGACGGCGTCCACCCGACCGACGCCGGACACGACTACCTGGCAGGCCTCATCGCACCGCGGATTCGCGCCGAGCTGCCTACTCGTTGATCGGCAGGTCGTCCCGCACGTCGTAGCGGACGTCGTTGCCGCCGTCCTCGCGGGCGCGTTCCATGGCTTCGGCGGCTGCCGCCAGCAGGGCGTCGATGACGATCTCGGGCGGGTGCACCGTCAGCGGCGCCAGCGGGGTGCACACCACGCCGATGCTCGCGGTCACCCGGGACGGCGTCGACTTCATGGCGCCCTGCACGCGGTCGATCAGCGGCGAGGCGTCGGGACTGGTGAAGGTGTCCGCGACGATGAAGTCGCTGTCGGAGATGTGCGCGGCGATGGCGTTGCGGCGCACCGTTTCCCGCAGGGCCTGGCTGACGTCGATACGGGCCCGGTTGGCGCGCCGCTGGCCGGACATCGAGGACAGCAGCGGAAAGCTGTCGATGCTGACGACCGCGAGCACCATGTGACGGTCGTCCTGCCGGTTGCGGGCGGCGAGCAGGTTCGCGGCGCGCGAGTACAGCCCGTCGGTGTTGAGCAGCCCGGTCAGCGGTTCGATCTCGCTGTGGTGGATGTCGGTCGAGCTGAGCCCGATCGCGACGCGGCACGTGAAGAACACGAAGACGTTGAGCAGCGCGATGATCAGGACGGCGCACGCCGCCAGCGCGGGGTCTTCGGACCCGACCCGGACGCCCAGGTATCCCAGCGTGAGCCCGCCGAGCACCCAGGGACCGGCGAGCACGCTGGGGCGGTGCAGGAAGGCCACATAACCGCTGGAGAAGATGAACGCGCTGGTGGCCAGCAGCCCGAGCATCGGGTCCGTCATGATCAGGCAGGCCGCGCTCATCGGGATCGCGCCGAGCGTCACCGAGATCGCCGAGAACCGCTGCGAGGGCCAGGAATGGCGCAGCCAGACGGCGCCGACGCCGAGCGCACAGGCGCCGACCGCGATGGCGATCGCCTGGCGTACCGGGCCATGGGGGCCCGCGGGGCTGAGCATCAGCACCACGGGAACCATGCCGAGCACCGCGTTGAGCGCGGCGATCACCCGGCAGGTTCGGGTCTGCAGGCCGCGGACGGCGAGCAGCGAGGTGAGCCAGTAATAGTGATTCTGTCCGGCAGCGGTCATGCGGGTACCCGGTGGTCTCCCGCGTCAGCCGGCCGGCGAACCGGGTGGCCTGTCACGCTGCGTCGCATATGCAGCAGATTAACAATCGCGCCGCGCGGATTCGGCGGCCGTCGGCAAACTCTGTGCATACGTTCAGCCTCGGATGCTGAATCGCCCCGCGAACTGAACGCGGCGATTCGCCGGTTCGGGCGAATTCCCTGCGGGCGCGCGGCGGGTCGCCTAAAGTGTCTGCGGAACAACGGCTTTGACCTCTGCGAATGGCATCGTCGCCGGTTTCCCTCAGTGAATTCGCGTGACACACATCACGCCAAAGTCTTGACTCAGTCCAAAAAAGCGCGTAGAAGTGAACACGTGACGACCGACTACACGGAGCAGCTGCGTTCCGCAGATCTCCGTGTGACACGGCCCCGCCTCGCAGTCCTGGAGGTGGTGGCGGGACGTCCGCATGCCGACACCGAAAGTGTCTTCGACGCGGTCCGCGCGATCCTGCCCGACGTCTCCCGTCAGGCGGTCTACGACGTGCTGGCCGCACTCACCACCGCGGGGCTCATCCGTCGCATCCAGCCTTCGGGTTCGGTGGCCCGGTACGAGACCCGCGTCGGCGACAACCACCACCACGTCGTGTGCCGTTCGTGCGGCGCCATCGCCGACATCGACTGCGCCACCGGCGAAGCGCCCTGCCTGACCCCGTCGGACACCCACGGCGTGCTCGACGGTTTCGTCGTCGACGAGGCCGAGGTCATCTACTGGGGTGTGTGCCCCGACTGCGCGGCAGCCACAACTTCGCGATCACATCCGTGATCGCAGCACAATTCACCACCCTCGAAAGGAAGTGCAGTGCCTGAGGAAACTCACCCTCCGATCGGAGAAGCACAGACCGAGCCTGCCGAAAGCGGTTGCCCGATGCGCATCAAGCCGCCTGTCGAGGGTGGTAGCAACCGGGACTGGTGGCCCAACGCCGTCAACCTCAAGATTTTGCAGAAGAACCCGCCGGCCATCGATCCCACGGACGAGGATTACGACTACCGCGAGGCCGTCAAGAACCTCGACTTCGAGGCCTTCCAACGCGACTTCGACGAGCTGCTGACCAACTCGCAGGAATGGTGGCCCGCCGACTTCGGCCACTACGGTCCGCTGTTCGTCCGCATGTCGTGGCACGCCGCCGGCACCTACCGCGTCGAGGACGGCCGCGGCGGCGGCGGCCGGGGCATGCAGCGCTTCGCCCCGCTGAACAGCTGGCCCGACAACGTCAGCCTGGACAAGGCCCGTCGTCTGCTGTGGCCGCTGAAGAAGAAGTACGGCAAGAACATCTCCTGGTCGGACCTCATCGTCTACGCGGGCAACCGCGCCATGGAGCACATGGGCTTCAAGACCGCCGGTTTCGCTTTCGGTCGCCCGGATTACTGGGAGCCCGAGGAGGACATCTACTGGGGTTCCGAGCACGAGTGGCTGGGTTCGCAGGACCGCTACGCCGGTACCGACCGCACCAAGCTGGAGAACCCGCTGGCCGCCAGCCACATGGGTCTGATCTACGTCAATCCCGAAGGCCCCGAAGGCAATCCGGATTACCTGGCCGCTGCCATCGACATCCGTGAGACCTTCGGCCGCATGGCGATGAACGACGTCGAGACCGCCGCCCTCATCGTCGGTGGCCACACCTTCGGCAAGACCCACGGTGCCACCGACATCGAGAACGGCGTGGAGCCCGAGGCCGCCCCGCTGGAGCAGATGGGTCTGGGCTGGGCCAACCCCGGCGTCGGCAACGAGGCCGTCAGCAGCGGTCTCGAGGTGACCTGGACCCACACCCCGACCAAGTGGGACAACTCGTTCCTGGAGATCCTTTACAGCAACGAGTGGGAGCTGACCAAGAGCCCGCAGGGTGCCAACCAGTGGAAGCCCAAGGACGGCGGCTGGGCCAACTCGGTGCCGATGGCACAGGGCACCGGCAAGACCCACCCGTCGATGCTGACCACCGACCTGTCGATGCGCTTCGATCCGATCTACGGCGAGATCACCCGCCGCTGGCTCGACCACCCGGAGGAGCTGGCCGAGGAGTTCGCCAAGGCGTGGTTCAAGCTGCTGCACCGCGACATGGGTCCGGTGGTGCGCTACCTCGGCCCGCTGGTGCCGAAGCAGACGTGGCTGTGGCAGGACATCACCCCGGCCGGCAAGACGCTGTCCGAGGCCGACGTCGCCTCGCTCAAGACCGCCATCGCCGAGTCGGGTCTGTCGGTGCAGCAGCTGGTCAACACCGCGTGGAAGGCGGCGGCCTCGTTCCGCTCCAGTGACATGCGCGGTGGCGCCAACGGTGGCCGCATCCGGCTGCAGCCGCAGCTCGGCTGGGAGGTCAACGAGCCCGATGAGCTGGCGCAGGTGATCCGCAAGCTGGAGGAAATCCAGCAGGCGTCGCCGACCGGTGTGTCGTTCGCCGACCTGGTGGTCCTCGGCGGTGTCGTCGGCCTCGAAAAGGCCATCAAGGACGCCGGTTTCGACGTCGCGGTGCCGTTCACCTCGGGTCGCGGCGACGCCAGCCAGGATCAGACCGACGTCGAGTCGTTCGCCTACCTGGAGCCGAAGGGCGACGGTTTCCGGAACTTCGTCGGCAAGGGCGACACCCTGCCGTCCGAGTACCGGCTGATCGACCGCGCCAACCTGCTGGGGCTGACGGCGCCGGAGCTGACCGTGCTCATCGGTGGTCTGCGCGCGCTGGGCGCCAACCACGGCGGTTCGGACCTCGGTGTGCTGACGGCCGACAAGGGCAAGCTGACGAACGACTTCTTCGTCAACCTGCTCGACATGTCCACCAAGTGGGCCCCGTCGCCGGCCGATGACGGCACCTACGTCGGCACCGACCGCAGCAGCGGCGCGCCGAAGTGGACCGCCAGCCGGGTCGACCTGCTGTTCGGCTCGAACTCGCAGCTGCGGGCACTGGCCGAGGTCTACGCGGAGGACGACAACAAGGAGAAGTTCGTCAAGGACTTCGTCGCGGCGTGGACCAAGGTGATGAACGCCGACCGGTTCGACATCTAGTCGGAACCCGACTCAGTACCCCGTGGGCCCTCGGGCGCACGGGGTACTGTGCTTTTCGTGCTCCTCGATGAACTCCGCTGGTTCGTCGTCCTGGCCGAGACCGAGCACGTCACCGCTGCCGCCGCCGAATTGGGTGTCGCACAGCCGACGCTGTCGCGGGCCCTGGCCCGGCTGGAAAACGAAGTGGGCACACCGCTTTTCGACCGCACCGGCCGGCGGCTGCGCCTGAACGGGTACGGGCGGATCATGCTCGAACATGCGCGCCGCGGCATTGCCGAGATGGATGCGGCACAGAGCCGGATCGCGGCGTTGCTGGATCCGGACAGCGGCCTGGTCCGGTTGGCTTTTCTGCATTCGACCGCGAATTGGTTTGTGCCGGAGGTGCTTCGGCAGTTCCGAGTACGGGCTCCGGCGGTGCGCTTCGAGCTGTTCCAGGGCGCGGCGCACGACATCGCGGAGCGGCTGCGCACCGGGCAGGCCGACGTCGCGATCACGTCCCCGCGGCCGACGCAGGTGCCGTGCGTCTGGCGGGTTCTGTATGTCGAACGGTTGTGCCTGGCGGTGCCCGCCGACCACCGGCTGGTGGGCCGCGCCCGCGTACGCCTGAGCGAGGTGGCCGACGAGACCTTCATCGCGCTCGGGGCGGATTTCGGGCTGCGCCAGCTGACGGATCAGGTGTGGGCCGAGAGCGGCATCACGCCGGAAATCGCGTTCGAAGCCATGGAGATTCCGACGATGGAAGGTTTGGTCGCGGCGGGATTCGGCGTCGCCGTGGTGCCGGTACCGCGGCCCGGCCGGGGTGATCCCTCGGTGATCTACATCCCATTGTCCGACACCAGGGTCAAGCGCGAGATCGGCATGGCGTGGGTCAAGGGTCGCGAATTGTCGCCTGCTGCAGCGCGATTCGCCGACCTGGTCAGCACCACCGCATCTGATGCACAAAACGTATGAAACAACTCAAACTAATGTATTGGACACATGAACGGGGCGGTTCCTAACCTGCGTTCGTGACTGTTGAAGCGCCCGTCTGGACCGGCCATGTGCGCGGTTCCACGGACTACCGCAGGCTGCTCGGCGCGCTGTTCTGCGCCGGCGTGGCGACGTTCGCGCAGCTGTATTCGCCGCAGGCGGTCCTGCCGCTGATCGCCCGCAGCCTGAACACCGGTGCCGCGGCCTCGGCGCTCATGGTGTCGGCGTCGACGATCGGTCTGGCGCTGGGGGTGATCGGCTGGTCGACGCTGGCCGACCGCATCGGCCGGGTGCGCGCGATGTCCTACTCGGTTTGTGTGGCAACGGGTTTGGCGCTGCTGGTGCCGTTCGCGCCGACATTCCAGCTGTTGCTGGCCGGACGATTCGCCGAAGGCCTGGCACTCGGGGGAGTGCCGGCCATCGCGGTGGCCTACCTGACCGAGGAGATCGAAGCCGGCCATGCCGCGCGGGCCGCGGGTACCTACGTCGCCGGCACCACCATCGGCGGATTGCTCGGCCGGCTGGTGGCCGCCCCGGTGGCCGAGTTCACCGACTGGCGGTGGGCCATGTTCGTCGTCGGATTGCTCTGCAGCGCAGCAGCTGTCGGCTTCATGCGACTGGCCCCCGAACCTCGGGGATTCGTCCCGGCCGACGAGGAGACCGAGGGCTCCCTGGCGCACCGATTGGCGGCCAACCTGCGCAACCCCAGGCAACTGGTGCTGTATCTGCAGGGCTTCCTGCTGATGGGCGGGTTCGTCGCGATGTACAACTTCCTCGGCTTCCGGTTGAGCGCGGCGCCGTTCGGCCTTCCGCAGACCGTCGTCAGCCTGGTGTTCGTGGCCTATCTGGCGGGCACCTGGGCGTCGGCCTGGGCCGGGGCCGCGGCCAGCCGGTACGGCCGGCGCCCGGTGCTGCTGGGCAGCGTCGCGGTGATGGGGCTGGGTGTGGTGATCACCCTGAGCCACAACGTGATCGCGGTCCTCGCCGGCCTGCTGGTCGCCACCGCGGGGTTCTTCGGCGCGCATGCCACCGCCTCGGGTTGGACCGGCCAGTTGGCCACCGTGGGCAAGGCGCAGGCCGGCTCACTGTACAACCTGGCGTACTACGCGGGTTCGAGCGTCATCGGTTGGGTCGGCGGGATCGCCTTCGATACCGCCGGGTGGTCGGCGGTGGCCGCCGTCATCGTGGGGCTGCAGGTCGTCGCCGGACTCGCGGCGGCCGTCGTGCTGCGCGATTAGTGCTGGTTCGCCCGCTGGTGGACGCGGTCCTTGATGGCCTCCGGCAACGCGTCGGCCGGAAGCAGGCGCGGCAGTAGCTCCGGCTCGAGGGTCAGGGCGCGGAACACCGTCGCGACGGTGACGTCGTGCGGCGGACGCGAGACCACCGTGATCGATGCCCCGGCCCGCAGCACCCCGGGCGTCACGACGCGCAGGTAGGCGCCGGGCAGGGCCTGGGCGGTGAAAGTCTTGACCCAGCCCCGGATTTCGAGCCACTCGGCGAAGGTGCGGCACGGGATGCGGGGCCGGCTCACTTCCAGGAGCGGGCCGCCGTCGCCGATCTGCCAGCGTTCGCCGATGACGGCGCCGTTCACCTCGAGCCCCGCGGTGGTGAGGTTCTCGCCGAACGAGCCGTTGGCCAGCTCGCGGTCGAGGCGGACCTGCCAGTCGTCGAGGTCTTCACGGGCGTAGGCGTACACCGCCTGGTCGTCACCGCCGTGGAACTGCTGGTCGCCGATGGTGTCGCCGACCAGACCGCTGCCGAGACCGCCGTGCATGGGGCCGGGGGCTCGCACGGGCACCGGCTCGGACGTCGGGCGCTTGTCGATTCCGGTGCTCAGCTGATCCTTGTCGGGGCTCGGTCGGGGGACCGCCAGATTCACCGTCAGGATCGCTGCCATGGCGCAAGCCTAGAGGTGCCGTCCGGCTCCTTCGACCGGGAGTGGCCCGGGTCACCGCCAGCGCTGAAATCGGTCGCCGTGGATCACCTTTCGATCACATTTTCGATAAAGATCGCGCGCTGACCTGCATTTATGTGGGGTAAGGCGCGCGTGTGGGGTAAAAGTGACGTTAGTGAAATTTGTGACGAGAGGGACCACCGGGGCCGCGACCCCTGCGTAGACCACGCAGCGTCGTGTGCCGGTGGCGCACGACGAGAGGTGGCCGAGATGCGGCGGATCATTGTGACGGTGGCGAGCGCGGCACTGCTGGCGGCGCCCATGGCGGTGGCGGCTCCGCTGGTGTCGGCGCCCCTCGCGTCGGCCGACACCACCTGGACCGGTGGTACCCACCGACAGGCCATCGACTTCGTCATCCAGCGCGCGCTGTCGCAGCGCGGTGTGCCGTTCGTCTACGGCGGTGGCAACGCCAACGGCCCCAGCCTGCCTCCGGCCAGCGTCACGACCGCGGCTGCGCCGGTGGCTCAGCCGGCTCCGCAGGTCGGCCTGCAGCCGATGGGTGTCGCGCAGCCGGCGGCGGCGCCGCAGACCAACACGCTCATCCCGGGCCTGTCGGGTCTGTTCGGCCAGTCGCCGACCGCGAGCGCCATCACGCCGGCGCCGACCACGCCGGGCTTCGATGCGTCCGGCCTCGTTCAGTACGCGTTCGCCGGCGTCGGGATCAAGCTGCCGCGGTCGTCGGGTGAGCAGTACAAGGTCGGCCGGAAGATCACCGCGGACCAGGCCCTGCCGGGCGACCTGCTGTTCTACGGCCCGGCCGGCTCGCAGAGCGTCGCCCTGTTCGTGGGCAACGGCCAGATGATCGAGGGCACCGAGCCCTCCGTCACTGTGGGCCCGGTGCGTACCAACGGCATGGACCCGTACCTGAGCCGCATCATCGAGTGGCAGTAGCGGCTGCGACCACCCGACAGCGCCTCGGATCGCAGTCACCTGCTGACTGTGATCCGAGGCGTAAGCGCACGGATTCGGGTCAAGCGGCGATATCGGCGGCGGGATATCCGCACCCGGGTCCGCACGGATGACCACGCACCGGGATCCCACGCCGACGCAGCACGTGTGCAATCTTCGTTGCGGTCTGACATGGCCGGTCGAATACCTGCTGATAACTGAGTCGGACCGTCCACCGGCCGTCGACCGCGGCATCCAGATCGCGTTCGATGTCGTTGTTCCGGGCGGTCGCCGAGTCGTGGAACAGCCGGCCATCGAGCTCTACCACCAGCCGCTTCCCGTACTCGACGTCGCGGTATCGAACACCGGACGACGACGAAGACCTGTTCTGACGACTGCCTCGGGGTAACCCGTGCGCCCGCTCCACGCGATCGAGGTAGCGCTGTTCGAGGACCGAACACGTGCCTTCGGAGATGTCGAGCAGAATCGCCCGTAGCCATCGTCGGCGAGGCACGCGCCGTCGGCTCTCGAGTACTGCCAGCAGCCGCTGTGCTGTGGTCCGTCGGGACTGGCAGGCGTCCGCCAGGATGGCGATCGCATCGAATTCTGCGGTCCGGCAGGCGACATCCAGTGCGGCCTCCTCGTAGCGCAGCCGCGGTGGTCCCACGTGCCACAGCACCCGCTGGTCCAAGTGGGCAACGTGATGGATGCGAACACCGTCGGGCTCGACCAGCGCGGTCCGGTTCCGCTCAACCGCGACGTGGACGACCGGGCCTTCGTGCTGCATCGCCGACTCCAGACACAGTGCCGCCGGCGCGGCGTAAAGCACTGCAGCCCAGGCGCGTTGCTGCCAACTCGGCGATCCGGTGTGGTCGACGTACACGCCGTCGTGCATACGAGCCCATTCGTTGCGCCGCGACATGCGCCGGATGTAGGCGTCGTGCCTGCCGGCGCCGAGCACCTGTCGCCGCGAAATGACACCTGCCTGACGGCCGAGAATCGCGACAATCTCCGCGTCGGCGGCTCGGCCTTTGTCATCCACGTCGTCGATCTTCGCGGCAGTGCGCGGGCCTGCACCAGACCCCGGGTTGCCCGGCTGTGGATAACCGTCTACGCCTCGGATCTCAGCCACATATTGACTGCGATCCGAGGCAGTAGCGGGCAAGCAGCACCCCAGCGCTGCGCGCGTGACGCAGTCTTGACAGACTGTCGGGTATGGCACAGATAACCCTGCGTGGAAACCCCATCAACACCGTCGGCGAGCTGCCCGCTGTCGGGTCCGCGGCCCCGGCGTTCGCCCTGACCGGCGCTGACCTGGCTCCGGTGACCAACGACCAGTTCAGCGGTAAGTCCGTGGTGTTCAACATCTTTCCGTCGGTCGACACCCCGGTGTGTGCCACCAGCGTGCGGACGTTCAACGAGCGGGCGGCCGCCGACGGCGCCACCGTCGTGAACGTGTCCAAGGACCTGCCGTTCGCCCAGAAGCGTTTCTGCGGTGCCGAGGGCATCGAGAACGTCACCACCGCGTCGGCGTTCCGGGACAGCTTCGGTGAGGACTACGGCGTCACCATCGCCGACGGCCCGATGGCCGGCCTGCTCGCCCGCGCCATCGTGGTGATCGGCGCCGACGGCAATGTCGTGTACACCGAACTGGTGCCCGAGATCGCCCAGGAACCGGACTACGACGCGGCGCTGGCCGCCGCCAAGTAACACCAGCTCTTCGAGGGACGGGGTGTGTGCCAGGGGCACGCGCCCCGTCCGCTTTTTCGTATCGGGCATGATGACTTGGTGCAGTTGCGATTACCGATACCGGCTTTGTCGTTGCGAGCCATCGTCGTCGTCGCGGCGTTGTCGGTGGTCGCGACGGTGCTGATCATCGGAACCTGGGTGTGGATCGGCGTCACCAACGACCAGTACAGCCAGCTCGATCGGCGGCTGGACTCGCTGAGCAGCCTGCCCGACGTCAACACCCTGCTGAGCATCGCCCGGCAGACGCCCACCGGCACGCCGCAATCCGAGGGCTCACTGGTGCAGACCGTCCGCATCGGCGCCGCCACGGTCTCGATGCCGCCGGAGATCGTGCTGCCGCAGTTCGAGGCCGGGTATGCCAACACCACGATCAACGGCGTCGAATACCGGGTCCGCACCGTCACCACGGGTTCGGCGTCGATCGCGCTCGGCGCACCGCTGGCCGAGGCGCAGCGTCAGATCCGCAACCTGCACATCCGCATCCTGGCCATCTGTAGCGGCGTCATTCTCGGCACGTTCGTGGTCGGCGGCTCGATGTGGTTCGTGATGATCAACCCGTTCCGCAAGCTCGCTCAGCAGGCCCGGCAGATCAACTCCCAGTCCAAGCCCGAAGAAGTCCACGTGCGGGGCGTCTCGGAAGCCGTGGAGATCGCCGAGGCGGTCGAGGGCATGTTGGCCCGCATCGGCGAGGAACAGGCACGCACCAAGGCCGCTCTGGAGTCGGCCCGCGACTTCGCCTCGGTGGCATCGCACGAACTGCGCACCCCGCTGACCGCGATGCGCACCAACCTCGAGGTACTGTCCACGCTCGATCTCGAGGCGGAGCAGCGTGCCGAGGTGATCGGCGACGTCATGCGCACACAGAGCCGGATCGAGGCGACGCTGACGGCGCTGGAACGGCTCGCCCAGGGCGAGCTCACCACGGCCGACGATCTCGTGCCCGTCGACATCACCGAGCTGCTCGACCGGGCCGCCCACGACGCGGTGCGCGTCTACCCCGACCTCAACGTCGCCCTCGTACCGTCCCCGACGGTGCTGATGCTGGGCCTGCCCGTCGGGCTCCGGCTGGTCGTCGACAACGCAATCGCCAACGCCGTCAAACACGGTGGTGCGACCCGGGTGCAGCTGTCGGCCGTCAGCTCGCACGACGGCGTGCAGATCGCCATCGACGACAATGGCACCGGCGTACCGGAACACGAACGTGACGCGGTGTTCCACCGGTTCGCGCGGGGGTCCACCGCGTCACATTCGGGTTCGGGTCTCGGTCTGGCACTGGTTGCCCAGCAGGCCGAACTGCATGGTGGCACAGCGTCTTTGACGCAGAGTCCGCTCGGCGGCGCGAGGCTCCTGCTGGAGCTGCCCGCGCCGCGTCCGCAAGCGGGCTGAGCTAGATGCAGGCGCCGAAGATGCAGAATCCGCCGTCAGGCTCCCAGCCGCCGTTCCACGTGCCCGGCGGGTTCCAGCCCCAGGCCGGCGGGGGCGGCGGACCCCAGCCGGGTCCGGGTCCCGGACCGTTCCAGCCCGGGCCGTGACCCCAGCGCGCCGGGACCGGCGCCATGCCGGTATCCGCACTCGCGGTACCCGCACCCAGCCCGACGGCTCCGGCGACAACGCCGCTCGCGACAGCCAAACCAACAATGAATTTTATCGATTTCATGATCTACTCCATTCCTCGACTCAATCGATTGCTGCAACAACGTTGCGGCGCTCGCTGTTTCTCGGTCTGTAGCCATTCTCGTTAGTCAAGCTATGTATGGCCTGTGCCCGCCTTAGGCGGTGGCTTTCGGTTTCCGGGTGCCCTGCTCAGATGCAGGCGCCGAACAGGCACACCCCGCCATCCGGTTCCCAGCCGCCGTTCCAGGTGCCCGGCGGGTTTCCGGGCGGCGGTGGCGGCCCCCAAGCAGGTGGTGGCGGCGGTCCCCATGCCGGTGGCGGCGGGCCCCAGTGGTGGTCCGGCGGCGGTGGACCCCAGCCGGGCCCGGGCGGGGGTGGCGGTGGACCCCAGTCGGCGCTGGCGACGCCGGTGCCCAGCGTCGCCAGGCCGGCGCCGAGGCTGCCGGCGATCGCCAGGCCGGCAATCATCTTGGTGTGTTTCATGATCGATCGTCTCCGTTCGTGGCGGACTGTCCGACCATGGAACGGCAGCAGGTTGTGGATCAGCTGTGCCTGACGTAAGTGGTAGGTCTCGGTTTGGCGTCACGCGGCCGGCGCAGGAAGACGACCACCCCGGCCCGCTTCCTACAATTGGCCGATGCCCGCCAATTCTCGGTTCGCCGGAGCCGGAGCCGCACCATGCTGATCGGCATCCTCGCCGCCCTCGTTGCCTGCTTCAGCTATGGCACGGCATCGGTGCTGCAGTCCCGCCCGGCTCGTCGCGACGGCGAAGCTGCCGACACCGCGCCGACGTTCCGGTCGACAGTGACGGCGATCCTGGCGCCGCTGTTCCTCGCCGGCATGCTGCTGGACGGGCTGGGCTTCCTCGGCAGCCTGGTGTCGGCGCGGCTGATCCCACTGTTCCTGTCGCAGACCATCATGAGCGCCAACCTCGCGGTGACCGCCGTCCTGAGCGTGCTGGTGCTCGGCGTGCGCCTGCGCCCGCGGGACTGGTCCGCGATCGCGACAGTCCTTGTGGCACTGTGCATTCTGGGCTTCAGCGCCGGTGAACTCGGCACCGAGGTACCGGGCCGCCACATGCACTGGAGCGTGCTGGCGGCATCGGCGCTCATCTTCGTCTTCGGGGTGGTGCTCGTTCGGGTGCTCGGCAAGAAGGCCGCGGTGCCGGCCGGGCTGATCGCCGGCATCCTGTACGGCGCCATGGCGGTCGCGGTCCGGATCACCCACGGGCTCGACCCGTTCGAATGGCATGCGTTGCTCTCCGACCCGGCGGCGTGGGCGGTGGTGGTCGCCGGCGGCGGTGGCTTCTACCTGTTCACCGTCGCACTGCAGATCGGTTCGGTGAACGGCGTGGCCGCCGCACTCGTCATGGGCGAGACGGTGATTCCCGGCGTGGTCGGCGTCCTGCTGCTGGGCGATGTGGCGAAGCCGGGACTCGGATGGCTGGTCGGGGTCGCTTTCGCCACCGCGGTCGCCGGGGCGGTCGCGATCGCGATTTTCGGCGCGGCAGAAGAGGAACCGGCGGTCGCCACGGCTCAGGCGTGAAACCGTGGCGACCCGACCGGCTAGTCCTCCTTGCGGATCAAGCGGCCGAGGGCCTCGCGGTCCGGCGCCAGCAGTTCGTCGATCCGCGCCTTGTTGACATCGGCGACGATGATCTCGCCGACCTCCTGATAGACGTTGCTGAACAGGCCGTGCGACTTCATCTTCTCGGTCTGGTAGATGTTGTCCTCCGTCGGCGTCACGTAGTAGACGATCTCCGACTTGAACCGGTGGATCAGCCACACGTGGATCAGATCCATCAGGCGCTTCTGCCGCAGCTTCTCGGCGAAGGTGTTCTGGTCGCGCACCGTGAGGATGTTGCGGCCGTAGCGGTCCTTGATCGGGTCGACGACGACGTTGGCCAGCGGCTCGTCGCCGCTGCCGTAGATGCCGAGATCCAGGACGTCGGAACCGGCGCGGCGGGGCCGCAGTTGTACGTGCAGCTGCTCGCCGATCTGGTAGTGATCGCTCCACATGGCCAGCCACTCTTCGAGGAGCTTCTTGGGCACCTCGGTCTGGACCAGGTGCTGGTGTTGCGTGGAGCCGGCACCCATCGCCTTGGTGGTCGCGGTCCGCCCCGACGACGCGGCCAGCGCGGCATCGCTGCGCGGACCGCCCACGAGCGTTTGCGGTGTGCGGTAGGGAGATTCGACGAGCCGCATCTTGCGTTGCAGGCGCGCCAGGGCCAGCATGCCCTCCTGCCGCAGGGATGTCGCGAACTCCTCGCACGCCACACCGTCCACCTGGTGGCCGCCGTAGGTGATGAAGTTGAAGACGAACCCCATCTTGCCGAGTTCCTCTGGGAACGCCCGCATCTCGTCATCGGTCATGCCGGTGGTGTCCCAGTTGAACGACGGCGACAGGTTGTACGCCAGCATCTGGTCCGGGAATTCGGCGTGGATGGCCTCCGCGAACTCCCGGGCGTCGGCCAGGTCCGCGGTTTTCGTCTCCATCCACAGGATGTCCGCGAACGGCGCGGCCGCAAGGGATTTCGCGATCGCGTACGGGATGCCGCCGCGCACCTGGTAGTAGCCCTCGGGGGTCTTGGCGAGCTCACAGTCCCACGCCACGTCGGCACCCAGCTCACGGGCCTTCTCCCGCGCCGCATACAGCGACGCGCGGGCCGCGAACTTGCGCCACTCCTCGGGGCTCACCGTGGTGGCCTCACCCTCCTTGGCCCGGAACTGCAGCACTTCGGCCACGGCTTCGCAGTAGGTGTTCAGGCCCGAATCCGCCTGCCACGCCTCGACGAACTTCGACTCGACCTTGTCGAATACCGCGTCGACCGACTGCCCGGAATTCTGGTCCCAGGCCGCGGCCGCCTCGTCGATGAGGCCCGCGATGCCGTGGCTGTCCAGCCAGGCGTCGGCGGCCGCGTACTGGCCCTCGGGCAACGCGTACAGCAGGTGCCCGCGCAGGTCGGTGACGCCCTTGTCGTGGAAGCGGCGCACCATCGCCAGGAAACAGGATTTGTAGGACGGGATGTTGAGGTTGGTGGCGCCCAGCAGGAACGGCTGGTCACGCTCATCGGCGGCGCTGTCGATGAGGTTCGCGGCCTCGGCGTCGGTGCGCGCGACGATGATTCCCGGCACACCCATCATGTCCAGCTGGAAGCGCGCGGTGTTGAGGCGCTTGAGCTGTTCATCCGACGGCACCAGCACCTTGCCACCCTGGTGACCGCATTTCTTGGTACCGGGCCGCTGGTCCTCGATGTGGTAACCAGGCACGCCCGACTCGACAAAACGGCGAATCAGGTTGCGTACGTGGGCATCTCCACCGTGACCGGTGTCGGCGTCGGCGATGATGAACGGCCGGTAGTCGATCGCGGGGGTGGCTGCGCGCTGTTCCTCGGTCATCTGCAGGCGCAGGTACTGCTGGTTGCGGTCCGCGGTCAGCAGCGCACGCACCAGCCCGGCGGCTTCGTCGGGCACCTGGCTCAGCGGGTAGCTGGCCAGGTCGGGCCCGGGGTCCTCGCTGATGGAGCCCTTGGCCGAGGTGGCCCAGCCACCGAGGTAGATGCCTTCGATGCCGATCCGCTTCATCACCACCGCCTGGCCGGGGGAATACGGCCCGAACGTGGTGATGCTCTTCTTCTGCGCGAACAGTTCGCGCAGCCGCGGATAGAACGCTTCGGCGGCCTGCCGGGCCACCGGATAGTCCGACGGGATGGTGCCGCGTTGTTCGACGACCTGACGCGCGGTGTAGAGCCGCGTGATGCCGTCGAAACGCGGGCTGTCGAAATACTCCTGCACGTCGGCGACGTTCTGCTCGAACGACGTCGCCACTGCTTCGAGAGTCATGGACTGCTCCTTGCTGAGCTGGTTTCCGATGAGCTCTCCGAGCCTATCGCCGCGGGGCTGCCGTGAATACGCGATCAGACATTCACATCGAAGCCGAGGTTGACGTCGCAGGCGGCCTGTCCGCCGCGGACGCCCCAGTTCTCGAGCGCACTCTCGCGGAGCAGGATCGTGATGTGGTCGGCGGGGATGTCGAAGGCGCCGAGGCGGCCCGTGATCTCGCGGTACAGCGCGCGCTTGGCGTCCACCGACCGGCCGGCGAAACAGTCGATGGTCACCAGTGTGTACCGCTCGGGATGCCTGAGATGCGGCGCGTGCGAAAACCGGTGCGGCTCATGGACCAGGAGCCGGACGTGCTTGTCGCCGACCGGGATCTGGAACGCGGCGACCAGTGCCGCGTGGACGGCATCGATGAGGGCGACCTCGTCGGGCTGGCTGTACTGACGTCGGACCTCGATCAGTGAACTCGGCATGGCGCTGATCGTCACATCCGGCAGTCGTCAGCGCACCTGAATTTCCGCCGCTGTCGCCGGTTCGAACCGCACCCGGTAGACCGCCGGCCAGTACTTGCCCGTGACCAGGAACTGCCCATTGCCGCCGGCGCCGCCGAGATGCGCGATGCCGTTGAGGACGCCGATGTCGCCCTGCCAGGCGGCGTCGCGCAGGCCGGTGGCATAGACGACGGCGGTGACGAGGCCGGTGGCGGCGTCGATCTCGATGATCTGGTCGGTCGGGAACACGTTGGCCCAGATCCGGTTTCCGGCGCAGTCGAGGCTGTTGAGCCCGGTGACCTGAATTCCGTTGTAGGTCACGGCGAGGGTGCCTGTTTCCCGCATGTCGTCGAGACGGTGGAAGCGCAGCACCGCGGATCCGTCGCTGCGGATCAGCCGGTCACCCGTGCGGCACAGGCCCCAGCCCTGACCGTCGAGCGGGACCTCGCGCAGCATCGTCAGCGTGGCCTTGTCCCATTCGATGGCGACGCCGTTCTCGTACGTCAGCTGCCACAGGTGCGGGCCGGCATCGGCGATGCCCTCGCCGAAATAGGCCGGCGGCAGCGGGACCGCGCGCCGCAGCTGTCCGGTGTCGGCGTCGAGTTCGCGCAGCTCGGACTTTCCTTCGAGGCCCGTGCTCTCGTACAGCGTCGGTCCGTCGACGAACATGCCCTCGGTGAACGCGACGGGGTCGTGGTCGAACCGTTCGAGCACGACGGGGCGGAGCCGGGCGACCTGATCGGCTGCGGCGGTGGGGATTCCGGCGACCACGACCAGCAGCGTGCCGACGGCCGTCAGTGTCACGGCGGTGATCGCGGCGGTGTGTTCCTGCACCCAGTGGCGCATCCGCTCCAGGCCCTTCTCGGCGTACCGCGCGGCCACCAGGTGCGCCAGGATCGGTGCGGCGGTAGTGGAGCCGGCCAGTACGACGAAAAAGCCGACGGCACCGGCCTTTTCGACGGGCGCGGTCAGCAGCGCGTCGATGGCCACGCCGCCGGCGACGCACGCCAGGATGAACTTCGGGTTCGCGACGGCGAAGACCAGCCCGGTGACGCCGGTGACCAGTGGCGACGCGGACTGCAGCCGCGTCAGCCAGCCGGTCGCCTGCGCGTAGTGCGCGCGCCGCAGCCACGTGACGACACCGAGCACGATCAGCGCGATGCCGATCCCGAGCTGCAACCGCGAACTGGTCGCGGCGGCGTGCGACCGGCCGACTGGCGATACCAGCACCACCGCGCTGATGACGCCTGCCATCCCGGCGAGCCACCCGCCCAGGTAGGTCAGGCCGGTGCTGCGGGGCCGGTCCGAGTACAGCAGGAGCAGCACCGGCGGCAGGACCGCCATGGGGGACAGCGCCACGATGAGCGCGTCGGGGATCAACCACGTCACACGAGCCATCTTGCCTGCGCGCAGCCTGCCCGCCGCTGACGCGCGTCCGGTGATCGGGCAGGCTGGTGTCCACGATGGCACCCCGTATATCCCTCCTGGACGACCCCGCCGACCTGTCCGCAGTGCGCGCGACGGGCGCTGACCCCGATGAACTGCTGGCATCTTTCGCCGAGTGGGCCGAGGCGGCGGGGACGGCGCTGTACCCGGCGCAGGAGGAGGCCCTCATCGAGTTGGTCAGCGGCGCCAACGTGGTCCTGGCGACGCCGACCGGTTCGGGCAAGTCGCTGGTGGCCACGGGTGGGGTGTACTTCGCGCTCGCGGCGAACCGGCGCAGCTACTACACCGCACCGATCAAGGCCTTGGTCAGCGAGAAGTTCTTCGCCTTGTGCGACGTGTTCGGCGCCGCGAACGTGGGCATGCTCACCGGCGACGCGGCGGTCAACGCGAGTGCGCCGATCATCGCGTGCACGGCCGAGATCCTTGCGAACATCGCGCTGCGGGAAGGTGCCGAGGCGGATATCGGGCTGGTGGTGATGGACGAGTTCCATTTCTACGGCGACCCCGACCGCGGCTGGGCGTGGCAGGTGCCGCTGCTCGAATTGCCCAGGGCGCAGTTCCTGTTGATGTCGGCGACGCTGGGCGACGTGACCGTGTTGCGCGAGGACCTCACCCGGCGTACCGGCCGCCCGACCGCGCTGGTGGCCGGCGCCGAACGCCCGGTGCCGCTGTTCTACAGCTATGCGACGACCGCGATGCACGAGACCATCGCCGACCTGTTGCAGACCAAACAGTCACCGATCTACGTCGTCCATTTCACGCAGGCGGCGGCGCTGGAGCGGGCGCAGGCGCTGATGAGCGTCAACGTGAGTACCAAGGAGGAGAAGGCCGCCATCGCCGACCACATCGGCGGCTTCCGTTTCACGACGGCGTTCGGCTCGACGCTGTCGCGGCTGGTGCGCCACGGCATCGGTGTGCACCACGCCGGCATGCTGCCCAAGTACCGGCGGCTGGTGGAACAGCTCGCGCAGGCCGGGCTGCTGAAGGTCATCTGCGGCACCGACACGCTCGGTGTGGGCATCAACGTGCCGATCCGCACCGTCGTCTTCTCGGCGTTGTCGAAGTACGACGGCACCCGTACTCGGCTGCTCAATGCCCGCGAGTTCCACCAGATCGCCGGCCGTGCCGGGCGGGCCGGCTACGACACCGCGGGCACCGTCGTCGTGCAGGCGCCCGAGCACGAGGTCGAGAACCTCAAGCAGTTCGCCAAGGTCGCCGACGACCCGAAAAAGCGCCGAAAGCTGGTGCGCCGCAAGGCACCCGAGGGCATGGTCCCCTGGGGTGAGAACACCATGACGCGCCTCGTCGAGGCGGCGCCGGAGGCGCTCACGAGCAACATGCGGGTGTCCACGGCGATGATCCTCGACGTCGTCGACCGTCCCGGTGATCCCTGCCTGGCCATGCGCCGGTTGCTCAGTGAGAACCATGAGCCGCGCAAGAGGCAGCTGCGACACATCCGCGAGGCGGTCGGCATCGCCCGTTCGCTGCTGCAGGCCGGGGTACTGGAACGCCTGGCCGAGCCGGAACTGGACGGGCGCCGGTACCGCCTCACGGTGGACCTGCCGCCGGATTTCGCGCTGAACCAGCCGTTGTCGACGTTCGCGCTCGCGGCCGTCGAGCTGCTCGACCCGGACTCGGAAACGTTTGCGCGCGATGTGGTTTCGGTGATCGAGGCGACGCTCGAGGACCCACGCCAAATCCTCGCGGCGCAGCTGAAGAAGGCCCGGGGTGAGGCCGTCGCGGCGATGAAGGCCGAAGGCATCGAGTACGACGAGCGCATCGAACTGCTCGACGACATCACTTACCCGCGTCCGCTCGATGAACTCCTGGCGCACTGTTTCGAGGTGTACTGCCGGAGCAACCCGTGGGCGGCCGACGGCCACCCGGCGCCGAAGTCCGTCGTGCGCGAGATGTGGGAACAGGGACTGACGTTCAAGGAGTACGTCAGTGCCTATGGCCTGACCCGCACCGAGGGCGCGGTGCTGCGCTACCTGTCGGATGCCGTCAAGGCGCTGCGCTCGGGAGTGCCGGCCGCCGCCCGGACCGATGAGCTCACCGACATCGTCGAATGGCTGGGTGAGCTTGTGCGCCAGGTCGATTCGAGCCTGCTCGACGAATGGGAACAGTTGACCAGCGCTGATCAGGTCGACGAGGTGGCGGTGATGGCGCCGGTGCGGCCACTGACCGGCAACGAGCGGGCATTCACCGCGATGGTCCGCAACGCGCTGTTCCGGCGCGTCGAGCTGTGGGCCCGCCGCCGCTGGGCGGAACTCGGGGACCTGGATTCCGGGTCGGGGTGGGCGGCGCAGCGCTGGGAAGCGGTGGGGGAGCAGTACTTCGCCGAGCACGACGACATCGGCACCGGGGCCGATGCGCGGGGACCCGCGATGCTGATCTTCGACCGGGCGCCCGACGTGTGGCGCGTCCGTCAGATCCTGGACGACCCGGCGCATGACCACGACTGGGGTATCGACGTGGAAGTCGACCTGGCCGCGTCCGACGCGGACGGCGCACCGGTCATCCGGGTCGTCGATGCGGGGCTTTTCGGTAGCTGAGTGCACTTCTCGGGCACACTGGGCGCATGACCACCCCGGCCCCCGAGCCCGTCAGCGGCACTCGCGGGTTCCTGCCTGCGGTCGAGGGCCTGCGGGCGGCCGCGGCACTGGGGGTCGTGCTCACGCACGTGGCGTTGCAGACGGGCTACACCGACGGTGTCGTCGGCCGGTTGCTGGCCCGCTTCGACCTGTCGGTGGCCGTGTTCTTCGCGTTGTCGGGCTTCCTGCTGTGGCGCCCGCACGCCGCCGCGGCGCACGGGCTGCGGGCCGAACCCGAGGTGGCGCCGTACTACCGCTCCCGGCTGGTCCGGATCATGCCGGCGTATCTGCTGACGGTGGTCGCGGTGCTGACCCTGTTGCCCGACGCGCACGGCGCGGACCGGGCGGTCTGGATCGCGAATCTGACCCTGACGCAGGTCTTCGTCCCCAAGACGCTGATCGCCGGGCTCACGCAGATGTGGAGCCTGTCGGTCGAGATGGCCTTCTATCTCGTGGTGCCCCTGTTGGCGCTCCTGGTCGCGAAACTGTCGCTGCGGCTGCGAATTCCGGTCATCACCGGAGTGGCGCTGCTGAGTTTCGGCTGGGGTTATCTGCCGATCCCGGCGTATCACGGCGCCAATCCGCTCAACTGGCTACCGGCCTACGCCTCGTGGTTCGCCGTGGGGATGTTGTTGGCGGAGTGGATGTTCCGGCCGTACGGCTGGGCGCACCGGTCGGCCCGGCAACGCTCGACCCTGATGGCGGTGGCGGTCGTCGCATTCGTGGTGGCGGCCTCACCGTTGGCGATGCCGGCCGGGCACCAGCACGCGACCCTCGGCCAGTTCATCGTGCGGACGGCACTGGGGGCGGTCATTGCCGGCGCGCTGCTGGCGCCGCTGGTCCTGGACACCCCGGACAGCCCGCACCGGGTGCTGGCCAGCGCCCCGATGGTGACGCTCGGCCGCTGGTCGTACGGTCTGTTTCTCTGGCACCTCGCCGCCCTCGACATGGTGCTCGCCATGATCGGGCAGACGACGTTCCCCGGTGCGCTGCCGGTCGTGATGGTCCTGACGACGACGTTCGGCTTCGCGGTGGCCGCGGTGAGTTACGCGCTGCTGGAGGAGCCGTGCCGGGTGGCGCTGCGGCGCTGGGAAGCCCGGCGACGGGCCGCGATGGCCGATCTCGACTTGCCGACCGCGACATAGAGTTGCAGGGTGCGATTCACGCGTCAGGGGCCGCTGGACCGGATGAACGCCGCGGTGGCAGAGCTCGAGTTGCCGGACGCGGTGTACAAGACGTGCCCTTGGCAGCCACGGGATCTCGTGACGGAGGGCCTGCGGCAGTGGTTGCGGTGTTGCGGGGTGGCCATGCGCGACGGTCAGGTGATCGGCATGCCGTCGCACGCCGTCGACGAGGCCTGGCACGGGCTGATCCTCTGTACCGCAAGGTATTCGGCCTTCTGTGACACGGCCTACGGCCGGTTCCTGCACCATCATCCCGAAGGCGGGGCGCCCGCCGGCGCCGTGTCGGAGCCGATGCACGAGCAACTCCGGCGGACGGTCATCGCGTGGGAAAAAGTCGCCGGACCGGATGAGGACTGTGTGCTGTGGGACCTCGACGAACGCGTCGGGGTCGACAAACCGTGGGGGATCGCTGCGGCGCGGGTCGCGGAAATCAGGTCGGCGTACCGGGCTTTTCAGGCCCGAACGAGATGACGGAGGCCGGTACACGCGATAGCCTGACCCGTTACGGACGCCGGTTGAAAGGACGGACGAGCATTTGAAGACCGAGCGACAGCGTTTCCACGCGCCGGTGATAGTCGGCGGTGTGCTGCTGGCCGGTGCGCTCGCGGCGGCCGGTCCGGCTGCGGCGGACCCGGCCACACCGACGACACCCGCACCCGGCCAGCCCGTCGTGGAGCCTGCGAGCGGTCCCAGCGGCCCGGTGGCCGCGCCTCCGATCGGCGCTCCGACGGTCCCCGAGATCGAGAACCCGCAGTACGGCGCCGGTAGTACGCCGGGTCAGCTCGGCTATCTCCGGGACATCTGGCACACGTTCCACAGCGGCAACCCGATCGAGGCGCTCACCATGCCGCCCGAGGAGGCACCCGGACCACCGCCCGGTGCGGGGCCGGCGCCCAAGCTGCCACCAGGGTTCATTTCACTGACCGATCCGGCGTCGTCGAACCCGATCGTCGACACCGGGCCCAAGACCGGTGGACCGGCGCTGCCTCCGGGCTACTACCCGCTGAACGGCCCACCGCCGCCCGGGTACTACGACGCCCCGGGAGCGGCTCCGGCCACGCCGGCGCCGGGTGGTCCCGGCGCGCCGCCGCCGGCTGCCGGATTCGCGCCGACCCCATCGCACTGACTCGACGGCGTAATGTGATTACATACGCTAAGTAATCGCAGTCTACGCAGGGGAGCGTGTGCATGACCTCGATCAAGAAGACCTTGTCCGCCGCCGCCGTCGCGGGTTCGCTCGCCGCGGCCGCGCTCGGCTTCGGTATGCCGCTGGCTGCTGCGCAGCCGCCGCCACCGGCGCCCGGGCTGGGCGAGGAGGTTCCGCCGTGGGCCCCGAAGAAGCCGGCTGAGGTGTGGGACGGTCAGCCCGTCGTGTGGACCTCGGCCTGGGGCGGCCGGTGGGGCGTCTGGATCAACGACGGCTTCATCCCGCTGACGTCGAACCCGGTCACCAACGGCGGGTAGGCACCGCCGTCACCATCGTGCCGCGACGTTGGTGCCGATCTGGGTGGCGATCTGGACCGCCGTGTCCGCCGGATTGGGACTGCACGTGTTGATGTCGATGATGACGTTGTTCTTGTGTGCCAAGGCGCGGCCGCATGCCCATCCGGGTGCGGCCGCGTCTTGTTCCGTCGCGACGACGCTAAGGGTGTCGTGCGCATTGGTGATCGGCCCGACCGACCACTGCGACTGACTCTGCGTGTGCGTGTACTGCTTGCACGCCAGCCATAGCTGCGCTTGCGTGTTGAAGAACTCCTGCGCCTTGTCCTGCGTCGGAAACAGGACGACAGCCTGCTTGAGGTAGTGGGTGAACTTGTCCCCGTCGTTCATGCTCTGCTCGCGTTCGGCCCAGAAGCCGCTGCCCGCGTACACCGCGGCTTCCGCGGCGCCGTCGATGACGAGGCACTCCGGCGGTGCCATCGTGGCGCTGTTGTCCGACATCGTGGACTGAGCGCTGAGCACCGTCATGGCGGCCGACCCCATGGTCGCGTTGACCTGGTCGGGGTTGAGCAGCAGACCGTCCAGTTCGCGTTCGACGAGGGGCCGGGCCACCATCGGCGGCGTGGTCACCGGCACGGGTGTACCGGCGGTGCTACCACATCCGGCGGTCAGAACCGCGACCATGACGACGGTGACGGTGCCGACAGAGCTGCGCATATATCCTCCCGTCGCGGCAGCGGCGACCTACTGACATGCTGCGCTGTCGTGCTGCGCTGTCCTCCCCAGCGCGGCACTCCAACACTTCTATTGTGGCGTCAGTTGAGGTCGGGGCCACCTTTGCTCGACGGTGTTTCGCGGTAACGATGAACCAAGTTCTTGATGACAGGTTCGCCGCACCGCCGCAGCATGACGGTCAGTTCGACACGTCGAGGATCTTGATCGCGAAGACCAGCGAGTCGCCCTTCTCGATGCCCGCGCTCGGCTGGCCGTCGGGGTAGCCGTCGGCCGACGTCATCGCGACGGCGACGGTGGAGCCGACCTTCTGTCCGGCGATGGCCTTCTGGAAACCGGGCACGACGCGCAGGAGGGAGAAGGTGGCCGGGGCGCCGCGGTCATAGGCGCTGTCGAACTTCGATCCGTCACGCCCGTTGAAGCCCGCGTAGCAGACCGAGACCGTCGCGGTTTCGGGGACGACGGGTCCGGTGCCGGCCTTGAGCGTCTGCACCTGGGTCTGGTTCACGCTGAACGGGCCCTTGACGCTGACGACCGGAGCCGCGGTATCGGTGGATCCGGTGACGGCGACGCTGCCGGTGGCGCCGCTCAGCGTCCACTCGGGTGCGCCGCCCTGTCCTTCTGCCGTCGGGCAGGTGCGGGCGGCGGCGGTCGAGGAGTTGTCGAGGGCGGTCGCCGCGCTCGGGGTCGTGGTCACCAGCGGCGCCTGCGTCGTGGTCGCCGCCGGTGGCTTCTCGTCCGAGCCACACGCGGTGAGGGCGACGGCGAGGGAGGCGGCGCAGGCGGTCAGGGCAACGGAGGAAGACACGCGAGAGAGGTTCACCGGTGTCACGCTACCCGGGCGGGATCGGGATGAGGACTGCGACCAGGAAGTCGGATTTGTCGGTGAACACCCGCAGATCCCAGGTGGAGAGCAGCAGATCCGGGGTGAGGCCGGCTCGGCTGGCGTCCTGGAAGAACTGATTGAATTCGTAATCGCGTCCGGCGCCGAACCCGATCACCACACGGCCGTTGTCGGCCAGGTGGGCGCGGAGCCGGGAGAGCACCTGCACGCGGGTGCTCGGGGCGACGAACGTCATCACGTTGCCGGCCGACACGATCAGGTCGAAGGGCTCCGGTATGCCGCGGGCCGGCAGGTCGAGTTCGGCGAGGTCGCCCACCAGCCAGCGCGGTCCGGGGTGATCCTCTTCGGCGGCCGCGATGAGAGCGGGGTCGACGTCCACCCCGACCACCTCGTGCCCGGCCGCGGCGAGGTAGCCGCCGATCCGGCCGGGGCCGCAGCCGGCGTCGAGGATTCGCGAGCCGCGGGCAGCCATCGCGTCGATCAGGCGGGCTTCGCCGACGAGATCCTCACCGGCGCGGGCGAGCGCCCGGAACCGTTCGATGTACCACTGCGAGTGGCCGGGATCGGCTTCGACTTTCTGCATCCACAGGCTCTGCTCGACCATGCGTCCATTGTCGCAAGCCCGAACTTCAGCGCGGCGTGCTGTCGACAACGCTCTTGGCGATCAACGTCGTCGCGGCTTCCCGGATGCGGTCCGCGTCGACGCCCGCCCAGGCGAGCAGCTCGCGTGTCGTGCCGGAACCGGGCATGCCGCGGACAGCCAGATGCGCGAGGCGGATATCGGCAAGATCGTGAGCGACGAGCGCATCGAGAACCGCCGACGCGAGACCGCCCTCGGGGTGGTGGTCCTCGGCGACGACGACGCGGCCACCGGTGGCGGCGACGGCCGCGGCGACGGTGGCCGCGTCGAGCGGCTTGATCGAGTAACAGTCGATGACCCGCGCGGTGATGCCTTCCCCGGCGAGTTCGTTTGCGGCGCTGAGGCATTCGTGCACCGTCACACCGGCACCGATCAAGGTGACGTCATCGTGATCGGATACGCGCAGGAGCTTGGCGCCGCCCACCGGAAACTCCTCGGTGGCGTCGTACAGCACCGGGTAGGCGCCGCGCGTGGTGCGCAGGTAACTGATTCCCGGTGTCTCGGCCATCGATTGCACCAGTGCGACGGTGCTGGTGGCGTCACTCGGGTACAGCACGACGGCGTCGTGGACGGCGCGCATCATCGCCAGATCTTCGAGTGCCATCTGCGATGGGCCGTCCGCGCCGATTTCGACGCCGGCGTGGGAGCCGACAAGTTTCACATTCGCGTTCGAGATCGCGCCCATACGGATGAAGTCGTAGGCGCGCGTCAGGAACGCGGCGAACGTGGAGGCGAACGGAACGTATCCGCGGACGCTCAGGCCCGTCGCCGCGGCCACCAGCTGCTGTTCGGCGATGAACATCTCGAAGTAGCGGTCGGGAAATGCCCGCGCGAATTCGCCTGCGTGGGTGGAATTTCCGACCTCGCCGTCGAGTGCGACCACGTGCCGGTTGCGACTGCCGACCGACACCAGCGCGTCACCGTAGGCCTTTCGCGTGGCGATGTCCGCACCGAGTTCGTAGGTGGGTAGGTCGACGGGCTCGGCCGCCCGCCATTCCTCTGCCGGAGCGGGCGTCGGTGGCTCGAGGCTGCGCACGATCAGTCGGCGCCGGCCACCGAGTTCGGCGATGGCCCGTTCGGCCATGTCTTCGGGCAACGGTTTGCCGTGCCAGTCCGGGCTGTCCTCCACCTCCGAGAACCCTTTGCCCTTGATGGTTTTGGCGATGATCACCGTCGGCCGGTCCACTGCTTCCGCAGTACCGACGCCGGCCATGGCTTCATCGATCGCGGTGAGGTCGTGGCCGTCGATGACGACCGTCCGGGCGCCGAACGCCTGGCAGCGCCGCTCGTAGGCCGCGACGTTCCAGCCGAGGTCCGTCGGGCCCCGCTGTCCCAGCCTGTTCACATCGATGAGGGCGACCAGGTTGTCCAGCTTGTAGTACGACGCCTTGTCGAGCGCTTCCCACATGGAGCCTTCGGCCATCTCGCTGTCACCGCACAGCACCCACACCCGGTACGGAAGGCCGTCGAGGTATTTCCCGGCCAGCGCGAGTCCGACGCCGTCGGGCAGTCCCTGACCGAGCGAGCCTGTCGCGACGTCCACCCACGGCAGTACCGGTGTGGGGTGACCTTGCAGGCGCTGCCCGAACCTGCGGTAGCCGTCGACCAGTTCTTCGTCGGTGATCGCGCCGACGGCCGCGAAGGCCGAATACAACAGCGGTGACGCGTGGCCCTTCGAGAAGATGAGATGGTCGTTGGTGACGGCGGCCGGATCGCGCCAGTCATAGCGCAGGTGACGGGTGATCAGCACGGCGACGAGATCCGCGGCTGACATGCTCGACGTGGGATGACCGGATCCGGCACTGGTGCTGGACCGGATCGAATCCACGCGCAGACGGGCCGCGACTTCGGCCACGGTGTCCATGGGGGTTATCGGTGGTGTCGTGTTCACACAGGGCGCATACCCGGTGTCACGGTCGGTACACGCGCGCCCGACGCGTCAGGGCAGACACCGCGTGGATTCGATGATCTCGGCGCCCATGTTGCGCCGCATCATCTTCAGCGCCGCGTCACCGAGTTGCGGGTCGATGTGCGCGACCGCGTCGGGTGGGACGATGACGTCGTAGTGCCGCAGGTACCCGTCGAGGGCGCTGTAGAGAATGCACTGTTCGGTGACCTGACCCGTCAGGATCAGCCTGGTGACGCCACGCTGCCGCAGCAGGTAGTCGAGAGCGGTGGCGTAGAAGACGCTGTGCCGCACCTTGGTCAGAAAGGTGCTGCCCTGTGTCGGCACCAGCGGCTTGACGAGCTCGGGGTGGCTCCCGGACAACGCGACGTCGACGATGCCTTCGCCGCCGACGCTGAAATCTTCATGGTTGTCGTTGACGTACAGGACGTCCACACCATGGTGTGATCGGGCCGCCGTCAGCAGCCGGTGCAACGGATCGAGAATCTCGGCGACATTCGCCGCAAGTTCCTCACCGTCTTCGTGCCGGTAGTCGTTGAACATGTCGATGATCAACAGAGCGGTGTCACTCATCGATGGTGCATACCCAGACGTCACCGCGGGCACACCTGCCGATGTCACCGTGCCGCGTCGCGCAGGATCTGTTGCAGCCCTTGCATCGGGTCGGCGCCGTCCGGCGGGGGCAGCGGTGGCGGAAGGGTCGACGTGGCATCCCCGGCCGCGGGCGGCGGCGCCGGGGGCGGTGCTGCCGGAGGGGGTGGGGGCGGCGCGGCCGGCGGCGGGCCGGCCTCGGCAAGCTTGGCGTCCAGCCGGGGCAGGGCCTCTGCGCGGATCCGGCGCCGCTGCGCATCGGGGTCGGCGTTGCCCGCGAAACAGTCGGCGGGCGCGTGCGTGACCACATCCCTGGCGGCGGTGTACTGCCGGACGGCCGCGTCGCGGTCGCCCGCTGCGGCGGCTTGATCGCCGAGGGTTTCGCGGATCAGCTCGAGGTTGACCCGGACCGGGCACGACCGGTCGGCCGGGGTCTGCGCCAGGGCGCGGCCGAATTCGCGGTCGGCATCGCCGAGCCGGTGCTGCAGTACCGCGAGGCTTCCGCCGGCGTACGACGTCCGGCCCGGTTCGATCACGTTGAACTGGCGCAGGATTGCGACGTCGTCGGACAGCGCGGCGGTGTCCCGGTTCGCATAGTCGGTGACCGCCGAGTCGCCGACGACAGCGACAGATGCCAGCTTCGCGGCGAGGATCAGCACCGCGGCGACGACGGGCGCCGAGCCCAGGAGCAGTCGGCGACGCAGCTTTCGTCGGTCGGTGTTCACAGTCGTACCCGGTCCAGTCGGGTGCGGGCCGCTTCCCGCAACGTCAGGAACAGTTCGATGAGAAGCAGCATGGCGGCGAGCCCTGAGAGCGCCCAGTAGAGTTCCGTTCCACTGTGACCCGAGCCGATGGGCGTTGGACGGGGCGGGCGACGTCGGTGAGCGCCTCGGGCGGCAGCCCGGCCGCGGGCCGCGGCACATACGGCACCCCGATCTGCTCGGCAACGGCCCGTAGCGAGGGGACCGCGTCGTCGCCGTAACCGATCACGGCCCCGCCGGCGACCACACCTTCCGGTAGATCGAATTCCCTTTGCGGAGTGGCGGATTCCGGTGTCCCCGCGCCGAGGTAATACACGAGGTTCTTGGCGTCCGGGTATTGCTGGGCTGCGCTGAGCAGCTGGTAGCGCAGCACCGTACTTGCCGCGCCGGCGTCGGTATGTGCCGGTTCCGGTGTGGGGTAGGTGATGGGAGCCGTCACGACCGGCTTCAGACTCCACGCGTCGGCCGAGAGCGGCCATTCCACTGCTGGGCCGGACGCGAATCCGACGACGGCGAACCGCGCGGTCGGATAGCGGTCGATCAGTTGCGCGATGTCGGCACTCGCCTCGGCCGCGCGTGAGCGGCCGTCGGGTCCCGGTGCCGCCATGTCCGCCGAGCGGTCGACGACCAGGAAGACATTCGGTTCGAGCGCGCCTGCGGTCTGGGGCGGCGGGGGTGTCGCCCCGATCGCCGGGCGCGTGCCGGCGGCGATCAACAGCACCACGGTCAGGCCGAATCCGGCCCAGCGCCACGTCCGCCAACCGGTGTGTTCGGTGCTTCGCCGTCGCCACCATGCGGCACCGCAGGCGGCGAGCAGGGCGACCACGAGTGCGATGTCCGGAGTCTCTGTCGGTGTGGCGGCGACGTTCGTCCGATCGGCCGGGGGCGGATGGCGGGTGATGTCGCGCAACGACGCACCGATATCAGTGGCAGGGTGCGACCTGCCGCCGGTGTCGTGCACGAGGCCGGAAACGGTGCCCCCATCGGCGCCGACGATGAGTGCGTTCACCTGGATCTTGCTGGTGGCAGCCAGGTCTCGAAGCGCGGCGCCGTCGAACAGCCGGCCGGCCTCTCCGCTCGAAGCGTCTGGCCCGACGTAAATGAGTGACCTGCGCGTCGCCGTGCCCTTGGCGGCCGGCGGGAACCCGGTCATGCACAGCGCGAGGAGGTCTTCGATGTTCGGGGTGTAGCCGGTGTAGCGGACGGGCGCGACGAACGGTCTGGCGTCGCTGCGCTTGATCTGCCGACCATAGGCGGTGAACTCCGCGGCCACGTACTGGTAGTCCCGAGTCAACGGGACGACACGGCGATTGGCAGACGTCAGCCCGATCCGCTCGGTGCGGTACTCCCGGGCCGCATCGGCGAAGAACTGCAGCGTCGCGTTGACGGGGGAATCGGAGACCGGGGCGCCGACGCAGATCATGATGTCCTGCGGCGCAGCGGCTTCGGACCGGCGATCGAGCGTGGGCAGACCCGTGGGTCGTGCCGTGGCCACGACGGCGGCACCGAAACCCACCACGAGGAGCACGACGGCGGACCACACCGAGATCGTGTTCCGGCGTTGTGCCCGGCGGTATTCGGGCAGCCGCGTCAGGCGGCCGGTGTTGGCGAGCGGTTTGAGATCGCCGGGACGCTGGCGGTGTGGCCAGAGCACGGCCACCGCCACGCACGCCGCCAGCGCGACGAACCCGATGATCGCCGCAATCCGCCAGGTCAGCTCCATCGCCTGACCAGCCCTTCGGCGGTCGCGCAGGCATCGTCGACATCGACGTCCGATCGCGGATTGAATTGCACGTCGACGAGTTCGGACAGCAGCGGTGCGGCGGCGCCGGCCGGGCCGGCTGCGATGGCGCCGACGTGCATGTACTGCACGCGGAGCCCGGTCGCGGCGTGCAGGAACCGGCGGACTTCTCGGCTCAGCGCCGCCCCGGCAGCCGGCGCCGAGAGGTCGCCCGATCGATGGCGCCTGGCGATGCCGCGAATGTCCCGGACCGCGCGCAGCTTGATCATCTCGTCCCGCACGACTCGGATCAACCGCACGTCGCCGATCCGGCGGGACGCTGACGTCGCCTTGAAAAGCCAGGCATACCAGGCGATTACACAGACGATCAGCGCAGCCGAAAGCCACGGCCACCACCCGGAATAGGGCTCGGGGCCGACCACGTAGCGCAGCAGATCGTCATCTGGCACGTGCGTAGACCCCCGTCATCGCCGTCAGGGCGGGTTTGATCTGGGTGCTCGCGCCGATTCGCGCATGCGGTACGCCGGACACGGTCAGAAACTCCGAAAGATTCTGGCGCCGTTCGTCTTCCGATCGCCGGTAGGCTTCGGTGACGGCGCGGTCGAGTGCGGACGGCGGTAGCAGGAACTGTCCATCGGCGGCGTCGTAGCTGCGGCCGGCTCCGGATCCCACCGGTGGCATGTCGGTCACCAGCGCCCACAGGACGTCGTGCCGGGCGGTCAGTGAGCGCAGCACGTTCTGCAACGCGTCACTGATCTCGGGTTCGTCGGACACGATGAAGACCAGGAGCCGGTGGCGGTAATGCGTGGCGAGCCATTGCAGTTGGACCAGCAGAGCGCTGCGGGCGGGGGATTCGCCGGCGAGCTGCAGGTAGTGGTGCAGCATGCGCTCGATATGCGTCTCGCCACGCCGCAGGCGGGTGTCGATACAACCACGGCGGTCTCCCGCCACCAGGCCTATCTCGTCGGAGCGGCGCAGCGTCATGAGTCCGATCGCGCCGATGACGTGCATGATGATGTCCTTCTTGAGCTCTCCCGACGGCGCGAGCGCCGACGCGTTTCGGCCGGCGTCGGCGACCACCACGATCTTGTGGTGCTTCTCGGACACGAACTGCTTGATGAGGGTGTGGCCGGACCGGGAACTCGCCTTCCAATCGATGTCCCGGACGTCGTCGCCCGGGACGTAGGGGCGTAGTTCGTCGAACTCGAGGCTCCGGGTGTGGATCAGCGCGTAGCGGCCGCCTTCCAGGAGGCTGCCCGGGTCACGGCCGATGTGGATTTTCGCGGCGTCGAGGTGTTTCCCCATGGCGGCCTCACGGCACCGGGACCGTCTGCAGTACCGCGTCGACCACTGCGTCAGGCGTGATCCGCGCGCTCGCGGCCTCGAAACCGAGGATCAGCCGATGCCGCAGCACGCGGTGTGCGAGCATCGAAATATCCTCGGGCACAACGTGTCCGCGGTCGTGGATGACGGCGAGCGCGCGTGCGGCGCGGCAGAAGGCGATGGTTGCGCGGGGGCTCGCGCCGTATTCGACGAGTCGGGCGAGGTGCGACGGTAGGTGTTGGGCGGGGCTGCGCGTGACGTCGACCAGTCGGCTCGCGTACGCGACGAGCGCGCGATCGAGGTGGACCGAGCGGACGATCTCCTGCACCCGCCGGACGTCGTCGAGCGAGACCACGGGAGCCGGATGACGAGCGCGGTCGTACCGCCCGGCGTCCATGCGGTCGATGATCTCGATCTCGTCCGTGATCGACGGATAGTGCACGAGCTCTTTGAGCATGAAGCGGTCGGTCTGGGCCTCCGACAGCGGATAGGTGCCTTCCTGGTCGACGGGGTTCTGGGTCGCGATGACGAGAAACGGCTCGGGTATCGGGTATTCGACGCCGGCGATCGTGGTCTGACGTTCCTCCATCGCTTCGAGCATGGCGCTCTGTGTCTTGGCGCTCGAGCGGTTGACCTCGTCGAGCAACACGATGTTGGCGTGCACCGGGCCCAGTTGGGTGGTGAACGTGTTGGTGTCGGCCTCGAAGATCTGCGTGCCGATGATGTCGCTGGGCAACAGATCCGGCGTGCACTGGATGCGGCGGAAGCTGCCACCGACAGACGCGGCAAGGACGCGCGCCGCGGTGGTCTTGGCGAGACCGGGAACGCTCTCGATCAGCAGGTGGCCGCCACCGAGCAGCGCGACGAGCATCGTCTCACGCAGGTGCTCCTGGCCCACGACCTGATGGGAGAACGCCGACGCCACGGCGCCGACGATGTCTCTGGCCTCGGCGATGGCGCCCGGGTCGGGTTGCATTCGGGGTAGTGTCATCGGTCCTTCCGCTCACGGCTTGAGCATCACCTTCACGGCACCGTCCGTTTTCTTCTGGAAGATGTCGTAGGCATGTGGTGCATCATCAAGGGGCAGAACGTGACTGGCGAAGGTGTCGACGCCCAGCGGATCGTCGTCGCCGAGCAGCGGCAGGATGTCGTCGACCCATCTCTTGACGTTGGCCTGGCCCATGCGCAGCTGGATCTGCTTGTCGAACAGCGTCATCATCGGCAGCGGGTCCGACATGCCGCCGTACACGCCGATCAACGAGATGGTCCCGCCGCGGCGGACGATGTCGATGGCCGAGTAGAGCGCATGAAGTCGATCGACCCCGAAGTTCTGCATCATCGGCTTTGCCACCATGTCGGGCAGCGTCGCCGTCATGCGCTGAAGTGCCTGGGCCACAGGCGATCCGTGGGCCTCCATGCCCACCGCATCGATCACCGAGTCGGTGCCGCGGCCGTCGGTCAGCGCCCGGATGGTGTCGCCGATGCTGCCGTCGACGGTGTCGAGGTCGACGGTGTGGATACCGCGCACCGATGCCCGCGCCAACCGTTCGGGAACCCGGTCGACGGCGATCACCCGATAGCCGAGATGCTGGGCGATGCGCGCACACATGTCGCCGATCGGCCCCAGCCCGAGCACCGTGACGCTACCGCCGTCGGGTATGTCGGCGTAGGCGACAGCCTGCCACGCCGTGGGCAGTACGTCCGACAGGTAGACGAATCGCGAATCCGGTGGTCCCTCAGGCACTTTGATGTGGGTGAACTGGGCCTGCGGCACTCGGAGATACTCGGCCTGGCCGCCCGGTATCTGCCCGTACAGTTCCGAATAGCCGAACAGCGCGGCACCTTTGCCGTGGTCGCGAACCTGCGTGGTCTCGCACTGGGTGTAGAGCTGCTGGCCGCACATGTAGCAGTGCCCGCAGGAAATCTGGAACGGCACGACGACCCGGTCACCGACGGACAACCCGTCGACGTCGCTGCCGACCTCGCGAACGATGCCCATGGGTTCGTGCCCCAGAATGTCGCCCTCGTGCATGAACGCCCCGAGCACCTCGTACAGGTGCAGATCCGATCCGCAGATGTTGGTCGAGGTGACTTCGATGATGGCGTCGGTGGGCGCTTCGATCTCCGGGTCGGGCACGGTGTCGACTCGGACGTCTCGTCGGCCATGCCAGGTAACTGCCTTCACGCAGGACTCCCATCTCCGGTATCGACCATCGACGGCACCCGTTGACGGTTTGCAAGAATGAGCAGTGGCTACCCCAACTCCGGTATCCCAAAACCCGAGGCCAGGACCGGTGATGAAACCAGAGACCGCATTTGATGATTTCGTCGACCTGCTCGACTACCCGATGTTCGTGGTTACGGTGCAGGCCGACGGTCAGACCGCCGGATGCCTGGTGGGCTTCGCCACGCAGGCCAGCATCGACCCGCCGAGATTCCTCGTCGGGCTGTCCACGGCGAATCACACGACCTCGATCGCGCGGACGGCCACTCACCTTGCGGTGCACCTGCTGCCGCGCGACGAGTTGAAGGTGGCCGAGCTGTTCGGCGGTGAGACGGGCGATGCCGTCGACAAATTCGAGCGCTGCGACTGGCATGTCGGGCCGGAAGGCTCTGCGGTCCTCGATTCCGCGCTGGCCTGGTTCGTCGGCGAGATCATCGCGAGATTCGACATGGGCGACCACGTGGGTCATCTGCTGGCACCTGTCGCGGGCGGTGATTCCGGCACCGGGGGCAAGCCGGTGTTCTTCGACGATGTGAAGGATCTCAGCCCGGGGCACGGCGCGTAGACAGGGCTGAGATGACCGGTATCGCAGGCAAAGTCGTCGCCATCACGGGCGCCAGCAGTGGCATCGGCGAAGCAACAGCCCGGCTGCTCGCCGAACGGGGCGCGGTGGTGGTTCTCGGCGCCCGCCGGGGTGCCCGGCTCGACGAGTTGGGCGGTGCGATCCGCGCCGCCGGCGGGCAGGTCGTCACGTGCCCGACCGATGTGACACACCGGGCCGACGTCGACGCACTGGTGGCCGCCGCGGTGGACGCGTTCGGTCGGCTGGATGTGCTGGTGAGTAATGCCGGGATCGGAAAGATCGGTCCGGTCGCCGACCTGGACACCGACGGCTGGTCGCAGATGATCGACGTCAACCTGCGCGGCGTGCTCCACGGCATCGCCGCGGCGCTACCGGTGTTCCAGCGACAGGGTGCCGGGCACTTCATCACGACGGTGTACACGGCAGGGCTGAAAATCGTTCCGGGGCAGGCGGTTTACGCGGCCACGAAGAACGCGGTGCGAACCCTGATGGAAGGTCTGCGGCAGGAGTCGACGGACGGCGTCGTACGAACGACGTCGATATCGCCGGGCTTCGTCCGCACCGAGCTCGACGCCGCGATCGACGATCCCGCCCTTCGCGACCAGATTCGTCGCAACATGGATGACTTCGGGCTGCCGCCGGACGCGGTCGCCCGCGCGATCGCGTTCGCCATGGAGCAGCCGCACGACGTCGAGATCGGGGACATCACCATCCGCCCGACCGTGCAGGGTTAGTCGGC